>NZ_JAPZBC010000001.1:7160000-7460000 GCF_027460265.1 Streptomyces sp. WMMC940
GCGTGCAGTTCGACCGCAGCGACAACGTCCTCGTCACCATCGCCAGCTGGGACCGGCCGATCACCGACGATCTCTACGCCCTCCTCAAGCCGCTGCCCGCGGAACTCTTCCAGCAGGGCTGATCCTCCGGGCACCCCCGCCGTCGGAATCGCGCGGACGGGGCGGTCCCGCGGTGGGAGCCCGCCGGTGTCGGTGAACCCGGCCCGGGTCGGGTCCATGCCCGTGCGCCCCCGCTCCCGCCGCACGCGCCTCGCGCACCGCCCGGCCCCGTAGGGTCCCGCGCCCCCGACGCGGGACCGGTACGACAGCCCGCGCCCGCCCCGGTTCCTGCGGCGCGGGACGTCCCGGGCCCACACGAGCCGCCCCGGTATCGGGGTCAGAGCCGCACGGCACCCGCCGACGCGCCGGTGTGCGATCCCGTGCCGGTGCTCACCGGCGCCCCCGACCCCGCACCTGTCCGGAGCAGGTCGACGACCCTCGCCGCCGACATGCCCAGAGCCAGGGGCCCGTCGAGACGCAACGCCGCGCCCGGGCCCGACCGCACGTCCTCCGCCCCGTAACGGCGCGCCTTCCGGTGCCAGTTCAGGATGCCCGCGAGCCAGTCCTCCAGTTCCCGCACATAGGAGTCCAGGGCCGCCCTGCCCCGGGAGTCCAGCGCGAACCGCTCCTGCAGCAGTGGGAGTTCGTGCTCCGTGATGTGCAGGAACTGGCTCAGCCGCGACCGCATCAGATCGTCCACGATCCCGACGGCGGCCCCGTAGTCGCAGCCGAAGAAGTTCTGCACCACCAGGACGCCGTTGTGCAGCTCGCCCTCGACCTCGATCTCCTTCTGGTACGAGAAGAGGTCATTGATCAGACAGGCGTAGTCCGACGCCGCGTTCTCCAGGCTCCGCATCGTCCCCGTAGCGTGGATCTCCGGCGGCAGCTCCCCCTCGTGCCGCAGTCGGCACAGCATCATCGTGAGGTCCGATCCGAAGGTGCTGCGTCGCATCTCCATGTAGTCCACGGGGTCGGGCACCCGGTGCTGCGCCTGGTTGTGCAGCTCCCACAGCCAGCTCTCCAGCATCATGTCCAGCGCACGCCGCAGCCCCGCCCGCGCCTCGGGGCCCATCGGCCCCGCTGTCCGCGCCCAGAGATCCGCGAGCGACCGCTCCATCGGGCTCCGCGCGACCGCGGCGCCCGACCCCGGGTCGTCGAGCGGCATACAGGCCGTCAGCCGGTCGGTGCACGCCTTCGCGCCGAGGAGATCGCGGGGGCGGCCGAAGACCAGCGGGTAATAGTCGTCCCCGTACGTGCCCCACGTCAGCCACTCCGTGCTGAGCTCCAGCTCCTCGGGCGTGGCGTCCGGGTCGAGGCCGGCCGCGCAGAGGGCGAAGTCGAAGCCGGTGAGCATCTCCTCGTCCCAGATGTCCCCGAGGAGCCCCATCCGCTTCGCCCAGGTGACCGACCGGGTCAGCGCGTCCTGATGGTGCGGGCTGAGCGTGAGGGGGAACGGGCAGTCGAACTCGGGCAGCAGTGACGGCCCCGTCGGCCGGTGCGGTACGTGCGTCAGTCCGCGCAGCCGGGACACCGCCGGCCGGCCGAACAACGTCCTGACGTCCAGGGCAGACGTCCCGAGCACCCCGTCGAAGAGCGAAGGCCCCGCCACCGCGCCCTCGTTCATGTAGCGGCTGGAACGCAGATGCCACTCGTGCCCGCCCGACTGCCAGTCCTGCAGGCCCTTCGTGTACGCGGCGACCGCCGCGCACTCCGCCGGGTCCAGGCCGTACTCCACGCAGAGCGCCGGGACCTCGGTGAGCGCGCTGTTCTCGAACTGCTGCAGCCGTGAGGTCAGCAGGTCGTTGACCGCATCGGCCGCCTCCTGGGTGGAGCAGCCGAGGAACGTCTCCAGGACCAGCACGCCGTTGCTGTTCTCGCCCTCGTCGCCGACCTCCCGCTCGTACGAGAACAGGTCGTTGCGCAGATGAACCCCGTCGGAGAAGGCGTCCCTCAGCACGCGCATCGGCCGCGAGCCGGCGACCCGCTCGGGGATCTCCGCGCCCGCCGCGAACTCGACGAGCCCCGCCGACCACGGCGCACCGCCGACCTTGCGCCGCATCTCGACGTACTCGACCGGGTTGGCGATCCGGCCCTGGTTGATGTTGTGCAGCTCCCACAGCGACTCGTTGAGCAGATGCTCCGTCGCCTCGGCGAACCGGGCCCGCCACGCCGCGGACATGCTCGGCACCGTGCGCGCCCACAGGTCGGCGAGTCCCGCCTCCACCTGGTTGGTCGGCTCCGGGACGCCCTGCTCCGGATCGAGCGGCATGAACGCGGGCAGCCGGTCCAGATAGGCCTTGCCGCCCGCCGTGTCCCCCGTGCGCTTGTAGACCTCCAGGAAGTGGTCGTCGAAGAAGAACACCCACACGTACCAGTCGGTGACCAGCGAGAGCACCTCCGCCGAGCAGTCCGGATGGGTGTAGGCGCACAACAGGGCGTAGTCGTGCGCCTCGAGGTCCTCGAGCTCCCAGATCCCCGACCCCTCCAGCATCCCCATGCGGTGCGCCCACTCACGGGTGTGCCGCCGTGCCGCGTCGACGTGGGGGTTGAGACGGGCCGGATGAGGGACGTAGAAATCCGGCAGTTCGAAGGGCTGTGCCATGCGTGCCCGGCCTTTCGGTGTGCGTCCGCGCGCGAGCCGCGCGGACCGGTCGGCGTACGGGCGAGCCCTACCCGTCGCCTCTCCGGGCCACGCGGCCCCGATGATCACCCGTCCGGATGAACCGGCCGCGCGCCGCCGCCCGCCGGCGGTCCGCTACCGGCGCACGACCCGCACGTCGGAGGCCTTGACGAAGGCGACCCGGTGCCCGAACTGGATCTCGTAGTAGCGCTCGTCGCCGCGCACCACGGTGTGCTTCGACGCGTCGAACGTCGTCGCCCAGTAGTACTCGCCCGGCGTGCTGCCACCGGTCACGTACCGCTGTCCCGCGAGCAGCCTGTACGGCAGCGGCGTCACCGCCTGCACCGGTACGCCCGCCGGGTACGCCGACGCCTCCGGGTAGGCACGGCCGTACACCGCAACCTCCGCCAGGCCCGCGCGCGGGGTGACGAGCGCGGCCCGCGCGCCCACCGCGGTCGGCCGGGTACGCGGGTCGTGGAACCAGGCCTTCTGGCCCAGGTACCAGATGGCCGTCCAGTCACCGCGGCGCTCCGCGACGGCGTACTGCTGCCCCGTCGTGGCCCGCGCGCCGGTGTCGTTGACACCGGTCGTCGACTCGCCGCCGCCCGGCCGCAGCCCGATGTCCTTCACCAACGGCGCCGAGGCGTCCGGCGCGGTGTGCAGCCGGACCGCACCCGAACCGTGCGGAGTGCAGGTGTCGCCCGCCTTCACACAGCCCGTGTACACGGGCTGGTGCCGGTCGTAGTCGGGACGGATCGTCACCGCGGACGCGCCCGGCCCCGCCGTCGGGACGAACGGCCGCCCCAGCAGCGTGAAGTAGTGCGCCCAGTCCCAGAACGGCCCCGGATCGGTGTGCATGCCCGGGATGGTCGAGGGCAGCGTGCCCGGCACGTTGTCGTGCCCGATGATGTGCTGCCGGTCCAGCGGGACGCCGTACCGCTTGGCGAGATAGCGCACCAGCCGGGCGGAGCTGCGGTACATCGCCTCCGTGTACCAGGCGTCGGGACTGACGAGGAAACCCTCGTGCTCCAGCCCGACCGACTTGGCGTTGACGTACCAGTTGCCGGCGTGCCAGCCGACGTCCTTCAGCCGCAGGTGCTGGGCGACATGACCGTCCGACGACCGCAGCGAGTACTGCCAGGACACGTACTCGGGGTCCTGGACCAGGCGGAGGGTGGTGTCCCAGGTCGCCTCGGTGTCATGGATGACGATGTACTCGACCGACTGCGACGCGGGCCGGTCCGCCTTGTCGTGGTTGCCGTAGTCGCCCTCGCCGAACTGCTCGTACGGCGCGGGGATCCACTCGCACGCCACGGTCACCGGGCACTCCGTGAGCGATCGGTCCACGGTGCGCAGCCCCAGCCGGGCCAGGCCCGACCTGTCGGGACGCAGCCCCTCGTGGGCCCGCAGCGACACCCGCTGCCCGCTGTCCGTGGTGCGCCTCTGGCCCGTGCGGATGACGTCGAACACGTCGTCGGCGTAGGTCGTCGCGGTCGCCGTGTCATCGGCGCCGGAGAACCGGGCGACCGCCGTGTACCAGTCCGCCGCGCCACCGCCGGGCGCCAGGCCCAGCTTCCGCTGGGCGTCGGCGAGCAGCGCCGCGCCGCCCCGGACGTTCGCGGCCGCGTTCGTGCGCAGCCGTTCGGCGGGGATGCCGGTGAGGTCCGCGGCACGCTCCAGGGTCCGCAGCCGGGCCGGCGGTACGGCACGCTCCGCGAGCGTGGCGCCGTCGCCCGTCCGGGGAGCGCGGGCCGCGTCGCCACGGGCGTCCTCCGCGCCGTGCGAATGGTGCGGGGCTTCGGCCAGGGCCGTCGCGGCGTCCGTGAGATGCATCGGCCCGTAACCGCCCGTGACGCTCGGGGCGCCGCCGTGCCCGTCCCAGCGCGACTGGAGGTAGGCGACGCCGAGCAGCACGCTCTGCGGCACCCGGTACTCTGCGGCGGCGGCGGCGAAGGCGCGCTGGAGTTCGTCGGACGGCGCGGCCGGCTCCGCGGCGGCGGACGGAGCGGCCGAGGCAAGGGTCAGCAGCAGGGCCGCGACCACCGCCCCCCGCCTGCGAGCAAGTCTCGGTCGTGCCAGGGCGGATGCCTGCAATGCAGCCTCCAGTGACGGATGGTGCGCGAGCGACCCGTACAGGGGTAGCGGCTCCCGGACGATCCGTCAATGAGGCTCAGCGGCACGGAAGTCCACGTCATGGACGGGCGGGGCGCGGCCTGCGGCGCGTCGGTGGAGTGAACCGATGATCGTCGGTGAGGGGCCGTCAGGGCACGGCTCCGGCCGGGCGCGGCGCCTGGGCGCGGAACGTCGCAGGGACGGGGGAACGGCCGTGCGTCCGGCCGGTGCGCTGCGGAGCCGACGCGGCCGGGGGCCGGTCCCGGGAACGCAGAGAGCCGTCAGGCGCGGGCGTCGCAGGGCTCACGGCACACGGCCGTGGGACGTGACACCGCGCGCAGGAGCAGCCGCCGGCCCTGGCGACCAGCGGCTCCTGCGCGCGAAGGCGTTGCCTGGCGGCGGTGGACGACGCCGGGGTCAGCTCGCCGGTACGACCGCCACGGGGCAGGGCGCGTGGTGCAGCGCGGCATGGGCGACGGAACCGATCCGCGTACCGATGGGAGAACGGCGCGCGCGCCGGCCGACGACCAGCAGTAGCGCACGCCCCGTGGCGGACAGCAGCACCTGCCCGGCGCTGCCCATCTCGACGTGCTCCGTCACCGGCACCTGGGGGTAGCGCTGCCGCCAGGGCTTCAGTGCGTCCGCCAGCGCCTTCTTCTCGAACGGCTCCAGGCCGCCGGCCTCGTCGGCCGGCCGCATCGACCCCGGGCTGTAGGTGTAGAGGGTCGGCAGGCTCCAGGCCCGCACCGCGCGCACCCCCACGCCATGCGCGGCGGCGGTCTCGAAGGCGAATCCGAGGACGGCGTCGCAGTCCTCCGGCGTGCCGTGCTGTCCCACCACCACCTCGGCGCCGTCGTGGGGTTCGGGAACCGCGGTCCCGTCCTGCTCCTCCCCGGCCGGCGCGCGTACGGCGACGACGGGACAGGAGGCGGAGGCGATCACCTGCTGGCCGTAGGAGCCGACGATGAAGCCGGCGATCGCGCCATGGCCGCGGGAGCCCAACACCAGCATCGACGTGCGCTCCGACTCGTCGAGCAGCGCTGCCACCGCCGTGTCCGCCACCACCTCGGCGGAGACCGGCACGTCCGGGTAGCGCCCGGTGATCTCCGACTCCGCCTCACGCACCAGACTCTCGGCCGAACGCGCTTGCGCCTCGCGGTCCTGCACGATCGGCACGTCGAGGGGCTGCCACAGCCATGCGTGCACCATGCGGAGCGGAAGCCCGCGGAGCGCCGCTTCGCGGGCCGCCCAGTGGACCGCGGCCCGGCTCTCCGGTGATCCGTCCACTCCGGCAGTGATGCGTCGGGCCATGAGGGGTGTGCCTCCGTCCGGGGTCCGGGCTCGACCACGCGGTCCGCCCTGCGGAGGTCAGTATTGCGCAGCCTGCCCGCACGGGGCGGGCGGCCCGTGCCCGGTCACGGACCCGTGTTCCCGTGCCGCCCGGACGGCTGGGAACGGCTGCGACCGGTACGACTTCCCCCGAGCGGGACTCGCTGCGCCTCCCGCCGTGAGCCGTCCTCCCGCGGTGTGAGCCGGGCCGTAGGGCGGACGGCCTCTGCCTCGGCCGTGCGGGGTGTGGCAGCGGGCCTCCGACATCCCGCGCGGTGCGGCCCGGGCGTGCCCGTCATCCCTGGCGCGGAGTCACCTCGGCACACGACAGAGCGCTGTGCGTCCAGTGTGTCGGCACTGGGCGCACAGCGCTCTTCCCCCTCGTCCCGGTCAGCGGGTGCCGACCGCCGCGCGCACGGCCCGCCGTGCCAGCGCGCAGTCATCGTGCAGCCGCCGCAACAGCAGCCGCTGCTCCTCGCCGGAGGAGACTCCGGCCTGCGCCGAAGGGACGGTGCCGGCCGGCGGGGCCTCCCGCATCGTCCGCTGCACGGCCGTCTCGTAGGTCCTGATCTCCCGGGTCAGCACCAGCATCAGGTTCACCAGGAAGGCGTCGCGGGCCGCGGGGCCCGACTGCTGGGCCAGCTGGCTGATCTGGCGCCGTGCCACCGGCGCGTCGCCCAGCACCGTCCAGAGCGTCGCCAGGTCGTACCCCGGCAGGTACCAGCCGGCGTGCTCCCAGTCCACGAGCACCGGGCCCGTCGGCGCGAGGAGGATGTTCGACAGCAGCGCGTCTCCGTGACAGAACTGGCCCAGGCCGCCCTGCCGTCCGCCGGCGTGGGCGAGACCGTGCAGCAGCTTCTGCAGATCACCCAGGTCGCGGTCGGTGAAAAGCCCCAGCTCGTGGTAGCGGGCGATCCTCGACGCGTAGTCCAGCGGTGCGTCGAACGTCCCCGCCGGCGGCCGCCATGAGTTCAGCCGGGCGATGGCCCCGAGCGCGGCGCGGACGTCCGCGCGCGGCGGCGCCTCGGAGGGATGCCGGGCGAGGGCGGCCGGACGTCCGGGCATCCGCTCGACGACGAGCGTGCAGTTGTCCGGGTCCGCGGCGATGAGCCGGGGCGCACGCACCGGAGGCCGGTGCCGGACGAACGCACGGTATGCCGCTATCTCGTGCCGGAACCGCTCCGCCCACGCCGGCGACTGGTCCAGTAAGCACTTGGCGACGGCCGTGGTCCGCCCCGTCGTGCCGACGAGCAGCACCGAGCGACCGCTCCTGCGCAGCACCTGCACCGGATTGAACTCCGGGCAGATGCGGTGCACGGAGGCGATCGCCATGCGCAGCTGCGCGCCCTGGGGGCCGGACAAGTCGATTCTCCCGCTGAGCGGTTGGCCGACAGCCCCCGGCCAGCGCCGGGTCCTGCCGGTCGTGGAGGGCTCGAACAACGGCCCGCCGCCTGCCTGCAGGGTGCGCGGACGGGGCGGGGCGGACACGGAGGACGATGCTGTGTACATGGGCGATACAGATCCCTTCGTGTGCCGACAAGTCGCGTGCGCGGCCCTGCCCCGGAAGCCTTCGGCACCCTGGGGAATGCGGTCTCGCTCCCGGGGCGGGGTGGCGCTTTCCTACCTGACACCCGGCCGTGGGTGGCACACCATCTGGCGGACCCTGGCGAACCCTGGCGAATAGTCGCGGCGCATCTGACAGGGGGTTACTGTCAACTCAGCCGAGAACCTGGGGGCTTGACGTGACCGGAGAACCCAACACCCGTCTCGCGGACCTGTTCGGCCTCGCCGGCTGGTCCAAGGGCGAGCTCGCGCGGCTCGTGAACCGGCAGGCGGCGGCCATGGGGCATCCGCAGCTGGCGACCGACACCTCGCGGGTCCGGCGCTGGATCGACATGGGGGAGTCCCCACGCGATCCGGTGCCGAAGGTGCTGGCGGCTCTGTTCACCGAGCGACTCGGCCGTGTCGTGACCATCGAGGACCTCGGGTTCGTACGGCACGGGCGCACGCGCAAGCGAAGGGAGGCCGGCTGCGCCGGCCATTCCGACGGCCTGCCCTGGGCACCCGAACGTACGGCGGCGGTCCTCACCGAATTCACGGGAATGGACCTCATGCTCAACCGACGCGGCTTGGTGGGCGCGGGCGCCGCGCTCGCCGCAGGCTCCGCACTCAGCAGCGCCATGTACGACTGGCTGCACACCGACCCCGCTCTCGCCACCGGCACTCCGCGTGTCCACGATCCCCTGCACGCCGACCCCGCTGGATTCGACCGCTACGAGGCCGCCCCCATCGGGTCGCAGGAGATCGACGCACTGGAGCGCTCCGTCGAGGTGTTCCGCGCCTGGGACGCCTCCCGGGGCGGCGGACTGCAGCGCAAGGCGGTGGTCGGCCAGCTCAACGAGGTGGGCGGCATGCTCGCCTACCGCCACCCCGACCACCTCCAGCGCCGCCTGTGGGGCGTCGCTGCCAACCTCGCCGTGCTCGCCGGCTGGATGTCCCACGACGTCGGCCTCGAACCCACCGCCCAGAAGTACTTCGTCATCGCCGCCCACGCGGCACGCGAAGGGGGCGACCGCCCCCGCGCGGGAGAGGCCCTCTCCCGGGCCGCACGCCAGATGGTGCACCTGGGCCGGCCGGACGACGCCCTCGATCTGATGAAGCTCGCCAAGTCCGGTTCCGGGGAGGAGACCCTGCCCCGTACCCGGGCCATGCTGCACACCATCGAGGCATGGGCGCAGGCCTCCATGGGCCGGGCCCAGGCCATGCGCCGGACCCTCGGCGAGGCCGAGGAACTGTTCGTCTCCGACAAGGGCGACGTGCCGCCGCCGAGTTGGATGCAGATGTTCGACGAGGCGGACATGCACGGCATGCAGGCGCTCGCCTACCGCACCCTGGCCGAGCACGACCCCGCCGCCGCCGGCATCGCCCAGCGCCATGCCAAGCAGGCGCTGGAGCTGAGGGAGGGCGGCCGCCAGCGGTCCAAGATCTTCGACTACCTCTCCATGGCGTCGGCGTGCTTCATCGCGGACGACCCGGAACAGGCCGACAGGTACGCCCGACTGGCGCTGGTGTCGATGGGTGAGACCTCGTCGCACCGCACCTGGGACCGGCTCCGGGAGATGTACCGGCTCACCGGGCAGTTCGCGGGCTACGCGAAGATCGAGGATCTCCGCGCGGAGATCCAGCACGCGCTGCCCAACAGCCCGTCGAAGAGCGCGCGGAGCGCCCGGATCTGAGAGACGTCGGTACCGACCCCCGTCACCACCCGGAGGTGACCGCGGCCGCGAGCCGGCGGTGGTGGACGATGTCACCGTTGCCGTTCTCGTGCAGGAGACAGCCGGGCACGTCCGACGGGTCCGCTGCCGGCCCGCCCCCACTCACCCGTTAGCGACTGACCCTGGCCACCATCACACAGGCGTCTTCCTGACGCTCGATCGCACCGAACTCCTCGACGATCAACCGGGTGCACTCCTGCGCGCTCCGGGCGACGGAGAGCGCGGGGGCGAGGGCCAGCAGACGTTCCCGCCCGGAACCGTCGTGGGCGGCGCCCGGTCCCCTCATCAGCCCGTCGGTGTGCAGAACCAGCACGTCGCCGGGCAGCAGGCCGATCTCGGCCTGCTCGTACGCCCCTCCGGCCGTCGCGCCGAGCAGCACTCCGTCCGGCTGGGGCAGGGCTCGCCCCGTCCCGCCGCGGAACAGCAGCGGGGCGGGGTGTCCGGCCTGCGCCCAGGACAGCAGCCGGGTCTCCGGGTCGTAGTGGCAGCACACCGTGCTGCCGAGCGCGGGCTGTGCCGAGGAGTCCAGGAGACCGTTGAGCCGGCCCATCAGCGGGCCGGGCCGGATACCCGCCGCGGCGAGAGCCCGCAGGGCGCCCAGCAGCATCGCCATGGTCGAGGTCGCGGTGACCCCGTGGCCGGTGAGATCGCCCACGCTCAACAGTGCCCGTCCACCGGGCAGTTCCAGGGCGTCGAACCACTGGCCCCCGATGAGGCCGCCCTCCGCCGAGGGGAGTTGATGGCCGGCCAGCTCCAGCGCCTGCGGACCGTGCCCGGGAAGGGCGAGCGGGCCGCGCCACGGAGGGAGGACCGCTTCGTGCATCTCCCTCGCGACCCGGCGCTCGGTCCGGTCGACGTGCTGCCGGCGGGCGAGCGAGTCCTGGGATTCGCGCACCGCGCGCTGTGACCGCCGCAGTTCGCTGACGTCCCGGAGCACGGCCCACATCGAGGCCGTGCAGCCGTCGGCGTCGAGGACCGGCTCTCCCATCATATGGAGCGTACGGACACGTCCGTCGGCGCGGACGATGCGGAACTCCCCGTCGATCGGCTTGCCGTCGACCAGACAGTCCGTCACCATCTCCGTGAGCAACCCCTGGTCCTCTGCGAAGACCATGGAGGGCAGCTCGTCCAGTGTCATCGGCTCGCTTCCGGCGGGCAGTCCGAAGATCTGGTGCAACTCCTCGGACCAACCAACCTCGTCCGTCAGCAGGTTCCACTCGGCACTGCCGACCCGGCTCAGCAGGGACCCCGGGCGCGGCGCGAGGTCCTCGTACGGGGCGGACTCCTCCGGGCCGAGGAGGTCCTCGGGTTCCGGCAGGGCGGGCAGTCCCTCCTTCAGCTGGCCCAAGTGCGACCCGAGATCGTCGAGCTGATGGACCGCCAGGTCGCACAGGGCTCGGTGCCAGCGTCCCTGGGGGTCGTCCTCGTCGACCACGGCGTCGCGCCGGACCGCGTCCACGTCGCCGCGCAGCCGTCGGGTCTGCGAGATCAGCTCGTCCACCGAGCCGCGCCGAGGAGGCTGGGGGGCGGGGCGGTCCGCGAACAGATGGGACGGCATGTCGTACTCCGATGCAGGCGCGGCGTGGCCAGGTCTCGGTGAGGAGACCGTTACGACTGTTGCACAGGTAACGGGGGCGCGTAAGGGATTTGGCAACACTCGATACGGTGGTGCACCTGGCATATGTCAATGGCGCGCAGCGCTCCGACCAGCCATGACGCGTTCGCTGTTACTCCTGAGTGCTCGTGTGGCGTGGCCCGGAGATGTCCCGTTCGACGTTCCGCAGCAGTGCCGGCATCGGAGAACCGGGTTGCAGCGTCAGTCCCGTACGCGGTGCCACCTCGCCGGGACCGAGATCGACATGGAACCGCTGCGCCAGGGTGGCCAGTACCAGTACCGCCTCCACCATCGCGAACCGCGCGCCCAGGCAGGCCCGTGCGCCGCCCCCGAAGGGGAACCAGGCGTGGTCCGGCACCGCCGGCTCCGCGTCCGCCCCCCACCGTTCCGGCCGGAACGCCCCCGGCTCCGGGAACCAGCGGGGATCCCGGTGCGCGCTCCACTGGGAGGACCAGACCACCGTGCCCTCGGGCAGCGGCAGTCCGCCCAGCGCCGAGCCCTCCTTCGCGATGCCCGTCATCAGCCACACCGGCGGGTACAGCCGCAGGGTCTCCTTCACCACCTGCTCGGTGTACGGCAGCAGGCGCAGATCGTCGAACCCGGGTGTTCGGCCCCCCAGGACCTCCGCCAGCTCCCGGCTCAGCCGGGCCCGCGCCCCGGGATTGCGCGAGAGCAGGTACCAGGCCCAGGCCAGCGTCGTCCCGGTCGTCTCGTGCCCGCCGATGTAGAGCGTCACCGCCTCGTCGCGCACCTCCCTGTCCGACAGGGGACGGCCCTTCTCGTCACGCGCCGCCAGCAGCCGGCTCAGGAGGTCGTCCCGATCCTCCTCACCGCCGCGCCGCCGCTCCTCGGTCACCCGGCCCACCTCGGCGTCGATCACCTCGACGGCCCTGTGCAGAGCGCGGCGACCGGGAGTCGCGACCCGGGTCGGCAGGAACAGCGTGAGCCCCCGGAACTCGGCGCCGATCGCCCGCTGGGCCACCTCCATGGCCGAGCCGATCACCCGCTCCCTGCCCGTGGTCTCCGCGCCGAAGAGCGTCCGCACGGCGATGCGCTGAGTGAGCGCCAGCATTTCGCGGCGTACGTCGACGCGTTGCCCCGGCTGCCAGGCGTCCGCCAGCCGGGCGGCGCAGTCGGCCATCGTCCGGGCGTACGACCGCACCTGACGGGGACGGACCGCGGGCTGCACCAGTGCGCGCTTCCGGCGCCACGCGGGCCCCTCGGACGTCACCACGCCGTCCCCGAGGAGCAGCTTGAACGCCCAGCCGAGCTCCGGGTGGCGGAAGACCGTCTCGACGCCCTTCAGGAGCTCGCCGATGTGCTCCGGACGCGACACGAACAGTGCTCGCTGCGGGCCGAGCCGCCACTCCACCAGGTCTCCGCGGTCGCGCAGCCGTACGAAGAAGCCGAGCGGATCGCGGGCGAAGGCCGGCAGATTGCCGAGGCCCGGCAGCCGTCGCGGACCGGGCACGACCGGATCCGGTCCGGGCCGTGCGCTCTCCGCCGTCATCGCAGACACCTCCCCGCGCGCTGAACCGCCGGGCACCCGGGGCGTCTCCGACTGCACGACGTGTGCACGACCACACTGCCAGGACCGCCCCGCCGGTGGGCAGGGCGATCCGGCCGGAAAGTCGGCTCGGGTGTCCGGAACGCACTGTCGGCGGCGCGACGGAAGAGAGGACGCGCCGCGGCGTCCGCACCGGCGTCCTGGCGGCGGGGCGTCGTCAGGTTCTCCGTCCGCCGGGTTCCTTGCCGGGGCCGGGGCCGGGGTGGGAGCCGGAGTTCCCGAACCCGGCCGCGCCACCGGGCTCCTCCGCGGCGGCGGGGTCCAGGATGCGATCGAGGAAGTTGCGCGTCCGCTCGTGGCGCGGAGAGCCCACCACCTGTTCCGGCGGGCCCTGTTCGACGATCGCCCCCTCGTCCATGAACACGACCCGGTCGGCGACCTCCCGGGCGAAGCTCATCTCATGGGTGACCACCATCATGGTCATGCCCTCCGCCGCGAGCATCCGCATGACCGCGAGGACCTCCCCGACGAGCTCCGGGTCCAGCGCCGACGTCGGCTCGTCGAAGAGCATCACCTCCGGGCTCATCGCCAGGGCCCGTGCGATCGCCACGCGCTGCTGCTGCCCGCCGGACAGCTGCGCCGGATACGCGTCCGCCTTGTCCGACAGACCCACGCGCTCCAGGTTCTCCCGGGCCACAGAGGCGGCCCGCGCCTTGTCGCGCTTCAGAACCCGCCGCTGCGGGAGGGTGAGGTTCTCGGTCACCGTCACGTGCGGGAAGAGGTTGAACTGCTGGAACACCATGCCGATCCGCCGCCGCACCGCGTCGATGTCGACGTCGAGGTCCGTGACCTCCGTGCCGCCCACGAAGACCCGGCCCGCGCTCGGTTCCTCCAGCAGGTTCACACACCGCAGCAGCGTCGACTTGCCCGAGCCCGACGGGCCGATGACGCACACCACTTCGCCACGGGCCACGTCCATGTCGATGCCCCGCAGCACCTCGTTGTCCCCGAACGACTTGCGCAGTCCGCGGATCTCGATCTCGTTCTCCGCCATACCCGTCGTCACCTGGCCTTCTCGGTTCGGGCTTCCAGCCGGCGCACGACCAGACCCAGCGGGACCGTCACCAGCAGGTAGCACAGCCCGGCGACCAGGATCGGCGTCGAGTTGGCGGTCTGGCTGGCCAGGTCCCGTCCGAACTTGGTCAGTTCCCGCTCGCTCAGCGTCACACCGAGGAACAGCACCAGCGAGGAGTCCTTGAACAGCAGCACCAACTCGTTGGTCAGGGGCGGGATCACGATCCGGAAGGCCTGCGGGACGACCACCGACACCATGGCCCGCGCATGGGAGAACCCGAGCGAACGCGCCGCCTCCATCTGCCCCCTGGGCACGGCCTGGATCCCGGCCCTGATCGTCTCCGCCATGTACGCGGCGGCCACCAGCCCGAGACCGAGCGCGACCTTGCCGTACACCCCGCCGGGGATCTCCGTCCCCGGGAAGGCCAGCGGCACCGCGACCCCCACGAAGATGAAGATCAGCAGAGCGGGCAGACCGCGGAACAGCTCGATGTAGACGCTCGCCACCCAACGGTACGGCGCCACCGACGACAGCCGCATCAACGCCACGACCATGCCCAGCACCAGACCGAAGGCGAAGCCCGACAGCGTGTACACGACCGTGTTGCGCAGCGCGATGGTGATGATGTCGGGGAACAGCTCGCTCGCGAGGTCCTTCTGTGCGAACTGGTTCCGCAGCCGCCCCCAGTCGGCCAGCACGGCGACCAGGACCACAGCGGCGACGAACACCGCGTACTGGATTCCCTGCGACACCCGGCGGCGCTGTCGCCTGGTCAGTCGCGAGGTCATGACCGGCCCTCCGGCAGCGGCCCGATCCACTGCCGGTAGAGCTTGTCGTAGGTGCCGTCGGCCTTGGCCTCCGTGATCGCCCTGTCGATGGCCGCGCGGAGCTCGTCGTTGCCCTTCTTCACCGAGAAGCCGTACTCCTCCCCGGTCTCGATGTTCTGCCCGAGCACGAAGGCCTCCGCGTTGGCCTTGTCCTTGAGCCAGCCCTGCACCACCGGGTAGTCGATCACCACGGCGTCGACCTGGCCGGTGCGCAGACCGTTGAGCACGGCATCGGAACTCTCGAACGCCACCGGGTCGAAGCCCTGCGACTTCGCGTGGCTCTCGCCGGTCGTCCCGGCCTGCGCGCCCAGTCTCGCGCCCTCGGCCTCGACGTCGGCCAGCGAGGTGACGCCGCTCTTCCTCGTGGCGAGCAGCGCCTGGGTGGCGTCGAAGTACGGGACGGAGAAGTCGACGTTCTTCTTGCGCTCGTCGGTGATGGTCATACCGGCGGCGGCGAGGTCGCACTCGCCGGAGTTCAGGAACGCGCCCGTCCTGAAGTTCTCGAAGGGCGTGTCGAGGATCTTCTGTTCGACCTCGAGGTCCTTCGCCACCAGGTCGACGAGGGCCACGTCGAAGCCGACGACCTTGCCGCCCTGCTCGAACTGGAACGGCGGATAGGGCAGATGCGTACAGGTGGTCAGTTTCCCCTTCTCCACCACCGGCACTCCGCCCGCGGCCTCACCGGGCCCCTCCCCGGAGGAGCAGCCGGCGGTGAGCGACAGGCCCGTCGCCGTGGCGCAGAACAGGGCGAGAACGCGGATCGGGTGGGTACGGCCGCCGGCAGTCCTGGACATGGTGACCTCCATGGGCACAGGGATCGGTGGATGGCACCGCCACACATGAGCGTAGGCCACCGTCACAGCCCCGGCCCGGAAGATCGTGGACCTTGCCGGTCGGGGTGGTCTTCCCGCAGGTGGGGGTCGCGGATACGGTGGGGCGATGAGCATGCGTCATGTCCCGGTGCACCTTTCGGCCTCGACTTGGCGGCAACCGCGCCCGGCCCCCGCGTCCCCGGGGCGGGAGGCCCTCGTGGCGGGGATCGCCGAGCGGGTCCTCGCGCTCGGCGACGGCCGGCTGCTCGTCGGCATCGACGGGCTCACCGCCTCCGGCAAGACGAGCTTCGGCCATGAGCTGGGCGCCCGGATCGGCGCGGCGGGCCGCCCGGTGCTCCGCGCCACCCTGGACGACTTCAAGCGGCCCTGGAAGGACCGGCACCTCTACGACCGGGAGTCCGGTGAGGGCTACTACCGCAACGCCTACGACTACGAGGCCGCCCGCCGGCTGCTGCTCGACCCGTGCCGTACCCAGGGCGCCGCGTCCTGTGCGCTGTGCAGCATCGACCCGCTGACGCAGCAGGACCACTCGGCGACCAGGACGCCGCTGACCGACGACAGCGTGCTGATCGTGGACGGGGTCTTCGCCTTCCGCCCCGCGATCGACGCGTATTGGGACTTCCGCGTCTGGCTCGACGTCGACGCCGAGGTCTCCGTACGCCGCGGCGCCGCCCGGGACGGGGACTGGGCCGGCTCCGCGGCAGAGGCCCTCCACCGGGACCGCTACCTCGCCGCCATGCGTGTCCACATCGAGGAGGCCGACCCGCTGACGCGGACGGACGCGATCATCGACAACACGGACTTCGCCCGTCCACGTCTCCTCTGATCCCCCGCCCTTCGCGTGCGGTGCCGTCGGGGCGACGCGCGTCGGCACCGGGTCGTCGGGGCGTTCGGACGGCGGTGATGGCCGGGAACCCGTACTCCGGCGCGGGCGGTCCGGCCCGGCGCGCCGGCCGCCGCCTTCGCCCCTCCCCGTCCGGCGGGCATCACACCTGCGGGAACCCGGGGGGCACTCCGAGGGTCCGCGCGACGGTCCCCCAGATGGCCGTCTGGGCGGCGTCCAGGTCGACCTTCGGGTCCGACAGCATCAGCCGGATCCCGTAGCCGTCGCAGAGCGCGAGCAGGAGGGTGCTGGTGGCGTCGATGTCGCAGGAGGCGAACTCCCCGGAGTCGACGCCCCGCACCAGTGCGCCGCCGACCCATTCGTGGAGCTGGTCGTACAGGTCGACGGCGAGCCGCTGGGCCGTCTCGTCGCGCAGCGCGCGCACCCACAGCTCCTGCCAGAGCCGCCAGTCCTGCCGCAGCTCGGGGTCGGTGGGGAGCAGAGCGCGCAGGATCCGGGCCAGGATCACCGAGGCGGGCACCGAGCCGGCGTCCTTCTCCAACTCCGTCCCGGTCTGGGCGAAGGAGTGCGTCATCGCCTCGGCGAAGAGCTTCTCGCGGGTGTCGAAATGGTAGTGCAGCAGCGCCGTCGACACCCCGGCGTGCTCGGCCACCATCCGCATGCGGATCTTCTCGAAGCCGACCTCGGCGATCACTTCGCACGCGGCGGAGAGGATCCGCTCACGGGTCTCGCGAGTGCGTTCGGCCTTGGTCACGTGTGTGCTCCCCGGTTCGGATAGTTGTCGGTGCTGTCGGTGCTGTCGGTGCTGTCGGTGCTGTCGGTGCTGTCGGTGTCGTCCGTGTGGCTCTCGGTGCGGGCCGTCGGCGCGGGACGGCCCGACCGCCGTCGTCCATCTTGGCGCATCCACGCCGTCCGCGGGTCCCGGCCACCGGCGGTCCGGACCCCGGAGGACGGCTGTGGCCGGTCATCGGCAGGAGCCGGTCACCGGTCATCGGTAGGAGTGGAAGCCGCGTCCGGACTTCCGCCCCAGCAGCCCCGCGTCCACCATCCGCGCCAGCAGCGGCGGAGGCGCGTACAGCGGCTCCCGGAACTCCTCGTACATCGACTCGGCGATGGCCTGAGTGGTGTCCAGACCGATCAGGTCGGTGAGCGCGAGCGGCCCGAGCGGATGCGCGCAGCCGAGCACCATCCCCCGGTCGACGTCCTCGACGGAGGCCGTGCCGGACTCGACCATCCGCACGGCCGCCAGCAGATACGGCACCAGCAGCGCGTTCACCACGAATCCGGCACGGTCGCGGGCGCGGACGACCTCCTTGCCGAGGACCCCGGAGGCGAAGGCCTCCGCCCGCCGCACGGTGCTCTCACCTGTCAGCAGCGACGGCACCAGCTCGACCAGCGGCAGCACCGGCACGGGGTTGAAGAAGTGCAGCCCCACCACCTGCTCGGGCCGCGCGGTCGCCGTCGCGAGCCGGATGACCGGGATGGACGAGGTGTTCGTCGCCAGGACCGCGTCCTCGCGGCCCACGGTCCGGTCGAGCTGGGCGAACACCCGGACCTTGGCCTCCTCCCGCTCGGCCACGGCCTCCACCACGAGGTCCCGGTCCGTCAGTGCCTCCATGTCCGCCGTGACCACGATCCGTGCCAGGGCGGCGTCACGGTCCGGGCCCGGGAGCCTGCCCGCGGCCACGGCCCGGTCCAGCGACGCCGTGATCCGGCCGCGGCCCTCCTTCACCGCCGCCGCACCGGTCTCGACCACGACGACCTCCCGGCCGGCCCGCGCGCACACCTCGGCGATGCCGGAGCCCATCAGGCCGCAGCCCACGACCCCGATCAGCGAGCACTCCCGCTCTCCGTCAGCCATCAATTCCTCCGGTTCCACACGCTCATCCACCCGGCAACAGGCGTCACGGCACCGAGGCCCCGTGTCCCGGCGACCCCGCCGGGACACGGGGCCCGGGCCTCAGCCCGCGGACGGCATCCGCAGGACGCCCGTGCCCCGCTTGACCAGTTCACCGGCGACGATCAGCCGCTGGATCTCGGAGGTGCCCTCCCAGATGCGGTCCACGCGCAGTTCCCGGTAGAGGCGTTCGACGGGGTAGGAGCGGTCGTAGCCGCGCCCGCCGAAGATCTGTACGCAGCGGTCGACGACCCGCCCGGCCGCCTCGCTGGCCGACAGCTTGGCGATCGACGCCTTGGCGTGCAGGGTCTTGCGGTCGGACAGGCCGGCGTCCACCTCCCAGGCGACCTGGTGGGTGTACGCGCGGTTGACGGCGATGTCGACGGCGCAGTCGGCGAGCATGCCCTGGACGAGCTGGAAGTCGGCGATGGGGGAGCCGAACTGGCGGCGTTCGACGGCCCAGTCGCGGGCCAGCTCGAGGGCGCGCTCGGCGGCCCCGGTCGTACGGGCCGCGATCATCAGCCGCTCCTCGGTGAACCAGGACCTGGTGATGTCGTATCCGTTGCCGACCCCTCCGAGCACCGCGTCGTCTCCCACGCGGACATCGGTGAACGTGAACTCGGGGTGCTCGTAGACGAAGGTGTGCATGAAGCGCGGCACCCGCGTCATCTCGATCCCCGGCGTCTCCTTGTCGACGAGGAACAGGGTCGGCGCACCTTCCTCCCCGGCGGCCGCCAGCACGATCATGAAGTCGGCGTGGTCCCCGACGGTGACGAACCACTTCTCGCCGTTCAGCACCCAGCCGTCCGGGGTGCGGGTCGCCGTCGTGGCGATGGCCTGCGGGTCCGAGCCCGCGTCCCGCTCGGTCACCGCGTAGCAGTCCCGCCGCCGCCCCTTGATGACGGGGACGAGATAGCGCTCGCGCTGCTCCGGGGTGCAGAACCGCAGGGCGTTCGCCGGCCGCCACACGGTGTCCCACAGGGCGCCCGTCAGCCTGCCGAGCTCCTCCTGCACGATCGCCTGCTCCAGGATCGTCAGTCCGGCGCCGCCCCACTCGGCGGGCATGTTGACGGCCTGGAGCCCGCTCGCGAGCACGGCGTCGCGGATCTCGTGGTGGGCCTGCGGCTGCAGGCCGTTGTTCTCCTCGCAGTCGAGTTCGTACTTCATGATGAACTCGGTGAGCCCGCGGGCTGAGTCCTTCAGCTCCTTCTGACGGGCGGTGAGACGGAAATCCATGGCAGTCAGTCCTCTTGGGTCGGCGTCGGCGTCGGCGTCGGCGCGTACGGGTCGGGGATCGGGGCGGCGGTCGTGTCGCCGGTGGGCGAACGGGTCGGCGGATGCGCGGCCGGTGGGCGCGCCGGATCAGGAATGGGGCAGTGCGAGGGCCCCGGTGCCCCGCTTGATCAGCTCGTTGGCGACGATCAGCCGCTGGATCTCGGAGGTGCCCTCCCAGATGCGGTCCACGCGCAGTTCCCGGTAGAGGCGTTCGACGGGGTAGGAGCGGTCGTAGCCGCGCCCGCCGAAGATCTGTACGCAGCGGTCGACGACCCGCCCGGCCGCCTCGCTGGCCGCCAGCTTCGCCGTCGACGCCTTGGCGTGCAGGGCCTTGCGGTCGGTGCCCGGCTGATCGGCCTCCCAGGCGACCTGGTGGGTGTACGCGCGGTTGACGGCGATGTCGACGGCGCAGTCGGCGAGCATGCCCTGGACGAGCTGGAAGTCGGCGATGGGGGAGCCGAACTGGCGGCGTTCGACGGCCCAGTCGCGGGCCAGTTCGAGGGCGCGCTCGGCGGCCCCGGTCGTACGGGCCGCGATCATCAGCCGCTCGTCCGTGAACCACTCCTTCGTCAGCTCGTAGCCGTTGCCGACGCCGCCGAGCACGTCCTCGTCGGAGACGAAGACATCGGTGAACGTGAACTCGGGGTGACCGTTCACGGCGGAGTGCATGAAACGCGGCACCCGGGTCATCTCCACCCCCGCCGCCTGCTTGTCGACGAAGAACAGCGTCGGCGCGCGTTCCTCGCCGGCGTCGGCCTGGACGAGCAGGAAGTCGGCGATGTCGCCGCAGGTGACGAACCACTTCTCGCCGTTGAGTACCCAGCCGCCGTCCGTACGGGTCGCGGTGCTCGTTCCCGATGAGGGGTCCGAGCCCGCGCCCGGCTCGGTCACCGCGAAGGCGTCGAACTTCTCGCCCCGGACGACCGGCAGCAGGTACTTCTCCCGCTGCGCCTCCGTGCCGTACGCCAGGACGTTCGCGGGCCGCCACGGAATGTCCCACAGACAGTTGGTGACCTTGCCGAACTCCTCCTCCACGATCACCTGGTCCAGCAGGGACAACCCGGCGCCGCCCCACTCGGCGGGCATGTTGATGGCGTACACACCGGCGTCGATCGCGGCACGGGTGAGTTCGCGGACCGTGTCGACCGGCAGCGGACCGCCCGCCTCCTCGGACCGGTCCTCGTACTCCATGAGCAGGCGGGAGTAGGCGGCGGCACGGGCCTTGAGGTCCGCCTGTTCGGGGGTGTAGCGGAAGTCCATGGGGTGTTCCTCCGGAGATGCGTCAGGGGGAGGGGGAGGGGATCCGGCGCGTCGCGCCGGGGCGGGGGATACGGAAGTGGGGATACGGAAGCGGGGGCGCGGTTACGGCCGGGCGTGGGATGCCGGGCCGGTCGAGTCGGCGAGCGGGAGTGCCGGGCCGATGGAGCCGGCGAGCGGAGTCCGGGCCGCCGCGGCCCGGTGGCGGGCAAGGGGGATCAGGCCAGTACCGCCCGGGCGTCGAGGGCCAGGGCGCCGTCCGGCCGTACCAGCAGGGGATTGACCTCCAGTTCGGCGATCTCGGGATGCGCGGCCGCGACGGCGGTGATGCGTTCGATCGTCTCCGCCGCGGCGTCGACGTCCACCGCCGGCCGGCCGCGTACACCGGAGAGCAGGGCCGCGGTGCGCAGCCCCCGCAGCAGCCGCGCGGCGCGCTCCGCCGGCACCGGTGCCAGCGAGAAGGCGACGTCGTGCAGCGTCTCCGTGAGAACGCCCCCGAGCCCGACCATGGCGACCGGACCGAAGCGCGGATCCCGGTTGACCCCCACGATCAGCTCGACCCCGTCCGAGAGATCCGCCATCGCCTCGACCGAGTAGGAGGAGGAACCGAGCCGGGCGTGCATCTCCCGGTACGCGGCGAGCAGGGCGTCACGGTCGGCCAGCCCCAGCGCCACCCCGCCCGCGTCCGACTTGTGCAGCACGTGCAGCGCCTTGAGGACGTACGGCCCCGGGAACTCCTCGGCCGCCGCGAGGAGTTCGGACTCACCGGTGACCTCCCGGGCGCCGGGGAACCGCACTCCGGCCGCGGCCAGCAGCCCGCGGACCGCGTGGTACCCGGAGTCGAGCAGTGCAGGGGCGGGCGGCGGCAGCGCGGACACACCGGACCGTCGGTCCGGGTGGGTCGAGGTCATCGCGGCCAGGGCGCGTGAGGCGTCCTCCGTGGACGAGAACACCGGTATGCCCGCGTCGACCAGGGTCCGGCAGCTCGGCGACGCCGGGTACATCGACTGGACCACCAGCGGCTTCGGCCGCCTCCGCCAGTGGCCGACGATCTCACCGGCCGCACGGCCCTCGCCCTCCGCCAGCGTCGCGCCACCGCCGCCCAGCCCGCCGCCCGCGGCCGCGTAGCCGCCGAAGTAGCCGGTCATCAGGACGGCGTCGACCTCGTCGGCGCCGAGCAGGGCCCCGACCGTCGCGGAGTACGAGAGGGGGTCCTGCTCCCCCATGCCGGCCAGGTCCACCGGGTTGCCGACCGCGGACTGCTCCCACAGCACCGACCGCAGCTGCCGCCGCGTGGGCTCACCGAGCTCGGGGACGTCGAGCCCGGCGGCCTCGGCCGCGTCGGCCGCGATGACCCCGTGCCCGCCGCCGTCGGTGAACACCGCCGTACGGCGGCCGCCGGTCCGGGCCCGGGCGTTCAGGGCCGCGAGGACCACCGTCATCTCCCTGGGGGTGGCGACGAGTTCCACTCCGGCGTCCCGGCACGCGGCCGCGACCACATCGGCCGAGGTGGTCAGCGCCCCGGTGTGGGACTGGGCGCTGCGGGCGGACGCGGTGCCACGGCCCGCGGTGAGGAGGACCACCGGCTTGCCGGCCGCGGCGGCCGCCCTGGCGAAGGCGCGGCCGTCGCCGAAGTCCTCCGCGTACACGGCGACGGCCGACGTCGCGGCGTGCCGCGCACAGTCCTCGACGAGGTCGACGAGGGTGACGTCGGCCTGGTTGCCGAGCGAGACGAACCGCGAGAAGCCCAGCCCGTGCGGGGCCATCCGCAACTGCAGTTCCAGGGCGAGGTTGCCGCTCTGGCTCAGCAGGGCGATTCCGCCGGGTGCGAACGTGTCCGAGGCGAGATAGAGCTCGGTCGTGTTGTCGGCGATGCCGAGGCAGTTGGGGCCCACCAGCACGGCTCCGGCCTCCCTCACCCGGGCCGCGACGGCACGCTGCCGCGCGAGCCCGGCGGGGCCCGTCTCGGCGAAGCCGGCGGTGATGCCGACGATCGCGCGGGCACCGCACTCCAGGGCGGAGTCGACGGCCTCCTCGAAACCGGCGCCCGGGACGGAGACGACCACCAGCTCCACCGGCTCGCCGATCTCGGCGAGGGTCCTGGCGGCGGGGCGCCCGAGGACCGTGCCGCCACGGCGGTTCACCAGATGCACCGGTCTGCGGTGGGGAGCGCGGAGCGCCTGCGCGGCCACGGCGTGGCCGTACTTCGCGGGATCGTCACTGGCGCCGACGACGGCGACGGACTTCGGGTCGAACAGAGCGCTCAGTTCACGGGGCATGTCACTTCTCCAGGCGCAGCGCGGAGTTGGGGCAGCTGTCGGCGCACGCGCGTGCCGCGTCCTCGGAACCGGGCGGCACATCGGCGGCCAGCACCGACGCGTAGCCCCATTCGTCGAGGTCGATCAGCCCGGGGGCGTGCTCCTGGCAGAGCCCGTAGCCCTGGCAGCGGGTGGAGTCCAGGAAGAGTTTCACGCGGCGTTCCTTTCGGCGACGGCGGGAGGGTGGGTGGCGACGGGGCCGCGGACGCGGCCGTGGACGGCGCCCGGTCCGGAGGGGCTCAGCGGACGGGGGCGGTGTCGGGGCGGAGGCCGGCGACCTCGGGAACGGGCACGACCAGCCGATGGCCACCGGTGGCCGGGCAGTCGGCACACACCGGGCACGCCGTGCCCAGGTGGTCGCGCACGGCCTCGGGGAACGCGCGCAGCAGGCTCCCCGCCGTGCCCGCGGCCGCGTCGAGCAGCCCGCACGCGCCGCGCCCCGGTAGACCCCGGGCCCAGCGTTCGAGCCGCGCGGCGGCGTCCGGACCGGCCCCACCGGTGGCCAGTTGCCGGAGCGTGTCGCGGATCGCGGCCGTGCCCGACACGCACACACCGCACTGACGCGCGCTCTCGGCGGCGAGATGGTCCACGGCGTCGTGGGCGACGGCGACGGGGCATCCGCCCGGTGCGAGAAAGCGGATCGCCCCGCAGCCGAGGGACGTGCCGGCGGCGGCCAGGACACCGGGGTCCAGCCGTAGCGCCAGCGCACCGGAGCCGACGAGGCCGCCGAACAGCCCGCCCATCAGCACGCCGCAGGCGTCGTCCGAGCCCTGGCCCGCGGCGAGGTCGTGCAGGCGCACTCCGTAGGGGGCCTCGACGAGCAGAGGAGCGTCGCGCCAGGACGACAGGGTGAGCAGGGTGGTGCGGGCGATCGTGCCGCTCAGCTCCGGGTGTGCGGCGATCAGCGCCATCCGGGCGAGCGTCTCGACGTTGGCGACCAGCGTCGGCCGGCCGGCGACCCCGCGCTCGTAGGGCCGGGGCGGCTTGGCGGTCGGCAGCGCGGGGCCGCCGTTGATGCGCCGCACCACCGAGGTCTCCTCGCCCGCGACGTAGCCGTGCGCGGTCTCGACGACCTCCACGGGGACCACCGGCGGGTGTTCCTCGAGGGCCCGGCGGACCTCCGCCGCCGCGCAGGGGTCGGACAGATACACATAGCCCTGCGCTGCGCCGGTGATCTCCGCGGCGTGGGAGATCCCGTCCAGCACGAGGTGCGGCCTGGCCCGCAGCAGCCAGCGGTCCTTCACGGACCCGGGCTCGCCCTCCTCGCCGTTGGCCACCACAACCGGTACGCCGCCCCCGTCGCGCACGGAGCGGAGCTTCACGGCGGCCGGGAAACCGGCACCGCCGCGGCCACGGAGGCCCGCGCGGTCGACGGCCGCCAGCAGCCGGGCGGGCGAGGCGGCTCTCCCGTATCCGCCCGAGCGGGTGTACGCCTCGGCGCTCTCGGTCCTGCCGGGCTCCGTCCCGAGCACGGAGACCGCGGGATCGCCCAGGAGCGAGCGCACGGCGGTCGCGACGGTCATGGCCGGTCTCCGTCCGGAGTGTGGGTGTGCGGAGTGCGGGTGCTCGACGGGTGGGTGTCCGCCGAGGGGACCTCGGAGCGGGCACGGACGCGGTGACGGGCCGGGGCCGTCCGTCGGGAAGGGCCGAGGCGCCGTTCGGCCCCGGTCGCCGCCGCGGAGAAGCCCGTGGTGGGACCTTCCTCCGGTGACGCGGTCTCCGGTGCGGCGGCAGCCGCGCGGGAGGCGGAGCCGGGCGCTCCCGGCGCGGCGGCCCGCAGGGTGCGGACCGCGGTCTCCAGGGCGGAGCGGTCCTGTGCCGTGCGGTCGTAGCCGGAGCCCGGCATGCCGATGAGCATGCGGTGGTGGTCCAGGACGACCTCGCCCGCGACGAGTGCGGCTCCCGGGTCGCCGGCCGCGGTCCCGTCCGCCACGGAGGTCACGAGTTCGGTGACCTCCGCGAGATAGCGCAGCCAGCTGCGTTCGGAACCGTGCAGGATCAGCCTCTCCACCCGGCGGCGCTCGGCGGCTGCCGGTTCCCGGGCCTCGGCGCCGGCGCCCGGTGCGCGGGTGCGCAGCGCGGCCACGGCTGGGGGCAGTTCCCGCTCGGGTTCGGGCGTGAGCCCGAGCCAGACGAGACTCCGACGACCGCTCATGCGTGCCTCCGGGAGAGGAGAGGGGGACTTCGGGAGCTGGAGCAGCAGAGGAGGAGCTTGGGGGTGGGACGTGGTGCCGGGGGTCTCGCGGCGTACCCCAGGCGTGGGGTCGGAAGCGGGCCGGCACCGGTGGTCGGGCCCGGGACGGCGGATGCCGGACGTCTCGGGCGCGTGGTTCGGTGCGCGGGACCGGACCGGACCGGGTCCCGTCCGCGGGCTCTCGGCGTCCGGCCGGGACCGGGACCGGGACCCCGGAGCACGGATCGCCGGGAGCCCGCGGTGCGACTACGCTAACTAATCAATTAGTCAGTCCACAAGTCTTGACATCGCCGAATCGCGTCAGCAATCTGACTGACCAATTAGTCAGCCCGTCCGGCGTCCTCGCCGGGCCCGGCCGAACGCCCCTGGGCCGCCTCAACACCGATCGCCGCGTCCGGCGGCATGGATGGAGTCAGCCGATGCAGCCCGAAGCCCCCGCAGAGACACCGAGCAAGGCCCGCGCCGCCGGGAACCGCACAGGCGGGAGCGCCGCCGCCCCCGAAGCCCCGGCCGCCCCGTCGCCGCCCGCCTCGGAGGACGACACCGGCTCCCGGGCGTCCGCTGCCGCCGGGAACGGGGCCGCCGCCCCCGAAGCCCCGGCCGCCCCCGGGCCGGCGCTCGCCGCCCGCTACTACACCGACCCCGCCGTCGCCGAGGCCGAGACCTCGCACATCTTCGCCTGGTCGTGGCAACTCGTCTGTCACGAGTCCGACCTCCCAGGGCCGGGAGCCCGCCTCGCCGCCGCGGTCGCCGGTCAGGAGGTCATCGTCGTACGCACCGAGGACGGCGGCCTGGCCGGCCACCTCAACGTCTGCCGCCATCGCGGCACCCGGCTGGTCACCCGGCCCGAGCCGGCCGGCAAGGCGATCCGCTGCCCGTACCACGGCTGGACGTACAAGCTGGACGGGCGGCTCGTCGGGGCGCCCGAGGCCCGGCAGATCCCCTGCCTGGACAAGCCCCGTCTCGGACTGTTCCCCGTCCGGGTCGAGTCCTTCCTCGGCTTCGTGTTCGCCAACCTCGACCCGGACGCCACCCCCCTCGCCGAGCAGTGCGCGGGTCTGGCGGAGGCCGTCGGCCACTATGCCGGGGCAGACCTCGTGCCCGTCGGCCGAAGCCGCATCCACGATCTCGGGTCCGCCGAGGTGCAGCACGCCAACTGGAAGGTCGCCGTCGACAACTACCTCGAGGGCTACCACGTACCCGTCGCCCACCCCGGCCTGATGCGCCTGCTCGACTACCAGCGCTACAGCTGCGTGATCGACGAGGCGTACGCCCTCTTCGCCTCACCGCTGCGCGACAAACCGTCGTCGAACTGGGCCGAGCGCCTCTACCAGCGGCTCGCCGCCCCCATGCCGGGACTGACCGAGGCGGACCGTCGTGTCTGGCGGTACGCCGCGATCTACCCCAACACGCTCATCGACTTCTACCCCGACCATGTGCTTGCCTGGACCGCGATCCCGACGGCGGTGGACCGCGTGGCCGTGCCAGGAGCGTTCTACACCCGCCGCGGCACCGGGCTGCGCACCCGGATCGCCCGGCGGCTGAACATCCACATCGGCTGGATCACCAACGACGAGGACTCCGAACTGGTGTCCCGTGTGCAGAAAGGACTGACGACCCCGGGCTTCGAGCCGGGCCCGCTTTCCCGGCGCGAGGAGGCGGTCGGCTGGTTCGCCGAGCGCGTCCGCGCCGACCTCGACGGCGCGGAGCACTGAGCCCCGGCCCCCGAGGGCGCCGAGGCGTGCCCCTGCCGCCCCACGGCACGGGCGAGTGACCCACGCAGACCACGGCGACGCGGATCGACGAGCCGCATCCGCCCGCCACGTACCCTGTCGAGCCGCACCCGGCGGTGCACCCCAACACCGCGCAGGCTCCCCGGTCCGTGCACGGAGCCACAGCGCCGTGCATCCCCGACCGCACCCGCAGCAGTGTCCGTCACCGTACGGCCCCATGGAGAGGACCCCGATGTCCCCCGAGGTACCCTCGTCCCCGCCCCAGCCCACCGTCCCGACCCCCCTGTCCCGCCGCTCCCTCCTGCGCGTCGGCGCTGCCGCGACCGCCGGTCTCGGCCTCGGCCTGACCTCGGCGGGATGCGGATTCCTTTCGTCGGGTCCCACGGCCGACAGCGACGGCCAGGAACCGATCGACGTCAAGGTCGACGGCGACCTGGTCTACTTCAACTGGGCGGACTTCGTCGATCCTGCCGTCCTCGCCGGATTCGAGGGGGAGTACGGCGTCAAGGTCATCCAGTCGAACTTCGACTCGATGGAAGGCATGGTCGCCAAGCTCAACGCCGGCAACCGCTACGACATCATCTTCCCCACGGCCAAATGGGCCCAGCGGCTGGCCGCCGGTAACCGGCTGCACCGGATCGACCACGGCAAGCTCAGGAACGCCGAGTCGATCCTCGGGCAGTACGCCTACTTCGCGGACCCCTGGTACGACTCCGGTTCCCGGCACACCCTGCCGTTCACCATGTACAAGACCGGGATCGGCTGGCGGAAGGACAAGATCGGCGACGATCTCGGCGGCTCCTGGGACGACCTGTGGAACGCCCGCGCCAAGGGCCGGGTCTTCGTGCTCGACGACCGGGACGAGGTCCTCGGCTTCGCCGCGCTCAAGCTCGGCCTCGACGTCTCCACCACGGACGCGGACGACCTCGGGCGCATCACCGAGACCCTCCTCTCCCTGCGCCCCCATCTGCGCGGCTTCTCCAGTGACAGCTACAACAACCTCCTCAACGGCAACGCGGCCATGACCCAGGCCTGGAGCGGGGACATGGCCGCCATGCTGGGCCAGGCCAAGGACCCCTCGGTCTTCGGTTTCGAGGTCGCCAAGGAAGGCGCCCCGGTCAACTCGGACTGCTACGCCATCCCCTCCAACGCGCGCCACCCCGGTACCGCGATGCTGTTCATCGACTACATGCTCCGACCGGAGAACGTGAAGAAGAACATCGAGTACCTCGGCTACCCGATGCCGGTCGGCGGCACCGAGGACACCTACGCCGCACTCGTGGAGCCCTTCCCCGAGTGCCTGGTCTCCGCGGAGGACCTCAAGGACGACCTCTACTTCCGCAACGGAACCACGAAGGGCGAGCAGGCACGCGACAGCGCCTGGACCCGCGTGAAGGCGGGATGAGATGGCACCGCACACCCCCGGCCTGAGAACCCGGACCTCCAGGAAGCCGGGCCCCTCCGCGAGGAGCAACCGGATGTGGGCCTGGCTGATGGTCCCCGGCACCCTCTGGATGGCCACGTTCCTCGTCGCCTCGCTCCTGCTGGTCGCCACCCTCGCGCTCGGCACCACCGATCCGCTCGGGAATCCGCAGTTCGGCCTCAACTTCGAGAACTTCGCGGCGCTGGCCGATCCCGCCTACCGTTCCGTGCTGCTCCGCTCGCTCGGCTACGCCCTGCTGACCTGTCTGATCTGCCTGGTGGTGGCCTATCCGGTGGCCTATGTCATCGCCCTGCACGGCGGACGGTTCAAGAACCTCCTGATCGCCGCCATCGTCGTCCCGTTCTTCGCGAACTACCTGGTCAGGATGTACGGCTGGTCCGTCGTCCTCTCCGACGACGGACCCGTGCTGAAGGCGCTGCGCGGGATCGGGATCGCGGACGGCGACACCAAGATCCTCCAGACCGGCGCGGGCGTCGTCGCCGGACTCGTCTACGGCTTCATCGTGTTCATGATCATCCCGCTGTACGCGGCGCTCGAACGGATGGACATCTCGCTGACCGAAGCCGGACGCGATCTCTACGGCGGACCGCTGCGGACCTTCTTCCACGTCACCCTGCCGGCCACCCGGCAGGGTGCGGCAGCCGGCTGCGTCCTCGTCTTCCTGCCCGCCATGGGCGACTTCGTCAGTGCCCAGCTGATGGGAGGTCCCGACCAGATCATGATCGGCAACCTGATCCAGGACAAGTTCTTCCAGGGCCAGAACTGGCCGCTGGGCTCAGCGCTCACCATGCTGATGATGGCCGTGCTGTTCATCGGGATGCTCGGCTATCTGCGGCGGGCCCGCAAGGACGAGATGGACCAGGCGGAGGCAGGCCGATGACACTCCGCCCGGCCCTCAAACCGAAGCCCCGTCCCGCGGACGGGACGGCGCGTACGCCCGGCCCCCGCAAACGCGGCAGCCGCCCGGGGACCGCAGAGCGCTCCCGCCCGACCCCGCGCCGGGGCCGCCGCGGCACCGAACGCAAGCCGCGCTTCGCCATCGCCGTGACCGCCGCCTTCTTCGCGCTGCTCTACCTGCCGATCGGCGTCGTCGCCCTCTTCTCCTTCAACTCCCAGAAGTCCCTCACGGTGTTCAAGGACTTCAGCCTCCGGTGGTACGGGGCCTTCCTCCGCGACGACGGTCTGCTCGAGTCGCTCGACATGAGCCTGCGGGTCTCGCTGGTGGCCATGGCCGGCTCTCTGCTGCTGGGGGTGACACTGGCCCTCGGACTGGTGCGCTGCCGAAGCCGGCTCGGCTCCCTCGCCGGACTGATCATGCTCATTCCCCTGATCACTCCGGAGATCGTCACCGGGGTCGCGGCCATGCTGCTCTTCAAGGGCATGGGCATCACCCTGTCCACCACGACGGTGATGCTCGCCGAGATCACGTTCTCCATCTCCTACGTGACGGTCGTCCTGCGCTCCCGGATCGCCGCACTCAACCCGGAGACCGAGGAAGCGGCGATGGACCTGGGCGCCACCCGCTGGCAGGCCCTGCGGCTGGTCACCCTGCCCGCGCTGCTGCCCAGCATCCTGGCCTCGGGGGTCCTGATCTTCGCCCTGGTCTTCGACGACTTCGTCCTCGCCTACTTCACCACCGGCGTGGACCCGCAGCCGCTGTCCGTGCGGATCTACTCGGCGATCCGCTTCGGGGTCCAGCCCACCATCAACGCGGTGGGCACCCTGATGCTCGTCGGCTCGATCCTCCTCATCGTCCTCGCCCTCTTCATCCCGCGCCTGTTCGGTCGTCGCGGCGGCCTCGATCTGCTCTCCGGGAAGTGACACCGTGACGCCCACCGCCTCCTCGAAGCCCACCACCCCCACCTCCACCACCGCGCCGACGGGGGACCCCGCACCCGCCGTCCGGCTCGACGGGATCAGCAAGAGCTACGGCGACTCCTACGCCGTGCACGAGCTCTCCCTGGACATCGCCCGCGGTGAGTTCTTCTCGCTCCTCGGCCCCTCCGGCTGCGGCAAGACCACGACGCTCCGGATGATCGGCGGCTTCATCGACCCCACCGACGGCACCGTCCTGCTCGGCGGCGAGGACGTCACCGCCCTCCCGCCGAACAAGCGCGACGTCAACACCGTCTTCCAGAGCTACGCCCTGTTCGACCATCTCTCGGTCGCGGACAACGTGGCCTTCGGTCTCAAGCGCAAGGGCGTCGCACGTGCCGAGATCCGCGAGCGGGTCGGCACCATGCTGGAGCGGGTCCAGCTCGGCGGTCTCGGCGACCGCAAGCCCCGGACGCTCTCCGGCGGCCAGCGCCAGCGCGTCGCACTCGCCCGCGCCCTGGTCAACCGCCCGCAGGTGCTGCTCCTCGACGAGCCGCTCGCGGCCCTCGACCTCAAGCTCCGCCGCCGGATGCAGGTCGAGCTCAAGCAGATCCAGCGCGAGGTCGGCATCACCTTCGTCTTCGTCACCCATGACCAGGACGAGGCGCTGACCATGTCCGACCGGGTCGCGGTGATGAACGAGGGACACGTCGAACAGTGCGGAACCCCCGAGGACGTCTACGAGCGTCCTTCCGGCAGCTTCGTCGCGTCCTTCATGGGCACCTCCAACCTGGTCCCGGGCACCTATCGCGCCGGCGAGATCGTCGTCGACGACGGACCCGCGCTGCCCGTCGGCACCCGGGCCGGAATCGCCGACGGCAGCCGCGTCAGCCTCTCCATCCGCCCCGAGAAGATCTGGTTGTCCGACTTCGAACCGGGTATGGCCCTGGCCTCCGGCGTCATCCGCGAGACCGTCTACTCGGGCGCCACCACCACCTACCTCATCGAGCTCGTCCCCGGCATCACGCTCTCCGTGCTGGAGCAGAACACCGCCCGTTCCCGTATGGAGGACCGCTGGACCGGCGGGGAACGCGTCGAGTTCGGTTGGAAGCCCGAACACTGCCTCGTCCTGGACTGACCCCAGCCGCCCTGCCGCGCCCTCCGGCAGCGGCCGGCGCCCCATCCAGCGAAGGAACCAACGCCCATGAACCATGACGTCATCGTGCTCGGCGCCGGACTCGCCGGCCTCGCCGCCGCACGGGACCTGGCGGCCGGCGGCGCCGACGTGCTCGTCCTGGAGGCCCGGGACCGCGTCGGCGGACGCGTCGAGCAGACCGCGCTCCCCGACGGCCGGCTCGTCCAGCTGGGCGGGGAGGTCGTCGGCCGCGCGCACACCGCCTACCGCGAACTCGCCGCGGAACTCGGACTGACCCTGGTCCCCAGCTATGTCGCGGAACCCGGCCACATGGCCAGGGCCACCCCGGAGGCCGTCTCCGTGGGCGACCCGCCCCACTGGTTCGGGCCCGGCGACGACGCCTGCCACCGGCGCGTCACCGCCGCGTTCACCGCCCTCGCCGAGGGAGTCGATCCGGACGACCCGTGGTCCCACCCCGAAGCCGGCGCCCTCGACGCGCTGTCGGTCGCCGACTGGCTCCGCTCCGAAGGGGCGGGTCCGGCCGTCGTCCGCCTGTGGGAGATCGGGCAACTCGCCCTCGCTAGCGGCTCGTACGAGCGGACCTCGTTGCTGTCGGCCCTGCGCAAGCACGCCGCGGTCCCCGGCGGGGACGCACGCGAACACTACGACTACGAGGACTGGGAAGGACTGCGGGTCGCGGAGGGCTCCGCCACCGTCGCCCTCCGCATGGCGGGGGACCTCGGCCACCGTGTCCGTACCGGCGCGCCCGTGGACCGTCTCGCCGTACGCCCCGGCGGCTGCTCCGTACGGCTCGCCGGCGGCGAGACGCTCACCGCGGGCGCCGTCGTCAGCGCCCTCCCCGTGGGCCCGCTGCGCGCGGTCGCCGTCAGCGGCGTGTCCGACGAACGGCTCTCCTCGCTGCACCGGCAGCGCCAGGCCGTCGCCGCCAAGTTCACCGCCGCCTACGACAAACCCTTCTGGCGCGACAGCGACCTCAACGGGCTCTCCGAGTGCGAAGGCGTACTCGGCTCCACCTGGCCGCAGAACGAGGGAGTCCTCTCCGCCCTGGTGCCCCCCGAACGGTACGGCGTGCTCCTCGGCATGCCCGGCGCCCTGCGCACCCGGGAACTGCTCGCCGACATCGCCCGCCTCTACGGCGAGGAGGCCCACACCCCGCTGAGCACCCACATCCGGATGTGGGGCACCGATCCCTGGACCCAGGGTTACGTCACCCAGTGGGTCCCCGGCGACGTGATGGCCGTCGGCCCCCGGCACGGCACCCACGAACCACCCTTCTACGTCTGCGGATCCGACCAGTGGGTCGCCGGCTACATGGAAGGCGCGGTGCGCACCGGCCGCGCAGCGGCGAAGGAGGCACTGCGCCGTGGCTGACGCGCCGATGACCGTCCTCAACCACATCGGGGGAGCGGACGTCCCCGCCGTGTGCGGTGCGACGACGCAGCTGGTCGACCCCACCAGCGGTCTGGCCCGGGGCACCGCACCGCTGTCCGGCGCGGCCGACACCGACGCCGCCTGCGCCGCGGCGGCGGCCGCGTACGACCACTGGTCGCTGACCACCCCGGCCGAGCGGCAGCGCGCCCTGCTGCGCATCGCCGACGCCATGGAGGACCACGCGGACGCACTCGTGGCCGCCGAGACCGCGGACACCGGAAAGCCCGCGGCCCTGTTCCGAGCCGACGAACTGCCCGCCGCCGTCGACACCGTGCGCTACTTCGCGGGCGCCGCCCGGAACCTGCCGGGAGCCGCCGCCGGCGAGTACACCGAGGGGCGCACCTCCCTGCTCCGGCGCGAACCGGTAGGCGTCTGCGCCCAGATCACACCGTGGAACTACCCGCTGATGATGGCCGTGTGGAAGATCGCCCCCGCGATCGCCGCCGGGAACACCACGGTCCTCAAACCCGCCGACACCACCCCCTCGTCGTCCGCCCTCCTCGCCCGGCTCGCCGCCGAACACCTGCCGCCCGGCGTCGTCAACGTCGTCTGCGGCGACCGAGACACCGGCCGCGCCCTCGTCCAGCAGCCGGCCGTCCGACTGGTCGCCGTCACCGGAAGCGTCCGCGCCGGGCGGGAGATCGCCGCCGTCGCGGCGGCCGACCTCAAACGCGTCCATCTGGAACTCGGGGGCAACGCCCCCGTCATCGTCCACGACGACGCGGACATCGAGACCACCGCCGCCGAACTCGCCGCCGTCGCCTACTACAACGCGGGCCAGGACTGCACGGCCCCCACCCGCGTCCTGGTGCACGCCGCCGTGCACGACGCCTTCCTCGCCGCGTTCGCGGCGCAGGCGGAGAAGCAGCGCCCGGCGGCCGACTTCGGCCCTCTCAACAGCGCCGCCCAACTCGCCGCGGTCGAAGGCCTGCTGGAGCGTCTGCCGGCCCGTGCGGAGATCGTCGCCGGCGGCTCACGCGCCCTGCGGCCCGGCTACTACCACGAGGCCACCGTCGTCACCGGCGTCCACCAGGACGACGAGATCGTCCAGGAGGAGGTGTTCGGTCCGGTCGTCACGGTGCAGCGCTTCACGGACGAGGCCGAGGCGTTCCGGCTCGCCAACGGTGTACGGCTGGGGCTCGCCGCCGGTGTCTGGACCACGGACCACGACCGGGCCATGCGCGCGACCCGAGCGCTCCACACCGGGATCGTCTGGGTCAACACCCACGGGACCACCGTCTCGGAGATGCCGCACGGCGGCGTCAAGCACTCGGGCTACGGAAGTGATCTGTCCCTGGCAGGTCTGCTCGACTACACGCAGGTCAAGCACGTGATGCTGTGACCACCGGACGGTGCGTGGGCCGGTTGGCCCCGTACGCGGCGCGCCTCGGCCGGACGGCGGGGACGGCCGGGAGGATCGCTTCCGGGGTGGCACGCGACACGGCCGCCCGGAGCCCGTCCCCCGCACGACGAAGAGGTCCCCGCCATGACCGTGACCGACACCGCGGCCCTCGCCGTCCGGCCGTGACGCGCCCCGAGCACGGCGGTGCCGCCCGCCGCGACGCGCACGACGACGGCCGCTACGGCGAGGAGGTCTTCCCTCCCGGGCAGGCGGGCGAGGACGACCGGATCGACCTGGGCGCCCTCGCGTACGACGAGACGACCCTGGCCCGTCTGACGGCCCTCGGCGCAGGGCCGGACTGGCACTGCCTCGACATCGGTGCCGGTACGGGAACCGTGGCGCGCGCTCTGCTGCACCGGGCGGGAGTGCGGTCGGTACTCGCCGTGGACCGGGACGTCCGGTTCCTCGCGGCCCGGCCGACACCGGGACTCACCGCGTTGGAGGCCGACGTCACCGACCCGGCGTTCGACCCCGGCCGGTTCGACCTCGTCCACGCGCGGTTCGTCCTGATGCACCTTCCGGAACACGAGGAGCTCATCGCCAGGCTGAGCCGCCTGCTCACCCCCGGCGGCGTCCTCGTCCTCGGCGACGCGATCGACCTCACCACGGCGACGGCGCCCACCAATCCGTACACCCGGGTCATGCGGGCGATGTGGGAGGGGCTGCGGGACACCATCGGCACCGATGTCTCATGGGTGCCCCGCTACCCCGAACTGCTGCGCGGTGCGGGCCTCGTGTCCGTGGGTGCCGAGATCCATGTGCCGCCGCTGCTGCCCGGCAGCCCCATCAGCCGTTTCTGGGCGGAGACCTGGGACCGGGCGCGCGACGCGATCCTGGCCACGGGCCACGTGGACGACGGCGCGATCGACGAGGCCGAGGCGTATCTGGACTCGCCCGACTGCGCCGCGCTCTCGGCCGGGATGATCACGGCCTGGGGGTGGGACCCCGAGAGGCCGCCCCCGGCCGGCCGGCGGCCGGGGGCGGCAGGGGTGCACCGCGAGCGGCGGACGTCTACCAGTAGATGACGGCGTATCCCGCGCCGCCGTCCTCGCCGTCCTCACCGGGGCGGGCGAAGAACTCGTCGTCCTCGCCGTCGCCGCCGTCACCGCCGCTGCCACCGACGGCGGCATGGGCGGGCAGCGCGACGATGCCGTCGGCGACGGTCCCGCCCCCGTTGCCGGAAGAACCGTCCGAACCGGGCCGGTTCACACCGCCGGTGGTGCAGGAGCTGTCGCCGCCGTCCCCGCCGGCACCGGGCGCACCTGCGTCGGTGTCGTCGGACGTGCCTCCCTCACCGCCGCCACCGCCCTCGGCGGAGAGCAGCACGGTGCCGTTCGGGGAGTGGAAGGAGGTGGCGCCGCCGGACGACCCCTCCCGGCCGTCCCGGCCGGGGGCACCGCCGGATCCGTTGTCACCGGCGGTTCCGATGTCCACCAGGTAGTTCTTGCCCGGCTTGACCGGGACCAGGCACCAGGTGAATCCACCGCCGCCGCCACCGCCGCCGTCACCGCCGTCGGCTTGCGGCGTGCTGCCTCCGCCCCCTCCTCCGGCTCCACCGCCGCCACCTCCCCAGGCCTGGACGAACACCGAGGTGACGCCCGCCGGAGGGGTGAAGGTGTCGTCTTCGTTGAACTGCTCGATCCCGTGCAGGACTTCGGGGCGCATCGGCCTGTTCTTGCCGTGGTCCCAGCCGAACTCCTTGCCGTGCCCCTTCTTGACCTCACCACGGTGCCCGCCCTGGGCTTCGCGCTTGCCGCCCTGGCCCTCGCGCTTGCCGCCCTGGGCTTCGCCGTGGTTCGCGTCTTCGTCTTCCCCTTCGTCTTCGTCCCGGCCCTCGCCGTGGTTCGCGCTCTGTTCCCTGCCTTGTTGTTCCTGGCGGTTGTCGTCGCGGTCGGTTTCTTCGTCTTCGTCTTCGTTTTCGTCCCGGCCCTCGCCGCGGCCCTCGTCGCGGTCTTCGCCGTGGTTCGCGCTTTGTTCCCTGCCTTGTTGTTCCTGGCGGTTGTCGTCGCGGTCGGTTTCTTCGTCTTCGTCTTCGTTTTCGTCCCGGCCCTCGCCGCGGCCCTCGTCGCGGTCTTCGCCGTGGTTCGCGCTTTGTTCCCTGCCCTGGTCCTCCTCGCGGTCACCGTCCTGTTCCTGACCGCGGTCCCCGTCCTGGTTCTCGGCCCGGTCCTCCTCGCGGTCACCGGACGAGGAGGGACGGCTGTCGGCCGACTGGGGCCGGTGGTCGCCGCGGGGTTCCGGGTCGGCTGCGTGAGTGGTAGGGGCCGTCACCAGAAGCTGGCCGGTCACAGTGACCACGCCGGCGATTGAGGCAAGCAGGACCCGAGCGCGTCGCGCCCGGGGCAGTCCCATCGGTATACGAGTGTTCATGTCTTGGCTTCCTTCCCCGCGGTCACGAGGGACTGCGCGGGAGAGCTGGGTAACAGAGCACGGACCGACGGCCCGTACGTGGCCATCCCAGCCTTCGGTACCGGGGCTCGCGCGCCGCCCGCACACCGCAGTGATCCGGTCAGGTGATCGTTCTACCTGACTGGAGTCAGGCGCGGTCGGCGGAGGCAGCCTCGGCTTCCGCCAGGGACGGGATGCGTGCCCACGTCGGGCCCGGAGAGCCCGACGCCGGCGAGGGAGCCGACCGGTGGCGCCGTTCGTCCTCGTGCGCCACTCCCGCGGCCCGCGGCCGGATGCCGTCCCCGCCCCGGAGCGGGACAGTGGTCCGGATGGGCACCTTCAGGGAACTGACGCCGCAGCAGCGCGCGGCCATGATCGCCACCGTCACCGCGAGCGTGCTGCTGTTCTCCAGTCTGACGAGCGTCATCGTCGCCCTGCCCCGGATCCAGCGGGACTTCGGACTGGACGGTTCCACCCTGCACTGGGTCGTCGTCGTCGCCCTGCTCCCGCTGTGCGCCGTCGCCCTGATCAGCGGGCGGCTCGGCGATGTGCTGGGGCGGCGCCGGGTGTTCCTGCTGGGCATGGCCTGCTTCGGGATCGGTTCGGCGCTGTGCGCGGCCGCGCCCGACGGGCTCGTGCTGGTGGCGGCCCGCGGTGTGCAGGGGCTCGGCGTCGCCCTGGCCGTGCCGCTCGCGCTGGCCAATCTGACCGCCGCGCTGCCCGAGCGGCGGCACGGCTGGGCCATCGGGGTCCAGACGGCCGTCACCAGCTTCTTCGGCGTGGCCGTACCGCTGGGCATCGCGCTGCTCGTGGAGTTCGGCAGCTGGCGCTGGGCGTTCGCCGCCTGCGTTCCGCTGAGCGCGATGGTCGTCGTCACGGCCCGCAGGCACCTCGTGGAGAGCCGGGCGCCCGCCGGGACGTCCATGGACGTCCCGGGCGCGGTGCTCATCGCCGCCGGTCTCACCCTCGTCGTGCTCGCCTGCGAGCGTTCCTCCGATCTGGGCTTCGCCGCGCCGGGCACCCTGCTGCCGCTCGTCACGGGCGCCGCGCTGCTCGCCCTCTTCGTCGCGGTGGAGCTGCGGACCGCCGAACCGCTGCTGGACCTGCGTCCACTGCGTTCCCCGAAAGTCTCCGTCCCGATGACCGCCCTGGCCCTGGTGCAGTGCACCTCGCTCGCCGTCGCCGTCTATGTGACGCTCTATCTGCAGCACGTGCTGGATCTCGGCGCACTGCGCACGGGACTGCTCCTCACGGCGTCCAGCGTCGGCACGGTCGTGCTGTCGCCGCTCGTCGGACGGCTCACCGACCAGGGGTACGGTCGACGGCTCATCCTCACGGGACTGGCGGTGCTCGGCTGCTGCCTGCTGTGGCTGACCTACGGGGTGGCGAACCGCCACGGCACCCTGCTCGTCCCGGCCCTGCTGGTGTTCGGTCTCGCGCCGCCCCTGGTCTACCCGGCGGCGACCGCCCTGATCATGGCGTCCGTGCCCGGCTCGGCGCGAGGCGTCGCCGCGAGCCTGTCCGTGCAGAGCCGTCAGATCGGCGCGGCTGTCGGGCTGGCCCTGCTGAACGCGCTGTTCACCACGGCCGAGTGGGACGAGCGCAACGACCTGTTGGCCTCGGCCGCCGGTGACGGCGACGACTTCACCCCGCGGGAGCAGCGCGCCCTGGACACCGTGCTCTCGCGTGAGGAGGAGCGGCAGGAACTGCTCGCCCGGCTTCCCGGCGCCGCGCACGAGCGGGTCGGGGCGGCGGCCGACAGCGCGTTCGTGACCGCGCTCGAGGTCAGCCTGCTGACGCTGGGAGGTCTGATTCTGTTCAGCGCAGCCCTGCTCGCCCTGGTGGGCGGCCTCGGCCGAAGCGCCGTGCCTCCGGACGGGGCGGCGCCGGCCGCTCGCTCCTCCAGGCGAGCGGGCCCTTCCAGCCGTAGCGCAGGGCCAGCAGCCGGAGAACGAAGGTGGCGAGCATGGCGGCGGCGCTGCTGACCGGTCCGAGCAGGCCGAACTGCAGCAGTACGGCCACGGTGCCCGCGCCGAGCACGGAGGGCAGCGCGTACATCTCGCGGTCGCGGCGCAGCAGCGAGGGCACCTCCATGGCGAGCAGGTCCCTCAGTACGCCGCCGCCCACGGCCGTCGCGACCCCGATGGCGGCGGCGTGGAACGGCTCGATGCCCCACAGCGCGGCCTTGACCGTGCCGGCGACGCTGAACAGCCCGAGCCCTGCCGCGTCCACGACCTGCACCGCTCCGCCGATGCGGTTGATCGCGGGATGCAGGAAGAACACCAGCGTCCCGGCGATGATGGGGGTGACGAAGTAGCCCATGTCCCGGAAGGCAGCGGGCGGGACGTCGCCGATGACGAGGTCCCGGAAGATGCCGCCGCCGAGTGCGGTGATCTCGGCGAGCGCCATGATGCCGAAGACGTCGAACTTCATGCGCACGGCCACCAGCGCACCGGTGACCGCGAAGATGAAGATGCCCGAGAGGTCCGCCACCAGGTGCACCGAGTGATCGAAGATCTCGTAGGTCTGCGCCACTCCCGATCTGTTCCTGGCACGGTGGACCGCGAGGCTCCGCCATTGGGGCGACCCGGCGGGGCCGGAGCCCGGTGATCGCCGACACCCCTGCGGACCGGCGCCCCGGGCGGGACGGAGGCGGCGGACCGGCGAGCGTCGACCGCACCACGCGTGAGGCGGGTGGCGCCCTCCGGACCCGCCGGACGGCGCCCGGGGCAACGAGGTCCGTGCGGTCTTCCGGTCCGGACCGCTCCGACTCCCCGCGGCGGCCTGCCCCGCCGGAGCGTGCGCGCCCATGCACGTCGACGGGGCGAGCAGGCCGTGCCGAGAACGTGCCCGCCGTACTGAGAGCCGTCCCCGTTCGGAAACCGTGGCGGAACCCGCCCGCAGTGCCGCACCGAGTGGCGGGTCACGGCCGTGCGGGCGCGGTGGCCGCCCCGGCATGACCGGCAGCGGCCCCGGCGGGCAGCCGCACGGCCGTACAGCCGTGTGCCCGGTGCCGATGGGGCACCCCGGGGCCGCAGGCCCCGTCCGTCAGGCGCCGCTCGCGCGGAGCATCCCCTCGCGGTCCACGATCTTCACCCGCTCGCGGCCCTGGGGCTCACCCAGCGCGCGCTCGGCCTCGTCCAGCCGGTACCAGCCGTCCCACGTGGTGTACCGGACGTCCCGGTTCTCGAGGAAGGCCACGACCGCCTCGGGGTCCGGCGCCGACGGCGTGTGCAGACGGTCGTTGGCGTGGTCGTCGAGGAGGCTCGCGACCGTCTCGTTGGCATCGCCCTTGGTGTGGCCGATGAGTCCGACGGGTCCGCGCTTGATCCATCCGGTGACGTACGTCGACTGCAGGTGCTTCCCGGCCTCGACCACGCGGCCCGCCTCGTGCGGCACCGTGCCGCTTCCCAGGTCGAAGGGCAGTTTGGCGACCTCCTCGGAGAGGTAGCCGACCGCTCGGTACACCGCCTGGACGTCCCAGTCGTGGAACTCACCCGTGCCGGTGACGTTCCCGCTGCCGTCGAGCGCCGTCCGCTCGGTGCGCAGCCCCGTCACCCTGCCGTCCTCGCCCACGACCTCGATCGGGGACTCGAAGAAGTGGAGGAACAGCTTGTGCGGCCGGTCGCCGACGTCCCGGATCGCCCAGTTCTCCAGCGTCTTCGCGACCATGTCCGCCTGCTTGTTGGCGCGGCGCGTGGCGATGGAGCCCTCGTCGTAGTCGATGTCCTCGGGGTTGACGATGACCTCGATGCTGGGGGAGTGGTCGAGTTCGCGCAGCTCCATGGGGCTGAACTTCGCCTGCGCGGGGCCACGGCGGCCGAACACGTGCACTTCGCGGGCCCTGTTCACGGCCAGCCCGTCGTACACGTTCGGCGGGATCTCCGTGGGCAGCAGTTCGTCGGCGGTCTTGGCGAGGACACGGGCCACGTCGAGCGCGACGTTGCCGACGCCGAGCACCGCCACCTTCTCCGCCTCCAGCGGCCAGGTACGCGCCACGTCCGGGTGGCCGTCGTACCAGGACACGAAATCGGCCGCGCCGTAGGAGCCCTCGAGGTCGATGCCGGGTATGTCGAGCGCCCGGTCGGCGTTGGCGCCCGTGGAGAAGACCACCGCGTCGTAGAAGGTGCGGAGGTCGTCGAGGCCGATGTCACCCGGGTAGTCGACGTTGCCGAACACCCGGATCTGCGGCTTGTCGAGCACCTGGTGGAGGGCGGTGATGATGCCCTTGATCCGCGGGTGGTCCGGTGCCACGCCGTACCTGATCAGCCCGAACGGGGCCGGCAGCCGCTCGAAGAGGTCGATGGACACACCGGGGTCGGCGGCGGCCTCGGACTTCAGCAGGGCGTCGGCGGCGTAGATCCCCGCGGGTCCGGCTCCGACGACAGCGACCCGCAGGGGGCGAGGCATGACGATTTCCCTTCGAACGGCAACGACGGTCTCGCCGATCACTCTCTCACCCGGATGACCTGGTCAGGTAAGGGGGCCCTAATTTATGACCTCATAAGCGGGGCTTATGGGTTCTCAAAGTGGACGCCGATGAGTGCGTGTCGTTCCCGGCCGGACCCCTGCGGGGCGGGGCTCCGTGCCGCCCCGATGTCTTGACTGATCACCGTCATAATGGCCGGGTGACTTCCGACACCCCCACTCCGTCACCGGCCGCTCCCACGTCGTCACCCACCGCGGCCCCCGCGCCGCGCCCCGCCCCCACGACGTCCCCCGCGACCTCCGCGGCGCCCGCACCGCACCGCACCCGTGTCGTCGTCGTGGGGGCGGGCCCCGCCGGGCTCACCGTCGCGAACATCCTTCGGGCCGCCTCCGTCGACTGCCTCGTGCTGGAGACCGAGAGCCGCGCGTTCATCGAGCAACGGCCTCGGGCCGGATTCCTGGAGGAGTGGGCGGTGCGGGCCCTGGAGCGGCGCGGCCTCGCCGACGGCCTGCTGGAACGGGCCGAGGCGTACGGCGAGTTCGAGTTCCGGTTCGCCGGCGAACGCCATCGCTTTCCGTACGGCGAGCTGGCGGGACGCCGTCACTTCGTGTACCCGCAGCCGCTGCTGGTGACCGACCTCGTGCGCGGATACGCGGACGACATGGGCGGTGACATCCGGTTCGACGTCCGCGACGTGGAGTTGCACGGTCTCGACACGGACCGGCCCTCCGTCACGTACACGGATCCGGACACGGGCCGGCGGCAGCGCGTCGACTGCGACGCCGTGGCCGGGTGCGACGGCGCGCGAGGGGTGTCCCGCGGAAGCGTGCCACCGGAGCACTCCACCGTCGCCAGGCACGACTACGGCATCGGCTGGCTCGCCCTCCTCGCCGAGGCCCCGCCCTCCAGCGACTGCGTCGTCCTCGGCGTCCACCCCGACGGCTTTGCCGCACACATGGCCCGCAGTCCCCGGGTCACCCGCTACTACCTCGAGTGCCCGCCGGGGGACGACCCCGCGAACTGGCCGCACGAACGCGTGTGGTCCGAGCTGCGCCGCCGGCTCGCGGCCGCGGGTGCGCCGCCGCTCACCGAGGGCCGGCTCATCGAGAAGCGCGTGCTCGACATGCACAACTACGTCGTGGAGCCCATGTCGTACGGCCGGCTCCACCTCGCCGGGGACGCGGCGCACCTCACCGCTCCGATCGCCGCGAAGGGGTTGAACCTGGCCCTGTACGACGCACTGCTGCTCGGCGACGCGCTCGTGGCGTACTGCACCGCGGGTGAGACCCGTGGGCTGCGTGCGTACTCGGCGGAGTGCCTGCGGCGGGCGTGGCAGTACCAGGAGTTCTCGCAGTGGCTCTCGGAGGTCATGCACGGTGCCTCCTCGGGCGATCCGTTCCGCGCGGGCATCGCGACCGCCCGCCTCAGGCGCATTTTCGACTCGCCCGCCGCCGCGGCCGCGTTCGCCGAGCTGTACATCGGCAAGGAGATCGACTGCTGACCGGCCGCCCGGGGCCGGTGCCGACGCCCCGGGGACGCCGGCGGCGTCCGGTCCTGGGGTGCCCGGGCCCCGGTGCTCATCCGCCCGGATCCACGCCCTCCCGCGTCCCGGGCGCCGGTGCTCAGGCGACCAGGGGACGGTCCCACGGTGCGATCGGCGCCGGCAGCACCGTGGAGCCGGTGAGATAGCGGTCCGCCGCCGCGGCGGCCGCCCGTCCCTCCGCGATGGCCCAGACCACCAGTGACTGCCCGCGTCCCGCGTCGCCGGCGACGAACACCCCCTCCGTGCGCGGGTGCTCGCCGTCCCGCCCGGCCCGACCCGACGCGGGGTCCGCACCGGTCGGGGAGTCCCGTCCACCGGCGGCGTCACGGCCCGACGGAGGTGCCGGCAGGGCGCCGAAGTCACCGCCCCGGGCGAAGTTGCCCCGGCCGTCCACGGACAGCCCCAGCTGCTCCATCAGGCCCGAGCCCTGCTCGGGCCCTGAGAAGCCCAGGGCGATCAGCACCAGCTCCGCCGGCAGGACCCGTTCGGTCCCCGGCAGCGGACTCCTCGCCGCCGGCTCCACCTCGGTCAGGCACAGCCGGCGCACATGCCCCGCCGTATCGCCTTCGAAGTGAAGGGTCGCCGAGGAGAACAGCCGAGGGTCGATCCCCTCGCGACCGCGTGCCTCCGCGTGGGCGTGGGATATCCGGTACACCTTCGGGTGCGTCACGGGCCACGGCTGCGCGTGCGGCCTGGCCTCCCCGGGCTCCGGATTGATGTCCAACTGAACCGCGGAGAGCGCACCCTGGCGCAGGACGGTGCCGAGGCAGTCGGAGCCGGTGTCCCCGCCCCCGACGATCACGGCGTGCTTGCCCTCGGCGGTCACCGGGGGAGCGGCGTAGTCGCCCTCCTGGACGCGATTCGCGTACGTCAGGTAGTCCATGGCCTGGTGGATGCCGAACAGCTCCCGGCCCGGCACCGGCAGCTCGCGCCGCTCCGTGGCGCCCACCGCGACGATCAGCGCGTCATGGCGCCGTCTGAGCTCGGCGGCGTCCAGCTCCCCGCCGACGTCCACACCCGTCCGGAACTTGGTCCCCTCCTCACGCATCTGGTCGATGCGGCGGTCGAGATGGCGCTTCTCCATCTTGAACTCGGGAATGCCGTAGCGGAGCAGGCCGCCCAGCCGGTCGTCGCGCTCGTAGACGACCACGGTGTGGCCCGTGCGGGTCAGCTGTTGCGCCGCCGCCAGTCCCGCCGGACCGGACCCGACGACGGCCACGGTCCTGCCGCTGAGCCGCTGCGGCGGCTGCGGCGGCGCGTACCCGCGCTCCCACGCCTCGTCGGCGATGGTCTGCTCGACGTTCTTGATCGTCACCGGGTCGGTGTTGATCGCCAGGACGCACGCGTCCTCGCACGGCGCCGGACACAGCCTCCCGGTGAACTCGGGGAAGTTGTTCGTCGCGTGCAGCCGTTCCGCCGCGGCCTGCCAGTCCCCGCGCGAGGCGTACGCGTTCCACTCCGGGATGAGATTGCCCAGCGGACAGCCGCTGTGGCAGAAGGGGATGCCGCAGTCCATGCAGCGCAGGGCCTGCTCGGACACGAGCGGGAGCAGCGCCTGCCCCGCGTAGACCTCCCGCCAGTCGTCCAGGCGCTCCTCGACGGGGCGCGGCGGGACGGGCCGCCGGGGGATCCTGAGGAAGCCGCGTGGGTCGGTCATGCGCCGCCTCCGTCATCCACTCTCACCGCACTGCGACGTTCTGACCAGCCTACGCCTGGTTCGTCCCGTCTTGTCACGGTCCGAGGAGCACCCGGCTGCGCACGGCCGTGCGCAGCCGGGTCCACGCATGCCGCACCTGCACGCCGGACCGCTCGAGCACCGGCGGTGCCGCCGTGCCCCTGGACGTGACCCGCCGGTAGCGCCACGAGGCGGAAATCGGCCCCGGGGTTCCCGTCGCGCGGCGTGCCGTCCTTCACAGTGCCGCCGGGCAACGCCGGGGCCGCGCGCAGCGTATTGCTCGGTGAGACCGCGTGCCGCGGGGGCGTGCGCGCGGGGCCCGACCGAGGAGCAGCCGCAGATGAGCGAAGAAGCCCAGCCGTCCCGCTCGCGCCTCCGGCGGAGCGTGCCGAGTCGCCGCCGCCGGATCGACTACCCGCGCCGCGGCAGACAGGGTTTCCGGCGGTGGCTCCCCTCCTGGAAGCTGCTCCTGGGCGCCTTCTCGACCGCGGTCGTCGGGCTGCTGGCGCTCTTCGCCGCCGTCTACGCCTATGTCGACATTCCCAGCGAGAACGCGGCGGCGCGCCAGGAGGCCAACGTCTACTACTGGTCCGACGGGACCCAGATGGTGAGCGTCGGCGCGGTGAACCGGCAGAACCTGCCGCTGTCGCGGATCCCCGTCTCCGTCCGCAACGCCGCCATCGCGGCCGAGAACGCCCGCTTCTACGAGGACTCCGGCGTCTCGGTCTCCGGTCTCGCCCGGGCCGTCGCGAACATGGCCCGGGGCCAGGAGACCCAGGGCGGCTCCACCATCACCCAGCAGTACGTCAAGAACACCTACCTCTCGCAGGAGCAGACGCTGTCCCGGAAGGTGCAGGAGTTCTGCATCGCACTGAAGCTCGACAGCCGCAAGACCAAGGACGAGATCCTCCAGGGGTACCTGAACACCAGCTGGTTCGGCCGCGGCGCCTACGGGATCCAGGCCGCCTCCAACGCGTACTACGGCATCGGTGCCGAAAAGTTGAATCCCAGTCAGGGAGCTTTTCTCGCCGCCCTGTTGAAAGGCGGCAACGACTACGACCCGGCGCTCGGCGCGAGCCGGCACAAGCGCGCGGTGGAGCGCTGGTCCTGGATCCTGGACCGCCAGGTCGAACTGGGCATGATGAGCGCGGGGGAGCGGGCCCGGTACAAGGCGTTCCCGGCGCCCCGCCCCCAGTCCAAGTCCACCAATCTGAGCGGACAGACCGGCTATCTCGTCGACCTCGCCAAGCGCTACGTCAAGAAGCGGACCGACCTCACCGACGCCGACCTGGACCGCGGCGGCTACCGGATCCACACCACGTTCGACCGGGCGGCCGTCCAGCAGCTCGAACGCTCCGTCCAGGGCGTACTCAAGCGGAACATCGACCCGAAGTCCCGTGCGGAGGACCGCCACGTGCAGGTCGGCGCCGCCTCGGTGCGGCCCGACGACGGCGCGATCGTCGCCGTCTACGGCGGCCCGGACGCCACCGCGCACTTCACCAACAACGCCGACACCTCCGGGGTGCCCGCGGGCTCGGTCTTCAAGCCGTTCGTCCTCGCCGCGGCGCTCCAGCACGGTGCCGTGGCCGACGACGGCTCCGTGCAGGCCGTCTCCACCGAGAGCGCCTTCGACGAGTCCGGCCGGCTGACCACGGGGCTCTCGCCGGTACGGCAGGAGCGGGCGTTCGTGTCCCCACTGGACACCGCCCGCGGCCTGCTGACCCTGCGCAAGGCGATGGCTGCCGGTGTCAACGCCCCGTTCGAACGCCTGGGTTCGGCCATCGGACTGGCACGGGTCGAGGACATGGCGGTGGGAGCGGGCATGCTCCGGGACAGCATGGCGCCCCGTACCCGGGAGTTCCCGCTCGGCACCTCCTCGCCCAGCGCCATCCGGGTGGCAGGCTCGTACGCGACCTTCGCCGGCGCGGGCGTGCGGCACGAGCCGTACTCCGTCACCAAGGTGCTCCGCGGGGACGAGCCCGTCGCCGGCCTCGCACGGCCCGCGTCGCGCCGCGTCATGGACCCCGAGGTGGCCCTCGACGTCACCTCCGTACTGGAGGACACCGCGTTCGGCACCCCGGCGGCGTCCGCCACCGGCGCCCTCGGCCGGTTCGCCGGTGCGGCCACGGGGCGGAGCGACACCCAGCGTGCGGCATGGTTCGCCGGGTACACCGGGAACCTGTCCACGGCCGTGACGATGTTCCGTTCCCAGCCGGGGAAACCGCTTCTCCCCATGGCCGGCACCGGCGGTGAGGGAACGGTGCGCGGCAGCGTCTTCCCGGCCCGGATCTGGGCGGACTACATGACCTCCGACGCCCTGCGGAAGATCGCGCCGACCCGGCCCGTCGCGGCCCCGGCCCCCACCGCCCCGTCGCCGGAGTAGGGGGCCGCCGTCCGGCCGGGGCCTCAGGTGCAGTGGGTGCCGTCCGCGGGTGGCACGCCCTCGATCAGGTACCTGTCGACGGCCCTGTCGACGCAGACGCTGCCGACGTTGTACGCGCTGTGCCCGTCGCCCTCGCGGGTCAGCAGCACACCGGACTCCAGCTGCCCGGCCAGGGACTCCGCCCAGTCGTACGGCGTCGCCGGGTCCCGGGTGGTGCCCACGACCAGGATCGGCGGAGTGCCCGGAGCGGAGACCGTGCGCGGCGTGCCGACGGAGTCGACGGGCCAGTCCGCGCAGCCGAGCGCGGCCCAGGCGAGCCATTCGCCGAACACGGGGGACGCCTCCCGGAAGGAGGGCAGCGCGGCCTGCAACTCCTCGGCCGACGTGACGGCCGGCGGCAGGTCCAGACACGAGATCGCCAGGAAGGAGTGGCCGTACGAGTCCTCGCCGGCGTCTGCGACCATCCCCGAGAACTCCGTGCCGTTGCCCGCGAGTGCCGCGGCGACGGCTGACTCCAGCACGGGCCAGGAGTCCCTGCTGTACAGCGACTGCGCCATGATCACCACAGCGCTGTCCCGGTCGAGGAGTTCGGTGCCGCTCACCGGGAGCGGGGCACGGTCCAGCCGTGCCAGCAGATCGGTCAGGCGCTTCGCCGCCCTGGCCGGATCGGTGCCGAGGGGGCACTCCGGCCGGCTCGCGCAGTCGGCGAGGAAGGCGTCCAGGGCCCGCTGGAAACCGGCGGCCTGGCCGCGGAGCGACTCCAGCGCGTCCAGCCGGGGGTCCACCGCGGCGTCCAGGGCCAGCCGGCCGACCCGGTCGGGGAAGAGGTCGGCGTACAGCGTGCCCAGGTACGTGCCGTAGGAGACGCCCAGGAAGTTCAGCCCGGGATCGCCCAGGACGGCGCGGAGCACGTCCATGTCGCGGGCCGTCTCCAGGGTGGACACATGGCCCAGGCGCGGTCCCGTCACGGAGCGGCAGGCGGCCCCGGTCTCCCGGGTGGTCCGGACGAGTCCGTCGACCTCGGCCGGGGTGTCGGGGGTGATGTCGACCGGGCCGGCGTCCCCGGCCGCCCGGACGGGCGCACAGCGCACCGGGGCGCTCTCGCCGACACCGCGCGGATCGAAGCCGACGACGTCGTACCTGGCGGCGAGTTCGGGGGTGGTCGGCAGCTCGGCAGCGGACTTCACGGCATCGACGCCCGACACACCGGGCCCTCCGGGGTTGTAGAGCAGCGAGCCGAGCCGGCGGTCGGGATCGGCCGCCCGCACGCGGGCGAGCGACAGCCGGATGGTGCCGGCGGCCGGGTCGGCGTAGTCCAGCGGTACCTCCAGCAGGCCGCACTGGACGTCGGTGCCGCAGGTCTCCCAGTCGATCCGCTGCGCGTAGTACGGGCGGAGCCCTTCCGGGACGGAGGAGGGGATGCTCGCCGCGGTTCCCTGGGAGCGGGTCGCCGAGCTCCCGTCGTCGGCTGCCGCCGAGGCCGGGAGCCCCGCTCCGGCGGTCAGCGCCAGCGGCACGGCCGACAGCAGCGCCGTCGCCCGGCGACCGCGCAGGTCCGCGGGCCGGTCGCGGCCGGAGCGTTTGATCGGCGCGCCGGCGGCGGCCACGGCCCGGTACAGGGCCGCTCGCAGCCCGGCCGCCCGGCGTCGGGCGGCCCGGCGCGCACGGCCCGGGACGCCGCGCGCGGGGCCGGCGTGCACGGGCCGGCCGGGGCGGTCGTGGCCGGGCACTCGGGTGTTCATCGTCGCTCCCTTCTGCGGACGGCCGCGGCAGCGGCCCACTCCCGAGTGAAGCGGCGGAGCGCGCGCGGGAACACGTCCGGGAATGCGTGGCTTGACAGTCCGGGCACCCTCTGGAACGGGGTGTATGCGCAGGTCGGAGGCGGGGTGCCGCGATCCGTCAGGTCCACCGCCCGCGAGATCGTGTGATGACGTGGTTTTGGCGGCGTACGGGTGATGTGCGGGACGAGCAGGAACCGCTACGCCGCCGGGGAGCGCCCTCAGTGGTGTCAGTGACGCAACCACTGGAGGCTTTCATGACTGCTGAGCCCCTTCTTTCGCTGTCGTCGGTGCTGTCGGAGGCGGGCGCCGATCCCTACCGGGTCCCCGGTGCGCGTGACATCGACGGGCTGTACCCCGCGATGGCGGGTGACGGAGCCGAACTCCTGCCGCCCGCCCCGCGGGAGCGGCTGCCCATCCCGCTCGCGGCGCACGACCGGCGGCGACTGGACCTGCACTCGGCCCTGACCGCCAACGGCGTCGCGCCGCTGCCGGGGGACCTAGACGCGATCAACATCCTGAGCGCGCTCGACGACCGGACGGTGGAGACCATCCTGCACTGGATCACCGTCCCCGGCCCGAGGCCGGCCCGCGCCAGTTGACCGCCCGGTGCGACGGGCCGTTCCCGAACGCCGCGAAGGGCCCGGAGTCGGGGGAGGGAGCACCGCGAGCGTACGCCCGCGACCGCCACGGCGGCCGCGGGCGTACGTCTGTCCCGGGCCGGCGCACGCCACGAGGGCGCGGTTGCGGCTGATCGTCTGATGGACACGGGCAGCGCCGTCCGCCACGGCCCGCCTGTGTCATGAGTGCGGGTGCTCCGAACACGCGGCCTCGTCACCTCCGGCCGGCGGACCGCGACGCCCGTACGTCGTGGCGGGCGTCCCGGACGGCGCACCGCTCGTAGGGTGCCGGGATGGCGGACGGCACGGGCGGAACAGGCGGGGTGGGGCAGGGCGGAGCACGAGGGGGAGGACGCCCGGGATATCCGGCGGCTGCCGCCGTGTTCGCGATCGGCATGGCCGGGACGACCCTCCCCACGCCGCTGTACGGGCTCTACCAGGAACAGATCGGCTTCTCCGAGCTGATGGTGACGGTCGTCTTCGCCGTGTACGCGGTCGCCGTCATCACCGCCCTCCTCGTGGCCGGCAACTACTCCGACGTCGTCGGGCGCCGGCCCGTACTGCTGGCCGCCATGGGCTTCTCGGCGGCCAGCGCCTGCTGCTTCCTGCTCGAGACCGGTCTGCCGTTGCTGTTCGCGGGACGGCTGCTCTCGGGCTTCGCGGCCGGGCTGCTCAGCGGTGCCGCGACGGCCGCCGTCATCGAACTCGCCGCGCCGGCGAAGAAGGCGCGCGCCGCCTTCGCGGCCACCGCCGCGAACATGGGCGGCCTGGGCTGCGGGCCACTGCTGTCCGGACTGCTCGCGGAGTACGCGCCGTGGCCGCTGAAGCTGGTCTTCTGGGTGCACCTCGGACTGATCGCGGCGGCCTGCGTGCTGACCTGGCTGCTGCCGGAGACGGTGGAGGACCCGCGGCGATGGCCCCGGCTGAGCCCGCAGGGGCTCTCCGTGCCGCCCGGGGTGAAGGGCGTCTTCGTGCCCGCGTCCGTCGCGGCGTTCGCCGGGTTCGCCCTGCTCGGCCTCTTCACGGCCGTGGCGCCCAGCTTCGTCGCGCGGACCCTGGACGTGCACAACCTGGCCGTGACGGGCGCCGTCGTGTTCTCCGTGTTCCTGGCCTCGACCTTCGGCCAGTCGATGACACCGAAGGTCGGCGCCGCCCGGGCGCTCCCCGCCGGCTGCGGCGTACTCGTCGTCGGGCTGCTGTTCGTGGCCTCGTCGCTGATCGTCCAGTCCCTGCCGCTGCTCGTTCTCGGCGCGCTCTTCGGCGGCGCCGGCCAGGGCCTCGCCTTCCGCGCCGCCCTCACCCTGGTCAGCGGCGCGGCGCCGGCGCACCACCGGGGCGGGACCATCTCGGCGTTCTTCGTCGTCGCGTACGCCGGGATCTCCTTGCCCGTGGTCGGCGTCGGCGCCCTGGCCATGGGGCTGGGGCTGCGCACCGCGGGACTCGTCTTCGCCGGCTGTGTCACGGTGGTCGCCGCCTGCGCGGGCGCGTACGCGGCACTCCACCCGCCGAGCCAGGGCTGACGGTCCCGCGTCGCGCGGGCCCCGCCGTTCGGCGTGCTGCTGAGCACTCCACTTCGGCAAGGCGCCCCGCCGGACCGATGCGCATCCGTTTCGTGCGCCGCCCGGCCGTGCCGTCCCCGCGGCGCTGCAACGGCCGCCGCCCGCCGTGACCCGCGGAGTCCGTCTCCGCGGGTCACGCATGCACCGTCAGCCCGCCTGCCACCGTCCGCATGCCGGGGGCGCGTGGCCGCCCGCCGGTGAGACAAGCCGTCCGACTGAGGCTCAAAACAGGCGGAATGGACGCCAACCATTTGTGTTCCGGGGCCAGTTGGGCGACGGAACACCTTCCCTTGCGGCGTCGTCGTCTGAGATCTTGCGTCCATTCCGTTCATCACACGCCCGGTGCGCGCCTCGGCGCGGCCGGGCTCTCGGAGGACGCATTGCCTACCCCCCTCATATCCAGCCGACTGAGACGTCCGCTCGTGGCGGCCGCCGCCATCGGCGCGGCCCTGGTGACCGCGGTCCCCGCGAGCGCGGCGCAGGCCGCGCCCGGAGCGGCGAGCGGTCCCACCACGTCCGCGGCGCCCACCGCGCCGCAGGCCGCGTGGGCCGCCGGGACCCGTGCGTACCTGGTGATCACCGCACCCGGTGACACCTCCGCGGTGCGCGGCGCGGTCACCACCAACGGCGGCACCGTGTTCGCGCACTACGACGCGATCGGTGTGATCGTGGCGCACTCCACGTCCTCGGCGTTCGCCGGCAGCATGCGCGGCGTCGCCGGGGTGCAGCAGGTCGGCGCGACCCGCACCTCGGACGTCCCCGCTGACGCGTACAACCCCGCGCTGCCCGCGACCCCGTCGCAGTCGCCGACCACCCTCACCGAGTCCAACCGCTGGGACATGACCCAGATCAAGGCGGACAAGGCGTGGGCGGTCAGCACCGGTTCCTCCTCGGTCAAGGTCGGTGTCCTCGACACCGGCGTCGACGACCTGCACCAGGACATCGCGCCCAACTTCAACGCGGCGGACTCGGTTTCCTGCGCCTACGGCCGGCCCGACACCCGTGCCGGTGCCTGGCGCGACATCGGCGACCACGGCACGCACGTCGCGGGCACCATCGCCGCGGCCAGGAACGGCAAGGGCGTCATCGGTGTCGCCCCCGGTGTGCGGATCTCCTCCGTCCGTATCGCCGAACCCACGACCAGCATGTTCTTCGCCGAGAACACCATCTGCGGTTTCATGTGGGCCGGTGACCACGGCTTCAAGGTCACCAACAACAGCTACTACACCGATCCGTGGATGTTCAACTGCCCGGACAACGCCGACCAGGCCGCGATCATCGAGGGTGTGAAGCGCGCCCAGCAGTACGCGGAGGGGAAGGGCTCGCTCCAGGTCGCCGCCGCAGGCAACTCCAACTACGACCTGGCGAACAAGCGCACCGACCGCTCCAGCCCCAACGACTCGAATCCTGTGACCCGCACCATCACCAACGCCTGCATCGACATCCCGACCGAGTTGCCGGGCGTCGTCACGGTCGCGGCGATGGGGAACGGCAACGTCAAGGCGTCGTACTCCAACTTCGGGCGGAGCATCATCGATGTCGCCGCACCCGGCGGTGACGGTGCGTCAGGGGTGTACTCCACGCTCCCGGGCGGCAAGTACGGCAACATGAACGGCACGTCGATGGCGTCCCCGCACGTGGCGGGAGTCGCGGCGCTGCTGGCGAGCACCGACCCGGGCGCCACACCGGCCGATCTGCGTGCCCGGCTCGCCGCGCAGGCCAACGACACCGCCTGCCCGTCCGACAGCCGCTGCACGGGTACGACCGCCGACAACGCCTTCTTCGGCGAGGGCCAGGTCGACGCGCTGAAGGCGGTCGGCGGCACGCCGCCCCCGGCCCGCTACTTCGAGAACACCACCGACGTGGCCGTCAACGACAACGCCACCGCCGAGTCGTCCATCGCCGTGACCGGGATCGCGGGCAACGCCCCGACGGCGCTCAAGGTCGGTGTGGACATCAAGCACACGTACCGAGGTGACCTGGTGCTGTCCCTCGTCGCCCCGGACGGCACGGTGTACCCGCTGGAGGACTTCCCGGACGGCGACAGTGCCGACAACGTCGTGAAGACGTACACGGTGAACGCCTCGTCGGAGGTCGCCGCCGGCATCTGGAAGCTGCGCGTACGGGACACCGCAGCCCAGGACACGGGTCGTATCGACGCCTGGAACCTCACCTTCTAGCGGTTCGGGCCGAGCGCAACACGGGCCCCGGGGAGCGCATCCGTGCCTTCCCCGGGGCCCGTCCGTGCCCGGGCCCCGGAAGGGGCGGTTCCCGCGAAGGCCGTCAGCCGCGCGGTCGGGGAAGGCGTGGCGAGCGGCCGGGCGGTCCGTGGATGCATAGGTTCTGCACCATCACCGTCCGAAAGGTGCAAAGTGGACATGGACCGGGGCCCGGCCGCATCGAGCGGCCGGGCCCCGGGTGTGCGGTGCCGCGTCAGCGGCGGTGTCCGAACCGTCCCCAGGACTTGGTGTCGAGGACGCGCCCGCGGTCGTTCCGGAGGGTCGCGGTGTCGCGGTTGTCCCAGACGTAGTTGCGGCGGTCCTGGTAGACGTCGGTGCGGGTGTCGCGGCCGATGCCGGTGTGCACCCGGACGCTGGAGCGTCCGCCCAGGCGCAGGTTGTCGAAGCGGTAGCGGTTGCCGTCCCGGTCGCTGAGGGTGTAACCGCGGAGGTTGACCGCGTGCCGGCCGGTGTTCCTCACCTCGACCCATTCGGCGTTGAGGCTGCGGTTGGACCGGTCGTCCCTGCCGGGGCTGTCGTACTGGACCTGCCCGATGACGACCGTCGACCGGAAGGAGTGGTGCCGGTCGTGGCCGGCAGCCGTCGCCGGCAGCGCGGCTGCCGCGACCAGAGCACCGGAGGCGAGTGCGGTGGCGACGACGCGGCGGGTGATGCGAGAAGCAGACATGGAATGCCCCTTCGAGGACGTGCCCGACAAGACCCTGCTCAGGGCCTCTGCGTGGCGGTTCGGGTTCCCGGCTTGCTGCCGAGGGCCCTCACTCTGGCCTGGTCGTGGGCCCTACGAGACGCAAACCGGACGCTATGACGAAATGCGGACATCTCCGTAACTCTTGCCTGTATGGATCAACCTTTTCGCGTCCACCGCGATCGAAGATGGTTTCATGTTGCATCGATCGGTTGACTGATCAACAACAAGCGGTTTCCGGCGCCCCGCGCGCCCCTCGCTCACGCATGTGCGCGCCCCCGGGAGGGGGTCCGATTTATGTAACAGTGCCCGTGTCGTCAGGGTCGAACGAGTGGCCCTGAGTCCAGCTTCCGTGCGAATTCCCACTACTCGCAGGGCCGGTGACTCGACAGGGCCGGCGCCTCGGCGGCTCGTCCGGCCGTGTGCGGCGCGACGTGGTTCCCTCTCCCGGATCGGCAGGTGGGCGGTCGAGCTGAAGGGTTCGGGGGAGTGGCGTCGCGACCTGCCTCGGGTGAGCCGCGTCTCATCCGCTCGCGGTGCCTTGTCTATGCAACGAGTTGCATAGAAGGATCGGGAGCATGGCGCTCGAACACGCGATCCTCGTCTCGCTGCTGGAGAAACCCGGCTCCGGCTATGAGCTCGCCCGCCGGTTCGAGCGGTCCATCGGGTACTTCTGGACCGCCACCCACCAGCAGATCTACCGCGTCCTCAAGCGCATGGAGGGCGACGGCCTGCTGGAGGCCCGCGAAGTGGCCCAGCAGAGCCGTCCGGACAAGAGGGAGTACTCCGTCGCCGGCCCCGGCCGCGCCGCCCTCTCGCGGTGGCTGCACGAGCCGGTCGAACCGGAGAGCATCCGGCACGAACTCGCCGTGAAGATCAGGGGTGCCGCCTTCGACGACCCGGCGGCGCTGATCTCCGAGGTCGAACGGCACCGCAGGGCGCACGGCGACCGGCTCGCGCACTACCTCTCGGGGGAGCGGCGGGACTTCACCGGTCCGGAGGCGTCCCTGCCGCTCGACGCCGGCCAGGAGCTCCAGCACGTCGTGCTGCGCGGCGGCATCGCCTACGAGCGGATGACGATCGCCTGGCTCGACGACGTCCTCGTCACCCTCCATCGGCTCGGGGCCGCTCGTCCGCGCACCTGAACCGCGCCGGCCGCGTGACGGCGCACCGGTCGCGCCGGCACACCCGTGGCCACCCACCCGTACCCGCTCCGCACCACCCTCGACGCACCGCATCCGACCCCGACCACGGAAGGCGTACCCCATGGCCGACCAGCTCCTGTTCAACCCGCGCACCTACGACCCGGCGCACTTCGACCCCGAGACCCGCAGGCTGCTGCGCGCCACGGTGGACTGGTTCGAGGCCCGCGGCAAGCGCAGGCTGATCGAGGACTACCGTTCCCGCGTCTGGCTGGAGGACTTCCTCGCCTTCGCCGCCAAGGAGGGCCTGTTCGCCACCTTCCTCACGCCGGCCCCCGACGCCGCACGGCCGGACCAGCGCTGGGACACCGCGCGTATCGCCGCGCTCAACGAGATCTTCGGGTTCTACGGCCTCGACTACTGGTACGCCTGGCAGGTCACCATCCTCGGCCTCGGGCCGGTGTGGCAGAGCGACAACGCCGCCGCCCGGGCACGCACGGCCGAACTGCTCTCCCAGGGCGAGGTGTTCGCGTTCGGTCTGTCCGAGAAGAGCCACGGCGCCGACATCTACTCCACCGACATGCTGCTGGAGCCCGACGGAGACGGCGGATTCCGGGCGACCGGTTCCAAGTACTACATCGGCAACGGCAATGCCGCCGGGCTCGTCTCCGTGTTCGGCCGCCGCACCGACGTCGAGGGCCCGGACGGCTACGTCTTCTTCGCGGCCGACAGCCGCCACCCGGCGTACCGCCTGGTGAAGAACGTCGTCGACTCCTCCAAGTACGTCAGCGAGTTCCGTCTCGAGGACTACCCGGTGGCGGCCGAGGACGTCCTGCACACCGGCCGCGCGGCCTTCGACGCCGCCCTCAACACCGTCAACGTCGGCAAGTTCAACCTCTGCACGGCCTCGATCGGCATCTGCGAGCACGCGATGTACGAGGCCGTCACCCACGCCCACAACCGCATCCTGTACGGCCGCCCCGTCACCGCCTTCCCGCACGTGCGGCGCGAACTGGCCGACGCCTACGTACGGCTCGTCGGCATGAAGCTGTTCAGCGACCGAGCCGTCGACTACTTCCGCTCCGCCGGCCCGGACGACCGCCGCTACCTGCTCTTCAACCCGATGACCAAGATGAAGGTCACCACGGAGGGCGAGAAGGTCATCGACCTGATGTGGGACGTCATCGCGGCCAAGGGCTTCGAGAAGGACAACTACTTCGCCCAGGCCGCCGTGGAGATCCGGGGCCTGCCGAAGCTCGAGGGCACGGTCCACGTCAATCTCGCGCTGATCCTGAAGTTCATGCGCAACCACCTGCTGGACCCGGTCGCCTATCCGGAGGTGCCGACCCGGCTCGACGCCGCCGACGACGGCTTCCTCTTCCGGCAGGGCCCTGCCAGGGGCCTCGGCTCCATCCGCTTCCACGACTGGCGCACCGCGTTCGACGCCTACGCCCGGGTGCCCAACGTCGCCCGCTTCCGCGAACAGGCCGACGCGCTGTGCGAGTTCGTCACCACCGCGGCCCCCGACGAGGCGCAGAGCCGTGACCTGGACCTCCTGCTCGCCGTCGGCCAGCTGTTCGCCCTGGTGGTGCACGGCCAGCTGATCCTCGAACAGGCCGGGCTGACGGGCCTGGACGAGGACGTGCTCGACGAGCTCTTCTCGGTCCTCGTCCGCGACTTCTCCGGCTACGCCGTGGAACTCCACGGCAAGGACTCCGCCGACGAGCGGCAGCAGAGCTGGGCGCTGGGGGCCATCCGCCGGCCGGTCGTCGACGAAGCCCGTTCCGCGCGCGTCTGGGAGCGCGTCGAGGCACTCTCGGGTGTCTACGAGATGGCTCCGTAGGCCACGAGGCCGACGTCCGCGGGTGCGCGACGGCGGCCCGCCCGGGCCGGCCGCCGGTCCGTGGCTCCGGGCTTCCGCCCTCCGCGCGGCGGTTCCGCGGCACCGCCGGAACCGCCGCCCGGCGGAAGGCCGCCCCTGCTCCGGAACTCCAGTGCATCCGATGGTGGATCGGGGGCAGAAGAAGACGCCGGAGCCCCTGTCCCACACGTCGGCGGGGCAGGGGCTCGTCGTATGCGTGAGGCCGGTGGGCCGCGCGGGGGAGGGGCGGCTCAGCCGAGGACGTGGCGCAGATAGGACCGCGGGTCGGCGAGATAGCGGCGCCAGTGGTCCACGAGGGCGAGCCGGTCCCAAGCGGTCCGGCGCATGCCGTGCTCGCCCACCTCCACGATGTCGGCGCCCGGGAGTGCGGTCAGCAGCGGGGAGTGGGTGGCGCAGACCACCTGTCCGCCCCTGCTCACCAACTCGTCGATGTGACCGAGCAGTTCCAGGCACGAGCCGAACGACAGGGCGGCTTCCGGCTCGTCCATGACGTAGAGGCCGGGCAGCAGGAACTTGTGCCGGAAGGCCGCCAGGAAGCCCTCGCCGTGACTGACGGAGTCCGGTGCGAATCCCTCCCGGTCCAGTGCGTCCAGTGCCGTCTCGGCACGGAGGAAGAAACCCTTGCGCGCCGACCAGCTGCCCATCATGCGCCGTCCCCGGGGCGCGGCGTCGAAGCGGATCCGCTCGCCCAGGGCGGACTTGGGGCGGTGGCCGGCGTAGCGCCAGTCGTGCGAACCGCCCCAGGAGTCGAGCCCGAAGCCCTCGGCGAGTGCTTCGACGAGGGTCGACTTGCCCGAGCCGTTCTCCCCGACCAGGAACGTCACCGGTGCCGTGAAGCGCAGTCCGTCCGCCAGCAGGGCACGTACGCACGGCACGTTCCACGGCCATGCGTCCTCGCGGTGCGGACCCACGGCTGCGTACGCGCGTTCGATGATCACCGACCGAGTCTCTCACGGCGTGTGTCCCCCGGTGTCGCTCACGTTCCCTAGCTGGCGGAATGACCGGTTCAGTCCCGCGGCGATCGTAGGTGGTTGTTTTCGGTCAGGATTTGAGTGGTCACGCTATGTGGCGGGTCGTGGGTGGGGATTCCGGGAGCCGCTCGCCCCGTCCCGGCTCCCCGTGTCCGGCGCGGGTGGGGCGGGGGCGGCGTTCATGCGCATGTACCTCGGGTATGGCGAGATTTTTCCTGAAGAGTCCCCAAGGTGGCGCAAGAATCGACCGAAAGTGACTGTGGGCTTTTGACTACTGATCAGCCATTCAGTGACTGTCGTTCACATGTCCGTCACATCCCGAGCCGCCGTCGGCGGCCCGATGCGCATGCGTGACTTCCGGCTGCTGCTCGCGGGAGCGGCCACCGGACAGCTCGGTGCCCACGTCACGCTGGTGGCCCTGCCGCTCGTGGCCGTCCTCGAACTCGACGCCACCGCCTTCCAGGTGGGCCTCCTCACCGCCGCGGAGACCGCGGCGTTCCTGCTCATCGGTCTGCCCGCCGGTGCCCTCGCCGACCGGATGCGCAAGCGGCCCCTGATGATCCGGGCGGACGTGGTGCGCGCCGCGGCGATGGCGAGCATTCCCGCGGCGGCCGTGGCCGGCGCCCTGACCATGGTCCAGCTCTACGCCGTCGCGCTGGTCGTCGGCGTGGCGACCGTGTTCTTCGACGTCGCCCACCAGAGCTACCTCCCCCAGCTGCTGCCCCGCGACCAGCTCGTCGCGGGCAACGGCGCGCTCGAGACGGTCCGTTCCACCGCCCAGGTGACCGGCCCCGGCATCGGCGGCGGACTGGTCCAGCTCGTCGGAGCCCACCTCGCGGTCATCGCCGACGCCGTCGGCTACGCGCTCTCCGCCCTGTTCCTGCTCGGCATCAAACGGCCCGAGGAACGGCCCGTGCCCGCCGCCGGCGGTTCCCTGCGCAAGGACATCGGCGAGGGCGTCCGCTTCGTCACCCGTCATCCGCTGCTCCGCGTCATCGCCGTCACCACGGGCCTCGCCAACCTCTGCACCGCCGTCCTCATGGCGACGCAGACCGTCCATCTCGTCCGCACCGTGGGGCTGCAGCCCGGGGCGCTCGGACTGGTCTTGTCCGCGTCGGCCGCCGGAGGGCTCCTCGGCGCCCTGTGCGCCGCGCGCCTGGCCGCACGGCTGGGCCAGGCACGGCTCATCCGTCTCTCCGCCCTCGCGACCGGACCGTTCGCCGTGCTGTGGCCCCTGTCCGGCCCCGGCGTCCCCGGGGCGGTCCTCTTCGCCACCGGATCCGCCGCCGTGTCCTTCGGTGCCGTCGTCTACAACGTCGCCCAGGTCAGCTTCCGCCAGGCACTGTGCCCGCCCCGGCTGCTCGGCCGGATGAACGCCACCCTGCGCTTCCTGATGTGGGGCACCCTGCCGCTCGGCGCCCTCCTCGGCGGCGCGATCGCCGAGTCCTTCGGCGCGCGCACTGCGCTCGCGTGCTGTGCCCTCGGCTTCCTCGCCGTACCACTGCCGCTGCTGCTCTCCCCGCTGCGCCGGATGCGCGACCTGCCGGGGCCCGACGCCCTCCCCGACGGCGCCGCGCAGGAGGCGTCGGACGGCCCACCGAACGGAGTCCCGCACGGAACACCGCACGACGGCGGACCCGGGTGCGGGAGACCGGGGGACGGCCGAAGCGCCGACGGCGACGAGCGGACCTTCCCCGCGTCGGCCCGCTGACCCGCCGTCGGCCCTCCCCGGCCGGGACCTCCCCGTCCCGGACCCCGGCTCGCGGCCCCCGTGCCCCACCTTCGCGCCCCACGCCGGACACCGCCGGTGCCCGCCCGCATCGCGCGCCCCATCGCCCCTCCCGCGGAACCGCGGTGACGACAGAGAGGATCACGTGCCTAGCATCACGAGCCAGTACCTGGCCCGCTACCGGCACCTCACCGCCGGCGACCGGGCCGGCTCCCTGCTGCCCGTCACCGGAGCACAGCGCCGCTTCGTGCTGGTGCGTTCGCTGGACCCGACGGGACGCCCCGACGTGGTGCCGATGTTCTTCGCCTTCCCGCCCGGCACCGTCGACGTCGAACGCCTCCGGTCAGCGGCCCGCCGCCTGGCCGCCCGGCACACGGCCCTGCGCTCGCGCCCCGCCGTGGTCCGCGGCACGCCCGTGCTCGTCGCCGGCGGACCGGAGGTCCCCGTGACCCGGCCCGCCGTCGTTCCCGGAGAGCGGCCCGCCGACACGCTCCGCCGTGCGCTGGCCGGCTGGGACCCGCACGGGTCGCCGCTGAGGCTGTTCCTCGTGCGCGACGACGATGGCAGGGTGGACGACGTCCTCGCCGTCGTCCTCGACCACGCCGTGTGCGACGGCCGCTCGTTGGCCCGGATCGTCGAGGAACTCGGCGCCGCGTACGCCGGGGGCGCCGACGCGGGCGAACCCGCCCCCGAGGAGACGGAGGCCGAACTCTCCGCCTACCGGGAGGCCGTCCTCCTGCAACTCGCCGCGGAGGAGCGGGCGGACACTGCCGAGGCCGCGGCGTACTGGGCGGACCGGCTCCGCGCCGTACGCGAACAGGCCCCGCCGCCGCGCCCGGAGCGCGTACCCGACGGCACGCTCCCCAGCGGCTCGGCCGAGGCCAGGCTGCCGGCACACGACGACACCGTGCCCTTCCCCGAACTGCTCGACGCCTGCCGCGCCGCCGCGCGTGCGCTCTACGGCCCGGGCGGCGTCGTGCCGCTCGGCTACCCCTGGGGCGGCCGCCCCACCGGTGCCGAGCCGGTCGTCGGCTGCTTCCTCAACACCGTCGTCTTCCCGGCCGCCACCTGCCACGGCCCGGCACCGGAGGTGACCGCCGACGCCTGGTGGGACGACCTCGACCGCGCCGACGCGCCCTTCGACGCGGTCGTGAGCGCCGCACGGTCCGCCGGTTCCGGCTGGACCGGACGCCTCGACGGACTGCTGACCGTGGACGACGACCGCCGCCGACCGCCGCTGCGGCTGGGCGGTGTCGAGGGGCGGGAGATCCACATCGACGGCAGGACGGTCCGGGGGCCCTTCGCCGTGTCCGTCACCCAGGGGGCCGAGCTCCGCGTGCGGATGGTCTGGGACCGCGCGGTCCTGGACGACGACACGGCGAACGAGGCGTTCGACTCCCTCGCCGGCGCGCTGCGCCCACCCGGGCGGGCCGTGGACTGACACCCCCCCGCACGGCGTGGCGGCGCGGCCCGGGCGAAGGACCCGCATGAACCGGACCGGTGCCCCCCCGAGTCGGCCCGGCGCCCGGACCACCGGGCACCACCGCGCCCGCGACACCACGGGCCGGACGGCGGCGCGCACCAGGGCGTCACAGCGCCCCCCACCACCCCGCACGACCGCATGTCGACGCACAGAGCCCGCACGACCGCACGTCGACGCGCACCACCCGGACCTCCCGCCGACGTACGACGCAACCCCGACGTGACCACCGTCCGAAGCGCCACCGCGCGACCCGCGGAGCGCCCGTACGACCACCGCCGGCCACGACCGTGACCGGCGCAGGACAACCGACCCGACGACCTCAGGGATCGCCCATGCTTCCGCTCTCCTCCTCGCAGGAGATCGTCTGGCTGCACGAGCAGATGCAGCCGGGCAGCCGCGCCTACAACTTCACCGCCGCACTCGACCTCTGGGGCACGCTCGACACCGAGGCGCTGCGCCGCGGGCTCGCCGCCACCCTGGATCGCCACCCCGGCCTGCGGCTCGAACTCGTCGCCTCCACCGGGTCCGTACCGGGGCAGCGGGTCGCGCAGAAGTGCCGGCCGAGGCTGAGCACGGTCGACATCAGTGGGGAGGAGGACCCCGAGGCGGCGTTCGCGGAGCTGCTGCGCGCCGAGGCCGAGTCGTCGCTCGACACCTTCGAGGCCCCGCTGCTCCGCTGGACACTCGTCCGTCTCGCGGAGCGCCACCACCGCCTGATCCACGTCGAGCACCACCTGATCCACGACGGGCACTCCTTCGCGATCCTGCTCGACGACGTGTTCGGCGTCTACCGCGCCCACGTCCTCGGCGAGCCCGCGGAGCTCCCGCCCGCCCCGTCGTACGCGGACCACGTCCTCGCCCGGGCCGGGGCGGCGATCGCCCCCGAGAGCCTCGACTTCTGGCGGACGGCACTCCGCGACCAGCCCCACGATCTGCCACTGCCCGGCCTCGCCCGCCCCGGCGCCGGGCGCAGGCACCACGGCGGGCAGCTGCGGCAGTCGATCGGTGCCGACCTCGCCGGGCGGCTGCGCGAGCACGCCCGCTCACGCGGCCTCACCCCGTTCGCCACGCTCCTCGGGCTCTTCGCCGAACTGCTGCGCCGGCACAGCGGACGCTCCCGGATGGTGGTCGGCACGGCGGTCGGCAACCGGCCCCGGGGCTACGAGAACTCCGTCGGCATGTTCGTCAACACCATCCCGCTGCCGATCGCCCTGGACGCCGGCTTGCCCGCGCAGGACACCATGGACGAGGTCACCGACACCCTCATCCGCGCCCTGCCGCACCAGGACGTGCCCGTCCAGGAGCTGACGCGCGCGCTCGGCATGCACTCCTCGGGCGCCGACAACCCGCTGTTCTCCGTCATGTTCAGCGCCCACGACGCCCCGCTCCCCGAGATCGACGTACCCGGCCTGGACATCACGCTCTTCGAGGGGTTCAACACCGGCACCACCCGGTTCGACCTCGACGTCGTGCTGCTGCCCGACGACCGGCGCGGTGTCACCCCGCGCCGCGGCGCGGCCGGTATGACACTGGTCTGGGACTACGACGCGGACCTCTTCGGCGAGCACGTGGCACGCCTGCTCGCCGGCCGCTTCCTGGAGCTGCTCCGGGCCTACCTCGACGCCCCGGAGACCCCGCTGGCCGATCTGGCGCCCGCGGCCCTGGAGCCGGCCGCCGAAGCCGTCGCCGTACCGGCGGACCGCGACCCGCTCGATCCCACGGCCGGCCACGACCCGTCCCTGCCGGCCCTGCTGTCCGGCGCACGGCGCCTCACCTACGGCGAACTCGACGCGCGCGTCGGCTCGCTCGCGCAGCGACTGCGTGCCGCGGGTGTCACCCCCGGACAGCCGGTGGCCGTCGTCCTGCCCAGGGGAGCCGACTCCGTCGTCGCGCTGCTGGCCTGCCTGCGCACCGGCGCCGTCCACTGCCCGCTGTCCCCCTCCGATCCGCCCGCCCGGCTCGCACTGCTCCTGGAACGGCTGGGCCCGGCGCTGGTGCTCACCGGCGAAGGCGGGCCGGCCGTACCGGACGGACTGCCCGCCGCCCGGGTCGACGCACCCGTGCTGCCCCCCGTGCGCGAGGCCCCGGTACTCCCCGGCACCACGTACGTCATCCACACCTCCGGATCCACCGGGACCCCGAAGCCCGTCGCCGTCGGGCGCGCGGCGCTGGAGCACCATGTGACGGCGGTCGCGGACCGGTTCGGCCTCGCCGCCGGGGACCGGGTCCTGATGTTCGCCCAGCCGTCCTTCGACGTGGCGCTGGAGGAGGTGCTGCCGACCCTGTACGCCGGGGCGTGCCTGGTCCTCCCCGACCACGAGGTGCCCACCGGCGCGGAGCTCGCCGACCTGCTCGCGTCCGCGCGCGTCACCGTCGCCAATCTGCCCACCAGCTACTTCCTCGCCACCCGCGACGACCTGCGTCCCGCGCTGCGCGACGGGAGCTGGGCACCGCGGCTGCTCGTCCTCGGCGGCGAGCGCCTTCCCGCGGACGCCCTCCGCGACGTCCTCGCCGACACCGGGGCGACCGTCCTCAACGCCTACGGCGTCACCGAGGCCGCCATCAGCTCCACCGTCCACGAGATCTCCCGCGACGCCCTCTCCGACGGTGCCGAGATCCCCCTCGGCACCGAACTCCCGGGCGAACGCGTCCATGTCCTCGACGCCCACCGCCGTCCGCTGCCGCCCGGCGCCGTCGGTGAACTCGCCATCGCCGGGCCGGGTCTCGCCGAGGGGTACGCCGGGAACCCGGAGGCGACGGCCACCCGTTTCGTCACCGTCGGCGCGCTCGGCGGGGAGCGCGTCTACCTGACCGGAGACCTGGGCTACCGCGGACTGGACGGCCTCCTGTACTTCCTGGGCCGGCGGGACAACCAGATCAAGCTCCGAGGGCACCGCATCGAGCTGGAGGAGATCGAGGCGGCGGCGTCCGCCGCACTCGGTGGCCGGTCCTGCGCCGTGGTCCTGGACCGCGAGACCGCCGGAGGCCCCCGGCTCGTCGGTTTCCTCGAGGACGGCGGCGGCCTCGCGGCGTTCGACGAGAAGACGCTGCACGCCGAGCTCAGCCGCCGACTGCCGGGCCCCCTCGTCCCCGCGCGCTGGGCACTGCTCGACACCATGCCGACCCTCGCCGGAGGCAAGCCCGACCGGACGGTGCTCGCCCGCCGTGCGGCGGCACTCGAGCCCGCGGCACCCGCCGCGTCCTCGCCCGCCGCCGTGCCGGACGATCCGATGACGGCCCTGCTCGCGGAGGGCTGGCGCGAGGTCCTCGGCCACAGCAGGTTCGACGCGCGCTCCCACTTCTTCCGCAGCGGAGGCCACTCGCTCCTCGCCGCCGAGCTCGCGGCCTGGCTGGAGCCCCGGCTGGGCACCCGCCCGCCGCTCAGGGTGCTCTTCCGCAACCCCGTGCTCGCCGACCAGGCCGACGCCCTCGCGGCCACCTCCACCCTCTCCACGGAGTCGTGATGACCCAGCCCCTGACCACCCCTGACACCACGGAAGCCGCCGCCGGCGCGATCGTCCGCGGTGCCGAGGCCGCCGGTACCGGACCCGCCGTTGTCACCGCCGCCGTCGCCCATGGTCCCGACGGCACCCCGCTGAGCGTCGCCCACGGCCCCGCGGCCCGACCGACCGGCGTGCTCGCCCGCTTCGAGGACTGGGTCCTGCGCACCCCGCAGGCCCCCGCCGTGATCGACGGCGACCGCACCTGGACGTACCGGGATCTCGACACCACCGCCGCGCGCGTCACCACCGCACTGCGCGACCGCGTGGGACCCGGGGACCTGGTCGGCGTCTGCCTCGACCGCTCCGCGGCCCTCGTCGTGACCGCCGTCGCGCTCGCCCGCCTCGGTGCCGTCTACCTGCCGCTCGGCCCCCGCCCCGGCGAGCGACGCACCGAGGCCGTCACCGAGGACCTCGACGTCGCCTGCCTCGTCGGCGACCCCGGAGTCCTGCCCGCCCGCCACCGTGCCGGGGACCTGACAGCGCTGCCGCTGCCCACCGAGGGCAGCAACGCCCCCACCGCCCCCGTGGCCGCCTTCGCCGCCCCGGCCGACGGCGCGCGACGGGCGCCCGAGGACGCGCTGTACGCCGTCCTCACCTCCGGTTCCACCGGCCGCCCCAAGGCGGTCGCGGTGGCCGGGCCCGCCCTGTCCGTCGCCCTCGACTGGTACCGGGCCGAGACCGGTCTCGCACCGGGTGACCGTCAGTCCCTGCTCATCGGTGTCGCGTTCGACCCCCACCTGCTGGAGCTGTGGGCCGGGCTCACCTCCGGAGCCGCCCTGGTCCCCGCACCCGACGACGTCCGCTGGGACTCGCACGTCCTCACCGACTGGTGGCGCGACGCCGCCGTCACCGTGTCCGTGGCCGCCACCCCGATGGTGGAACCGCTGCTGGACCGGCCGTGGCCCCAGGACCTGAGGCTGCGTCATCTCGTCGTCGGCGGCGACCGGATGCGCCGGCGGCCCGGCCCCGACGTCACCGCCACCGTCCACAACGCCTACGGTCCCGCGGAAGCCACGGTCGTCACCACCACGTACGCCATGCGCGGCACCGACGCACAGGCGGGCAGCGCGACCCCGCCGCCCATCGGCACCCCCCTGCCCGGCGTCACCGTCGTCGTCACGGGGGAGGACGGCCGGCCCGTCGCCCGCGGACGGGACGGCGAACTCCGCATCGGCGGACACTGTCTGGCGCTCGGCTACCTCGACCCCGAGCTGACCGCACGGCGCTTCGCCGCCCCTCCGCAGGATCCGCCGCTGCCCGGCGTCGACCGTCTCTACCGCACCGGCGACCGGGTGCGGATGACCGCCGACGGAAGCCTCGAGTTCCTGGGACGCCTCGACGACCAGGTCAAGATCAGCGGCGTACGGATCGAACCGGCCGAGGTGGAGGCCGCGTTCGAGCGGGACCCGGCCGTCCGGAGCGCCGTCGTGACCGTGCTGCGCGACGAGTCCGGCCACGCACGCCTCGTCGCCCACGTACGGCCCGCCGCCGGCACCCGGCCCGCTACCGGTGACCTGCTGGCGGCGGTCCGCGCCTGGCTTCCCGAACAGGCCGTGCCCACCGCCGTGCGCATCGTCGAGAGCTACCCCCTCGACGCCAACGGCAAGGTGGACCGGGCCGCGCTGGCGGCGGGGACCTCCGCTTCCGGCGGCTCCGCGCCCCCCTCCGGCGACGCCGGGGCGACACCCGCCGAACGGCTCGTCCTCACGACCGTACGGGACCTCCTCGCCCGGCCCGGCACCTCCCTCGGCGACAACTTCACCGACGCGGGCGGCACTTCCGTCGTCGCCGCCCGGCTGCTGGCGGCGGTCGAGCGCGAGACGGGCGTCCGCCTGCGCGCACCCGAACTGCTGCGCAGCCCGGACCTGCGCGCCTTCGCCGCCCTCCTCGACGAGCGCCGGACCGCACGGCCGGCAGGAGCCTGAGATGTCACACAGCACCCCCCAGCCCCTCGACACCACGACGGACGTGCCCGCGCGGCCGCTCGCCGACCCGGCCGGCCCCGGAACGCGGCCGTCCGCGCCACGGGCCGGACTGCCCGCACTCGTCGCCCGGCACGCAGAACTCGACCCCAACGCCCTGGCCGTGGTCGACGGCGACACCACCCTCACCTACGGCCGGCTGGTCGCGGCCGGCCGTGCTCTCGCCGCACGCCTGCGCGACCACGGGGTGGCCCGCGGCGACCGGGTCGCGCTGCTCACCACCCGCTCGGCCCGTACGATCGTGGCGCAGCTCGCGCTGTGGTGGGCCGGAGCCGTGTGCGTGCCGCTCGACCCCACCCAGCCCCGACCGCGCACCGAGGCGATGACGGGCGACGCGGAGGTGACGCTCACCGTCGGCGACGCCAAGCTGCTGGACGCGTCCGTGGTCGCCGGCCCGGTGCTCGCCCTGCCCGAGGAGCCGCTGACCAGCAGCACCGATCTCCCGGAGGAAGTCGACCCGGACAGCCCTGCGTTCATCATGTTCACCTCCGGCTCCACCGGACGTCCCAAGGGCGTCGCCGTCCCGCACGGCGCCATCGCCGAACTGGTCACCGCACCGGAGTACGTCACCGTCACCGCACGGGACCGCGTCCTCTTCCACTCGCCGATGACCTTCGACGCCTCGACGTTCGAGGTGTGGGCCGCCCTGGCCAACGGTGCCGCAGTGGTCGTGTGCACCGTGGAGCGCCCCACCCTGGAGGACCTGTCCCGGCACGTCGAACGCCACGGTGTGACGGTGGCGTTCTTCACCACCGCCCTCTTCCACCAGCTCGCCGCCCGCCGCTCCCGCGTCTTCGACCAGCTCCGTTCGGTCGTCGTGGGCGGTGAGGCGCTGGCCGCCGCCCAGGCCCGCGAGGTGCTGACCGCCTTCCCGTGGCTGGAGTTGGTCAACGGCTACGGACCGACCGAGACGACCACCTTCGCCACCGCCCACCGGGTCACCCGGGCCGACTGCGACGGCCCGATACCGATAGGCCGGCCCATCGCCGGCGCGACCGTGCACGTCCTGGACACGGACGGCCGCCCGGTCGCGGACGGCGACCGGGGAGAACTGTGGATCGGCGGCAGCAGGCTGGCCCACGGCTACACCGGACTGCCCGCGCTCACCGCCGAGCGGTTCGTCGACCACCCCGGCACCGGACGGCTCTACCGCACCGGCGACATCGTCTCCCACCGCCCCGACGGCACGCTCGACTTCCACGGGCGCAACGACGACCAGGTCAAGGTCCGCGGATTCCGCATCGAACCCGGCGAGGTCGAACACGCCCTGCGCGAGTGCCCCGACGTCGAGGACGCCGCCGTCACCGTCGACCGGGTGGGAACCCCCGAGGCGCGCCTCGTCGCCTTCGTCGTGCCCGCGCCCGGCCCGGTGCCCCGGCCCGCGGCGCTCCGCGACCGGCTCGCCGACGTCCTGCCCGCCCATCTGGTGCCCGACGCGGTCACCGTGGTGGAGCAGCTGCCGCTCACGCCGTCGGGCAAGGTCGACCGGCGCGCGCTCGGCGGACTCAACGGAACAGGCGGGAACGCCGGTACGCCGGCGGCGCCGCTGGCACCGCTGGAGGGGGCCGTCGCCGAGGTGTGGAGCCGAGCGCTCGGCAGCGAGGTCACCCGTGCCGACGCCGACTTCCTCGCTCTCGGCGGCCATTCGCTGCTCGCTCTCGCCGTCACCGACGACCTGCGTGAGGAACTCGGTGTGGAGATCGCCCTCGCCGACTTCTTCACCGCCCCGACCGTCGCCGGCCAGGCCGCCCTGGTCGAGCGCGCCCTGCTGGCCGCGCACGGCGACCTCCACCCCGAGATCCCGGAGCACAGCGATGCCCACTGACGCCGACCCCGTGCCGCCGGCCCGGCAGGAACTCCAGCGGGAACTGCTGCGCCGCGCCCGCGCCGCCCGGCGCACCTCGGCCGCACCCGTCCCGTCAGCGCCGGATGCGACCGGCGAGGGTGCCGTCGCCGCAGGAGCGGCCGGCGACGCACGGCAGGACGCCGCCGCCCGCCCCGACGGCACGCGGCCCGACCCGACGCCGACCGGCTCCGCTTCGCAGGCCGGGCTCGGCGGCCGGGCCCCGCTCTCCCGCGCCCAGCGCCGCATGTGGCTGATGGAACGGCTCGGCGGCTCGGGCGACTCCTACCACGTGCCGTTCGCCACCCGGGTGCGCGGTCCGTTCGACCCGGCCGCGCTCGGCATCGCGCTGACCGGGCTGGTGCGCCGGCACGGGATCCTGCGCACCCGCTACGCCCAGCACGACGGCGAGCCGTACCAGGAAGTGCTCCCGGCCCCGCGGGCCGTGCCCGTGCCCGTGGTCGGCAGCACCGAGGCGGAGGCCCGGCAGGCTCTGGAGCGGGAGGTCGCCCGTCCGTTCGACCTCGCGGCCGGGGAAGCGGTACGGGCGCTGGTCCTGCGTCACGGGGAGCAGGACCACACCGTCTTGCTGACGTTCCATCACATCGCCGTCGACGGCGGGGCGCTGGAGACGGTCGCGAAGGAGCTCGCCGCCCTCTACACCGCGGCCGTCGACGGAACGGGCGGGGACGGCCTCGCCGTACCACCGCAGTACGCCGACCACGCGCGCCGCGAACGGGCCGGCGCCCCGGAGCTCGAGGACGGGCTGCGCCGCTGGAGCGGCCTGCTGGCCGAGGCCGCGCCGCCCCGGCTTCCCCGCCCGGCGGCCGCTCAGGACGGCGCCCCCCGGCGGGCGGCCGTCCGCACCGTGCCGCTCGCCCCACGGCTGCCCGGCGCCCTGCGCGCACTGGGCGCCGAGCGGCGCGCCACGCTCTTCGCGGTGGCGCTCGCCGCGGCCTTCGCCGCACTGCACCGGCTCACCGGCGACGACGACCTCGTCATCGGAGTGGCCGGCACCCACCGCCGCGGAACGGCCATGCGCGGCCTCGTCGGACTGTGCGTCAACACCCTGCCCGTACGGGTCGACGCCTCCGGCGACCCTTCCTTCGTCGAACTGCTGGACCGGGTGCGCGACGCGCTCCTGGAGGCCCAGCGCCACCGGCACATCCCGTTCGACCTCGTCCTCGAACGCCTCGGTGCCGGTGCGCGCGGCGTCGACGGCACCGCGCTCGTCCGTGTCACCTCGGACGTCCTCGGCGAGCCCACGGTGCTGCGGCTGCCCGGCACGTCGGCGGAGTACGTCGACGTGGCGGCCACCGGGGCGAAGTTCGACCTGTCCTTCGGGCTGGGGCTGGGCGACCCGGCGGAGCCGGTGGCGCTCGTCCAGTACGACAGGACCGCGCTGGACGACGCCGTGGCCGAGGCGACCGCCCGGCACTACGCGGCGCTGCTCGACACGGCGGTCTCCGACCCGAGCCTTCCGTTGAGCGGGCTCCCGGTTCCCGGCACGGTGGTCGGCTCCGGCTCCGTCGCCGGGTCAGGTCCGGCCGCCGCCCCGGACGGGACCGGCGACGCACCCGCCGCCGGCGCCGCGGACATGCCGGTAGCCGCCGTGTGCGGGCACGACGGGCGGGCCGCCGCGAGTTCGCGGGACGAGGCGTCCGCGCACGAGGCCGGCACAGCTGCAGCCGGGACCGGTCCGGACGACCCCCATGAGCACCCGGCCGCACGGATCCTGCGCGCCCACCCGCGAGTCACCGACGCCGCGGTGGTCCACCCCGCCGAGGGACCGTCACTGGCCTACGCCGTACTGCGCGACGGAGTCGGTCCCGCACGCGACGACCTCCTGGGTCTGCTCCGGCGGACGCTCGCCCCCGAGTCCGTGCCCGCCGCCGTCACACTGCTCGACGTGCTGCCGCGCGCGGCCGACGGCACGGTCGACCGGACCCGGTTGCCCGGTCTCCCCGTGCCGGACGCCCCGACGGGACCGCGTGCCCGGGCCGTCACCGAGGGATTCACCGCGCTGCTGGGTCTGGTCCCCTCGCCGGACGACGACTTCTTCGCCCTCGGCGGCCACTCCTTGGTCGCGGTGCAGCTCGCCGAGCGGCTGCGCACCGCCGTCAAGCTGCCGCTGACGGGACTCGACGTGCTCCAGGCACGGACTCCCCGGGCGCTCACCGCCCTGCTCGACGTCCGGGCGGCCGAGCAGACCGCCGCCGGTACCGACAAGGCGGCGAAGGCCGCGTCCGGCCGGCCGCGCGGTACCCGTGCCGGCACGGTGCTGGTGACCGGGGCGACCGGTGGCGTGGGCGCGTTCGTGCTGCGTGAACTGGTCGCCCGCGGACGGCCCGTGCTGGCCCTGGCCCGGCCCGAGTCGGCCCATCTGGCCGCCGCGGAGGGCGTCGACGTCGTGGAGGGCGACCTCGGCGATCCGGAAGGGTTGCGGGACGCCGTCGCGGGCGCGGACGCGGTCGTCCACGCGGCCTGCACCTTCACCCGTCCCGAGGTGGACCTGGCGGCCATGGAGGCCATGACGGCGGCTTGGCGGCGCGGTCCGTTCGTCTTCGTCAGCAGCGTCGACGCCTACGGCCACCCCGAGGGGGACCGGGTCGCCGAGGAGTCGCCGTCGTACGAGCCCCTGAGCCCGTACGGGAGGGCCAAGCTCGACTGTGAGGCGATGCTGCTGAGGGCGGCCGGGACCGAGGGACGCGGAGGAGCCAGCGCCGTGCGCTCACCGATCGTCTGGGGCGCGCACGACAGGCTCCGCGAACAGCTTCGCTGGGGCGCCACCGGCCGCCTCTACCAGGCCGCCCGTGAAGGCGGACCGATCGAGCTGCCCCGCCCGGGCACCGCCGGTCACCCCTGGTACGGGGTCGCCTGGGTGCACGCCGCCGCACTGGCCCGGGCGGTGGCCGACTGCGTCGACCGGCCCGTGCACGGCGTCGCCAACGCCTGCAGCGGGCACGTCTCCTGGCGGGACCTGACCGGAGACCTCACCGAACTGCTCGGAACCCGCTGCGAGTTCCGCGAGACCGACGGGACGCCCCGTGATCTCGACCACCACTGGCACTACGACAGCGCCCGCCTGGCCGCATCTCTCCGGGCTAGGCCGGGGGAGGATCGCAGGACGGTGCTGGCGGAGATGGTCAGCGGCATGTCCGACGGCAACGGCTGATGCGGTGGCGACGGCGGCGCCCGGGGTCCATGGGGGCTGCCGGGCGCCGCCGTCGCGTGGTCCGCCGTCCCCGGCAGCGCGTGCCCCTCCCGGCGATGGCCCGCCGACACCGGACGGACGGGAGGCCACGGCCGGCCAGGAGGCGCGGCGCATGCGGACGCCGACGTCATCCGCCGGTCGTGGGGAAGCGCATGAGCAGCAGGGCGATGTCGTCGACGGGGTTGGGGACGTGCTGGATGAGCGTGTCCGCCAGGGCGTCCAGGTCGGCGGGATCGGCGCTCCGGAGCAGGTCGCCGAGCGAGTCGAGCGCGTCGTCCGGATCCACCCCCGGCTCCTCGACGAGGCCGTCGGTGTAGAGGAGCAGCACGCAACCGGGCGGCAGGGGGAAGCCCAGCGTCGGGTAGTCGGCCTCCGGGTCGATGCCGAGGAGCAGGCCCGGTGGCACGGCCAGCACTTCGGTGCGGCCGTCGGCATGCCGCAACAGGGGCCGCGTGTGCCCGGCGGTGGCCATGCAGAGCTCCCGCCGGGCCATGTCCACATGGGTGTAGAGACAACTGGTGAACAGATCGCTGTCGAGGTCGATGAGCAGACGGTTCGTGCGGCGGAGGACGTCGTCGGGAGGGGCGCCGGCGGTGGCGTGGGCGTGGACGGCGGTGCGGACCTGGCCCATCAGCGCGGCGGCGTCGATGTTGTGGCCCTGGACGTCGCCGATGGCCGCCGCGGCGGTGGTGTCGTCCAGCCGGATGAGGTCGTAGAAGTCGCCGCCGACATCGAGACCCCGTCCCGCGGGCAGATAGCGCGCGGTCACGTCGAGTCCGGGCACGCGGGGGAGGCTGTGGGGCAGCAGCGCGGCCTGGAGACGGCGGGCGACGTCGTGTTTGGTGTCGTACAGCCGGGCGCGCTCCAGGGCCTGGCCGATCAGCCCGGCGAGCGAGGTGAGGACGGCCCGCTCGGTGGGAGGGAACCGCTTGTGCCGGTCGTACGCCAGCACCAGGGACCCGATCGGCCGTCCGGACGCGATCAGCGGCAGCACCGCCCAGGACTCCATGCCGTCCCGGTGGACGGCCTGGGGATGGGCGCGCCTGAGCTCGGCGAAGTCGCCGAAGAAGCCCGCCTCGCCGGTGAGCATGGTCCGGGCGGCCGGAGTGTCCGGCGTCAGGGGGACGTCGTCGAAGCGTTCCATGAGCGCGTCGCTGTAGCCGCGGTGACCGAGAACCCGCAACCGCCCGTCCTCGGCGGCCAGCAGGGCCATGGCCTGCGCTCCGAGTGCCGGCATGAGCTGGTCCGCGCTCTGCTCGACGACGTCCTTGACGCCGGCGGCCTCGGTGAGTGTGGCGGCCAGATGCATCAGGTGGTACAGCACGGTGGCGCGACTCGGGCCGGCCGGTGGCGCGGCCCCCGGCCCGGGCGCCTTCGGACCGGGGCCGCAGGGGGTGATGCGGACGCTGATGCCGGAGGCGTCCGGGTACAGCTCGAAGGTGAGCCGGGTGTCCGGTGGGCGGAGCGCGGTGAACGAGGTGGGCAGCTTGCTGACCAGGGCCGCTCGGTACCGGTCCTCGACCTCGGGCACGTCCGTCCACGGCAGCGCCTCCCACGGCAGTGCGCCGAGCAGGTCCGCCGGATCGGCGCCTACGAGCTCGGCGGCCTCACGGGTGATGAAGGCGATCCGCCCGTTCAGGTCCAGGGCACAGGATCCGCCCGGCAGCCGTTCGACGAACGCGGCCAGCGCCTCGGGCGGTCCCAGCTCCCGGTCCGGTTCCGGAGCGACGGTGCGGGGACGTTTGCAGGGCACCAGTTCGCCGGCCTCCGCGGCCGTCCGCAGGGCGCGGCCGAGTCGGCGGCAGGCGGCCTCGACGAGTGCCCGCTCGTCGGAGCCGAGCCGAGCGGAGTGCGTTCCCGGCCACAGCAGCACCAGCCCGCCCTGAAGGGCGCCGTTGTCGACAACCGGCGCAGCCGCCAGCACGAAGTCGTAGGGCAGCACGAGGGACGGCCTCGGGTACCGCCGCGCCATTTCCTCCGTGCCGCCCACCCACACCAGTCGTCCTTCCCGCACGGCATCCGCGACGGGAAGCGGATCCGTCAGCGCCACCCGGATCCACGGGGCGGCGATGTGGCGGGGAACGCCGGTCAGGAGCGCCAGCCACAGGGCGTCCGCGCCGGCCTCGAAGACGTACAGCATCGCGGCGGAGGCGCGGGAGTCCCGCACCGCGTCCACCAACGCGGCTTCCACGTCCCGGCCCGGGCCCTCCGCGGCACGCGAACCGGCGGGCTTGTCGCTCATCCGTACGCCCCGCTCATCCGAACTCCCCGGTCACCCCGGCGGTCCCGGTCCGCGCGTCGGACCCCGTCCGCGGCCACGTCCACGGCGCGTCCGCCTCGCGCTCCGGCAGGGGCCGGAGGCCATCGGTGTCCGGAGTCGCACGGGTCGGCGTCTCCCGGCACGGCGCGCCGGCCGTACCTCCCGGCGTTGTGCGGCTCCGCGACGCCGGCGGCCGTATGCGGCCGTGTGCGGCGGTCCCACCGAGCATCGCCCATATGCGGACCATAAGCCCGGCCGCCGCCGAGGACACCCGGGCGGTCGCACGCGCCCCCCGGGCGGGCGCGCGGCCGTACGCAAGCGGTCACGGCAGGACGGCACCCAGTGATCCACGGACCGGGCGCCGGGCGTCTGTGCGGGGCCGTTGCCCGTCCCGCACGGACGGCCCGGCGGGCCCGGCGCGGCCGGGAGGACGGCCAGCGGCCTTCCCCGGGCCGGGGCCTGCGCCCGCGCCCCTTGCCCCCGGTCACGGTGGCGCCCCCGGCGCCGGAACCCGTGGCGGTACCGGGGGCCGTGGCGGGACCGGGACGTGCGGCCCTGACGAGGCCGTACGTCGACCACCCTGCCCGGCCCGGTACCGGTGACCTCCGGCGTTGACGAGGCAGCGCATCTCCGACTGTCCCGGCCCCACCTCTGCCCCGGCACCTGCTCTCCGCCCCGGTCCCGCTCCGTTCCGGTCCGCGCGCCACCTCCCTGCCACCTGGGAGAATGGACCACGTGTGATGTGCCCTGCCGCAGTTCCTTGCCCGGCCGCCCCCCGCGGGAGCGCCACGACCCGTCGACTCCCGTACCCGACCCCGAGGAGTGGTTGTGGAATTCGGTGTCTCGCTCGTCATCACCGACCAGGGAATCCGCACGGCACCGCTGGGAACGGCATACCGGGAGCGCGCGTTCGAGTCGTTCGGGTTCCGCGGAGACGGGGCGCGATGCCTGCCCTGACGAGCGCCGAGGCACGGGAGCGGTTCGCGGCGGCCCGGGTGGCCCGGCTCGCCACGGTCGGCACTGCCGGCCGTCCGCATCTGGTCCCCGTCGTGTTCGTCCTGGACGGCGACAGGGTGATGACGGCCGTGGACCACAAGCCGAAGGGCACGACTCGGCTCAGGCGCCTGGCCGACATCGAGGCCGCCCCTGCCGTCTGCCTGCTCGTCGACCACTACGAGGAGGACTGGGACCGGTTGTGGTGGGTCCGCGCGGACGGGGAGGCACGTGTGCTCCCTGGGGCGGGCCGGTCCCCCGAGGCCGCACGCTGCACCGCGTTGCTGACGGCGAAGTACGGGCAGTACGTCGGCCGGCCTCCTGCCGGCCCCGTGGTTCTGGTCGACATCGTGGGCTGGAGCGGTTGGCGTGCCTCGTGAGGGCCGGGCGGGGCGGGTGTCGAGGTCCAGCCGGGGTGCCGGCGACCACGCCCGTCGGCCCGGTCCGGAGTCGGTCCGGCCGGTAATGCCGTCGACGCCCGACCGCAGTGGGAACTAGGTTGGGTCGCCATGACCACCCTGGAGGAGATCCACGACGTTCCGGTGCTGCTCTGCACCGCGGAGGGGAAGCCCATCGGCGGCGAAGCCGACGCCCTGGACCTCATCGGTGATGCGATGTACCAGGGTGCTCGTTGGGTCGCCGTGCCCGCCGAGCGGTTCGACGAGTCGTTCTTCAGGCTCCGCACCCGCGTCGCCGGTGACATCGTGCAGAAGTTCGTCAACTACCGGCTGGGTCTGGCGATCGTGGGCGACATCTCCGCCCACACGGAAACCGCCCCCGCCCTCCGGGACTTCGTCCGTGAATGCAACCGTGGCCGACAGACGTGGTTCGTCGCCGACGGTGAGGAACTGCGGGAGCGTCTGAAGGGCTAGGGACCTGCCGCCTGCCGCCTGCCGACCGGCAGGCGGCGCTCCCGGGCCCGGGCCGGGGAGTCAGACCACGGGGGAGGGGGCCACCGCGGCCGGCGGGGCGAGTACGTGCTCGCCGTAGAGGTCGTGGACCCAGTTGGTCTGGTAGACCGTCTCCAGGTACCGCTCGCCCAGGTCCGGCGCGATGGCCACCGCGGTCGGACTCTCGTCGCCGTGCGCGGCGAGCCAACTCGTCGCGCCGCTGACGACCGTTCCGGTGGAACCGCCGAAGAGGAATCCGCGCCTCGCCAGCCGGTGACACGCCCGGATGGTGTCGGCCTCCGGGACGTGTACGACCTCGTCCACGTACGAGGTGTCCAACAGCGGCGGACGGACGCTGGTGCCCAGACCGGGGATCATCCGCCGGCCCGGGGTGTCGCCGAAGGTGACCGAGCCGGCGCTGTCCACCGCCACGATCCGCACGGGGCGGTGCCATTCCCGGAAGTAGCGTGCGCAGCCCATCAGCGTTCCGGTGGTCCCGGCACCGACGAACAGCACGTCCAGGTCGGGGAACTGCCGGGCGATGGCCGGAGCGGTCCTGCGGTAGTGGGCCATGCCGTTGTTCGGGTTCGTGTACTGGTTCAGCCATACGTAGCGGTCGTCGGACGCGCACAGAGCCCGCACATGGTCGATGCGAGCACCGAGGAACCCGCCCTCGCCGGGCTCGGTGACGACGTGCACCTCGGCGCCCAGGGCCTCCATCAGCAGCCGGGTGGACAGATTGCAGCGTGAGTCCGTCACGCAAAGGAACCGGTAGCCCTTGCTGGCGGCGATCATGCTCAGTGCCACGCCCAGGTTTCCCGACGAGGACTCGATCAGGATCGAGCGCGGCCCCAGAAGGCCGTCGCGCTCGGCGGCCTCGACCATCTCGGTGGCGGCCTTGAGCTTGATCGAGCCGGCGAAGTTGAACCCCTCGCATTTCAGGAACAGCGGGTGCCCGGAAAACGACTCGAGGTCGACATAGAGATCGTCTTCGTTGAAGTCCTGCGGGACGGATATGACAGGCACGGCGGCCTCCTGCCAGGGCGTGTGGGAATCGGGGACGAAAGCCGTCCGGGTGTCGCCCGAACGCCTCTCCAGTACGCCCTCCGGGAGACCCTCCGTCATGCCACCGGAATTCGGGACTTGACATCGAAGCGCAGTGTGCTTGTCGATCAGACTTCGATGTCTGTGCAGGTCAGCGCTGTGATCGAGAGAACGGGACGAGATCAGCGGACACGCGGCGAAATGCGGTCGCGCCGCCTGACCCGATACGGCTCCCGCGTCAAGTGGCGAATTCCCGTAGCAGGACAGGGCCAGCCCCGATGGGGCCTACTGGATTGCGTTCGACTCCGGCGGAACCCAAGAAGGGGTCCGCCGTGGGACGGCCTGGGAAGGGTCGGCCCGGGAACGGACGATTCCAAGGGAAAAGGCAGTGCAATGGTGCGGATTGCAGGTGTGCGACCGATGCGTTCGTGGTTCCGTGACGAGGACGGGGCCCATGGCCCGTCCTGCCCCGGCGACCCCCATCGGGCGCAGGCAGGGCCTTCGGCCGGCCCGCCAGGGACAGCCCCCGGCGGCATGACGCAACGTGACCGTGAGTCCTTCGGCCATGAAGTTCCCCCTAACGCTCGGTGGGGCGGCAACCCGGCCCGGGAAGTACGGGACCACGAGGCTCTCCAGCACGAGGCCGTGCACAACGCCACCATCCACCACACCGCGGCCCCGGAACACGCCCACCGACGGCCCACCGGCACCGCGACGTCACCCCACACACCACCAGAGCAACCGAGGAAAGAAGCGATGGACATGCATGCGGACACGGGCCGGGACTTCTGGCGCGACGTGCTCGGCGCCGGCGGGCTGACCATGATCCCGAGGTGGACGACCGAACCGGTGCCGGGGAGCGCGGAGCACGTGGCCGGGGTTCCGGACGAGCTCGCGCAGGGCCTGCGGCGACTGGCCGAGGAGCTCGGGGTCCCGGCCACCTCACTGGTCCTCGCGGCCCACGCGCGCGTGCTGGCGGTGCTGTCGGGCGAGGACGAGGCCGTCACCGGCTGGGTTCCCGCTCCGGGTGCTCCGGCGCTGCCGCACCGGGTGGCCACCGACGTCCCCTCGTGGCGGACCCTCGTCCGGGACGCCCATGACACCGTGACGCGGATCGCCGAGTACCGGGACTTCCCCGTCGAGTCCCTGCGCCGGCAGATGGCGATCGCGGGGCCGGTCACCGAAGCCGAGTTCGACCCCCACGGGATCGACGGGGACGTGGGTGGCGGTGCTGTGTTGCGTGTGTCGGTGGTGGAGGGGGTGGGCGGGGAGTTGGTGCTGGGGTTGCGGTTCCGCACCGATGCGCTGGACGGGGAGGCGGCGGGCCGGATCGCCGGCTACCACCTGGCCGCGCTGGAGCAGATGGTCGCAGGTCCGGACACGGCCCCGGCTTCCGTGGTCTCCGACCAGGAGGTGGGTTTTCAGGTGGAGGGGCTGGCGGGTCGGCGGCGGGAGTTGCCGGGGTTGCGGGTGCACGAGTTGTTCGAGGAGCGGGTGCGGATGCATCCGGATGCGGTTGCGGTGGTGCACGGGGGGCGGGAGTGGACGTACGGGGAGTTGAACGGGCGGGCGAACCGGTTGGCGCGGGCGCTGCGGGTGCGGGGTGTGGAGGGGGAGGGTGTGGTGGGGGTGGTGCTGGAGCGGAATGCGGACTGGTTGGCGTCGGTGTTGGCGGTGTTCAAGGCGGGTGGGGTGTATCTGCCGATCGAGCCGGGTTTCCCGGCGGGTCGGATCGCGGCGACGTTGTCGCGGGCGGGGTGCCGGGTGGTGGTGACGGAGTCGGGGAGTTCGGCCTCGTTGGACGAGGCGTTGGTCGCGGTCGGTGGGGTGGAGCGGCTGTTGGTGGATGTGGCGTATGCCGAGGGGCACGCTCGGGAGGATCTGGGTGTGCCGGTGGCGGCGGGGCAGTTGGCGTACATCTACTTCACCTCCGGTTCGACGGGTGAGCCGAAGGGTGCGATGTGCGAGCACGCGGGTCTGGTCAATCATCTGTTCGCGAAGATCGACGATCTGGGGATCGGTGAGGGCGGTGTGGTGGCGCAGGTCGCGCCGCAGTGCTTCGACATCTCCTTGTGGCAGTTGGTGGCGGGGTTGTTGGTGGGTGGGCGGACGGTGCTGGTGGAGCAGGACGCGGTGCTGGATGTGTCGCGGTTCCTGGACACGGTCATCGGGGCCGGGGTGAACGTGTTGCAGGTGGTGCCGTCGTATCTGGAGGCGGTGTTGGCCGCGCTGGAGCGGGAGCCGCGGCGGCTGGGGGAGGTGCGGTGTGTGTCGGTGACGGGTGAGGCGTTGAAGCGGGAGCTGGTCGAGCGGTGGTTCGCCGCGCAGCCGGGGATCGCGCTGGTCAATGCCTATGGGCTGACGGAGACCTGTGACGACACCAACCATGAGGTGATGACGGGGGTGCCGGGGCGGGTGCTGCTGGGGCGGCCGGTGGCCAATGTGCATGTGTATGTGGTGGACGAGGGGTTGCGGCCGGTGCCGTTGGGTGCGCCGGGGGAGATCGTGTTCTCGGGGGTGTGTGTGGGGCGTGGGTATGTCAATGATCCGGAGCGGACGGCGGCGGTGTTCGTGCCGGATCCGTTGCGGCCGGGTGAGCGGTTGTACCGCAGTGGGGATCGTGGGCGGTGGGATGTGTCGGGGAAGTTGGAGTTCCTGGGTCGGCGGGACACGCAGGTGAAGGTCCGTGGGTTCCGGATCGAGATCGGTGAGGTGGAGAACGCGCTGCTGGGTCAGGCGGGGGTGCGTGAGGGTGCGGTGGTCGCCGCGCCGGGGGCGGCGGGGACGCAGTTGGTGGCGTTCTACGGTGCGGTGGCGCCGTTGGAGAGCGGGGTGTTGGCGGCGGGGTTGGGTGCGGTGCTGCCGTCGTACATGGTGCCTTCGGTGTTCCACTGGCGGGGGGCGGGGTTGCCGCTGACCGCGAACGGCAAGGTCGACCGGAAGGCCCTGACCGCGCTCGCGGCGGGTCTCGGGAGTGCGGCCGCGGCCGGTGGTGGCGGGCGTGAGGCGCCGGCGACCGCGGCGGAACGGCGGCTGGCGGCGGCCTGGTCGGCCGTGCTCGGTGTGCCCGAGGACCGGATCGGCCGGGGCGACCACTTCTTCGACCGCGGTGGCACATCGCTGTCCGCGGTGAAACTCGCGATCGCCCTGGACCGGGCCGTCACCCTCAAGGACGTCACCCGCCACCCCGTCCTCACCGACCTCGCCGCACTCCTCGACACCGACACCGACACCGACACCGACACCACCAACGACACCACCAACGACACCACCAACGACCAACCCGCCCCCGCCTCCTGAACACCGTGCCGACCGAGACCGAACGCCGAACACCGAACACAGCAGTCAACGGAACACCGCAGCAAGGAAAGGACACACGATGCCATCCCCCGCCACCCTGCCCCAGGTCACCCTCCAGCCCGGCAGGCCGCCGGTCCTGTCCGTCGACACCCCCGACGACACATCGTCCTGGACCGCCGCCCACGCCCCCGCACTGCGCGCCCTCGTCGCCGAGCACGGTGCGGTCCTCGTGCGCGGTCTGGGACTGCGCGACGCGGACCAGGTCGGCGTCGCGTTCCGGCAACTCGCCGGTGGCGCTCTCCTGCCCGACAGGGAAGCGTTCGCCGCCCGGGAGGCCCACGCGGGCGGTGTCTACTCGTCATCGGCCTGGCCGCCCAACCAGCCGATGTGCATGCATCATGAACTCAGCTATGCCCTCACTCCGCCCGGCCTGATGATGTTCGCGTGCCTGACCGCTCCGGCCGCCGGCGGGGTCACCGGGGTCTCGGACGCCACCGCCGTGCTGGAGGCGCTGCCACCGGCGACGGTGGAACGCTTCGAGCGGGAGGGCTGGCTGCTCACCCGCAGCTACAACGACGAGATCGGCGCCTCCTGGACCGAGGCCTTCGGCACCGACGACCGGGCCGCCGTCGAGGACTACTGCCGGGCCAACGCCATCGACCTCGCCTGGCAGGGCGACGGCGGACTGCGCACCCGCCAGCACCGCAGCGCCGTCGTGCGCCACCCGTTGACCGGAGCACGCTGCTGGTTCAACCAGATCGCGTTCCTCAACGAATGGACCCTCGCCCCCGAGGTCCGCGAGTACCTCGTCGACGAATACGGCGAGGACGGCCTGCCGTTCAACACCCGCTACGGCAACGGCGACCCCGTCGGCGAGGACGTCGTCCAGACCCTCAACCAGGTCTACGAGGCCCACACCGACCGCGAACCCTGGCAGCCCGGCGATCTGATGCTCGTCGACAACATCCGCACCGCCCACAGCCGCGAGCCCTACGACGGCCCCCGCGAGATCCTCGTCGGCATGGCGGACCCGCAGAAGCTCACCGACGCCCCGTCGGCGGGCGGACCGGCCGTGCGATGACCTCTCCGACCTCCGGTTCCCCCTCGAGCCCGACCGGTTCGGACCACGGGGCCACTGCCGCCACCACGACCCGGCCGAAACCGTCCACCACCGCGACCGTACCCAACAGCAGTTCCGTCTCCCGGGAGTCCTCCATGTCCCAGCCGACCGCCGTGCCGCCGTTCGCCGTGATCTCCGGCGCCCAGGTCCAAAGCGCCCTGCAGAATCGCGAGAAGCAGATCACGGACCTCGTCGAGGCCACGTACCGACTGCACGCCGCGGGTGACTCGGTGAACCCGCCCTCGTACTTCCTCCGCTTCCCCGACCGCCCCAACTCCCGGATCATCGCACTGCCGGCCTCGATCGGCGGGCAGGTCCGTGTGGACGGCCTCAAGTGGATCTCCAGCTTCCCCGACAACGTCGCGGCCGGCATCCCCCGCGCCTCGGCCGTACTGATCCTCAACGACCACGACACCGGCTACCCCTTCGCCTGCCTGGAGAGCTCCATCATCAGCGCCACGAGGACCGCCGCGATGGCGGCGCTCGCCGCCGACCGGCTCGGCCGCGCCCGGCCCCAACGCCCGGCGCGGGTCGGGTTCTTCGGCACCGGACTGATCGCCCGCTACATCCACACCTTTCTCGCCGGCACCGGCTGGTCCTTCGACGAGATCGGCGTGCACGACCTGTCGGCCGACAGCGCCACCGGGTTCGCCGGTTACCTCCGGCAGACCGGCACCCCCGGCCGGGTCACCGTCCACCAGGACCCCGAGGAGCTCATCCGCTCCAGTGACATGGTCGTCTTCGCCACCATCGCCGCCAAGCCGCACGTCACCGACCCGTCCTGGTTCAGCCACAACCCGCTCGTGCTGCACGTCTCCCTGCGCGACCTCGCCCCCGAGATCCTGCTCGCCTCGGCCAACTTCGTCGATGACGTCGAGCACTGCCTCAAGGCCGACACCTCCCCGCACCTGGCCGAGCAGCTCACCGGCAACCGGGACTTCCTCACCGGGACCCTCGACGACGCCATGACCGGCAAGGCGCAGGTGCCGGACGACCGGCCGGTGGTCTTCTCGCCCTTCGGACTCGGGGTGCTCGACCTGGCCGTCGGCAAGTACGTGTACGACGAGACGGAACGCGCCGGTCAACTGCACGTCGTCGACGACTTCTTCCACGAACTGCGCCGGTACGGCTGAGGCTCCGGCCCGCGGCCCCGCCGGTTCCGTGCCGCCGGGGCCCGTGCCGGGCACGGCTCCCCAGCACCGGGAAGCCGAACGGGTGAGGTCGCGGCCGTGCTCCCGGGACGCCGGTACGACGGGGCGGGGCATGCCGCGTAAGGAGTAATGGGCAGCCGCACCGATCGACCGTGTCACGCTGGGAGGATTCCGCAGCCGGTCACCCGCAGGTCAGGATGCCCGCGGCACGACGAAGGACACCACCTCGCATGAGCCCCGCACCGACCAACGCCGACGCGGTGCGCAGTCATCCGGTGCCTCGGGGGCGTCCGCCTGTGCCCGAGTCGGTTCTCCTGCCGGAGCCGGAGCCGGAGCCGCGGCGAGGATCGGGCCCGGGACCGGGATCCGGACGTCGGGTCTGCCGTCCCGGCCGGGGCCCGACCACCGGGCCGTCGTGATGGACGGGCAGGAGCCACCGCAGCCCGGTGACGAACACCCGCCGCCGCCGGGCACCGGCGGTTACACCGTCCCCGAACTCGGCCGGATCGCCGAACAGGTCCAGGAGCTGGCCTGGGCCAAGGACCGGATCCAGGGCCTGCTCGACGCGGTGCTGGCCATCAGCCGGGAGGTGGAGCTGCCCGCGGTGCTCCGCCGTATCGTCACCACCGCCATGGACCTCGTGGGCGCCCGCTACGGCGCACTCGGCGTGCTGCACGAGTCGGGCGGGCATCTGGAGCAGTTCATCACCGCCGGCCTGTCCGAACAGGAGCGCGCCGACCTGGCGGGCGTCGACTTCCCCCGCGGCAGGGGCGTCCTCGGCCACCTCATCCACCACCCCCAGCCGCTGCGCGCCGACGACATCGCCGCCCACCCCTCCTCGGTCGGCTTCCCGCCGGGCCACCCGCTTCTGCGCACCCTGCTCGGCGTCGCCATCAGCGTCCGCGGCGAGATCTACGGCGACCTCTACCTCTCCGAACGGCGCGACGGCCGGCCCTTCGACGCCCACGACGAGAACATCGTCATCGCCCTGGCGAGCGCCGCCGGCATCGCGATCGAGAGCGCCCGGCTGTTCGAGCAGCTCCGCGCCCGGGCCGAGCAGTTCCAGCGGCTCCTGCTGCCGAGACTGTCCGACCTGAGCCCGTTCGATGCCGCCGCCGTCTACCGGCCCGCCACCGAACCCAACTCCGTCGGCGGTGACTGGTACGACGCCATCATGCTGCCGGACGACGCCGTCGCGGTCGTCATCGGCGATGTGGTCGGCCACGACCTGCACGCGGCGGCCGCCATGGCCCAGACCCGCAACATGCTGCGCGCCCTGCTCTTCGACCGGCGCACCCCGCCCAGCGCCGTACTCGCCCAACTGGACCGAACCCTGCAGGCCATCACCGACAACCCCGTCACCACCACCAGCCTGGCCCGCATCGAGCCCGACGGATCTCAGTGGCGGCTGCACTGGAGTTCGGCGGGGCATCTTCCGCCGCTGCTGGTCACACCCGACGGGCAGGCGCGGTACCTGTACGCCGAACCCGGAGTGCCCCTCGGCGTCGACACCTCACTGCCCCGCCCCGACCACACCCACCCCGTGCCCCCGGGCGCCACCGTGGTCTTCTTCACCGACGGGCTCGTGGAACACCCCGCCCACCCCATCGACCGCAGCCTCCGGGACCTCGCCGAACTCGCCGTCACCCACGCAGCGCTTCCCCTGGAGGAGTACGTCACGACACTGGCCGACAACCACCCGAGCGACGGCCATGACGACATCGCCCTCCTCGCTCTCCGTACCCCGGCCGCCGAAGCGAGTCCGTAGCGGCCCCACCCTGCGAGTTCCCACTGCGTGACTACCACTGCGCGGGGTGCCATCGGGCGATTCCCCGCGGTGCGGGTTCCCCTGGCGTGCCGACCGCGGTGCGAGCAGCTTCCGGCCGCGGTCAGGAGGCACCGTCCCGGGGCGACGCCCGGCCGTCCGTCGAAGGGGGCTCCGTCCCGGTGGCGCGCCCCGCACCGCCTCCGGACGGCCCCGCACCGCACGGCCGCACTCCAGGGCGGGGTGCGGCGGGGCGACAGGGGCAACGCGTCCGGGGCGGCGAGCGGTTCAGCCGGTGGGCGACTGGTAGAGGCCGCGGCCCGCTCGGTGGGCGCGTGAGGTGGCGACCAGCCGGTCGAGCGTGCTGCGCACGGTGTTGATGTTCCCGGCGCTGTCGTCACGGCCGAGCGCCCGGGCCACGTCCCGGGCCCGCAGGGCCGTGTCCGCGTGACGGGTCAGCACGGCGATGACCTGCTCGGTCAGGCCGCCGGGCTCCTGGGCCGCCTCGGCCGGTGCCGTGCTCCCCGCCGACTTCTTCGCCGCGCCCGCGGTCTTCGCCTTCGACTTCACGGACTTGGCCGGCGTGGTGGGCGCCTTCTTCGCCGGACGGCGCCGGGAGTCGGAAGCGGCCGACCTCTTCGCCTTGGACGGCTTCGGGGCGGCGGCGCTCTTGCGCGGAGCACGAGGACGGCCGGACTTCGTCGCAGTCCCGTCCTGGACCGCGGAGGGAAGCTCACCCGTGTCGTCCGGGACGGCCGACTCGGTGACGGGCTCCCCGGCCGCCGCGGCGACGTCCGTGGCGGGCTCGACCGGCACCTCCTCGGCGACGGGGGCCTCGACGACCGGCTGGGCGGCGCGCGGCGCCGGGACCACCGTCGCCGACAGCGCGCTGAGCGCCGCCAGAGCCGCACGTACCGTCTCCAACCGCTCGGAGACCGACGCGAGTTCCTTCTGCAGTGTGTTCTGCTGCTCCTCCAGCTGCGGAAGCTCCGCCTGCAGCAGCGCGGTTGTCGCTTCGATGCTGTGTGTTGCCGTGGGCGTCGATGTCATGGTGCTCTCCTGACGCGGCTGTGCCTGCTGCCGGTGGTGGGAATGTTGTGATGCAGGGTACGCCGTTCGCCCGGAGTTCGGGGCATGTGGTCGTGACACCGTCCGTGAGTGCGAGGGCGCGACGGAGTGCGGTGGGACCGTCATCCGCCGCGGACACTGCGGTGTTGTGCCTGATCCCCGCTGGTGGGCCCCCCGTCCCTGTGCCGGTGCGGATCCGCGGTGCGAACACGTCCCGCCGTTGCCCTGCGATGAGTTGGCCTTCGTCGGGAGGCCGCCGCGACAGCCCCCGGCCTCGGGCGCCCGAGGCCGTGTGCGACGACGTGGACGACCGTCGTGTCACCGCCCCGAGGGACGGTCGCGGTCCTCAGAAGCCGATACGCGCGGCGACGGGCAGGTGGTCGCTGCCCGTCGCGGGCAGCGACCAGACCTCCGCCACCGTGGCGTTGCGCGCCATGATCTGGTCGATCCGGGCCACGGGAAAGGACACCGGCCAGCTGAACGCCATGCCCGTACGCGGTGGACTCAGCCGCGCGAGAACCGGGTCCAGAGCACGGTCGTCCACCGTGCCGTTGAGATCTCCGAGCAGGACCGTCCGCTCCAACGGCTCCGCCGACAGCGCGGCACCGAGCAGACGTGCGCTCTCGTCGCGATGCGCCGTGGTGAAGCCCCTGTCCCAGCCGAGGCGGACCGAGGGCAGATGGGCGACGTACACCGCCACGTCCCCGTACCCAGGGAGCCGGACCGTTGCCCTCAGCCCCCGGTCCCAGCCCTCGGCGATGCCCTGCGGTCTGATGTCGACCCGGCGTACGTCGGAGAGCGGGTGTACCGACCACAGCCCCACCGTTCCCACGACCGCGTGGTGCGGATAGCGCGGTTCCAGCGCCGCCGTGAGCTCCGGCAGGGCCGCACCGGTCACCTCCTGCAGGGCGATGAGACCGGCTCCGCTCCCGGCGAGCTCGCGCGCCGCCGCCGCCGGGTCGGGGTTCTCGTCGCTGATGTTGTGCGTGACGGCGGTGAGGTCGTCACGGGCCGTGCCGGGCGGCGGAAGCAGCCGGCCGCCGAAGACGCAGGCCCACACCGTCATCGGCAGCAGCACGGCGCACGCGGCCACGAGCGAGCGGCGCAGCAGTGCCAGGAACAGCAGCGCCGGGAAGGCCGATGCGAGCCAGGGGAGGATCGTCTCGAGGAGACTGCCCGGGTTGCCGGCCACGTCGGGCACCGCCGAGTGGAACGCCAGCAGGCAGGCGAGGGCCACGGAGACCAGAACCGGCACCGCGTCCCGGGACCGCACTCGGCTCCGGCACCGCGCCCTGCCCCCGGGCCGAGGTGTCCGCCGTGCCCCGGCCCGTCGCGGAGCCGTCCACCGGTACACCCGTACGGCCCCCGTTCCCACCCGGTCGCTCTCGCCCGCCACAGCCCGCTCCCCGCTTTCCGCCCCGGATCGTCCCACTCGGCCGACATCCCTTCGCGGCCCGGTCGTGATCGGCGACGCGTGCGTGTGCGCCTCCGGTTCCCACCGACCCGGGGCCGAGCACGGTGACAGCGCCGCGGTAGGGCGCTGCCAGTCCGTGCCCGGACGATGCGGGAGACGGACCTGGAGGACGGCATGGGCGACGGTGTGACCGCCACCGCGGTGCGGGAGCCGGCAGTGCGCGGACCGCGACGGCCCCGCGCCGCACGGCGCACCGTCGCGGTCCTGGGGACCGGTGTCTTCGCGATCGGTACCGACATGTTCGTCGTGGCCGGAGTGCTCGGTGGTATCGCGACGGACCTCGGCGTCTCCGTCGGCGGCGCGGGACTGACCGTGACGGTGTTCGCACTGACGTACGCGGTGGGTGCGGTCCTGCTCGCTCCGCTGCTCTCCGTGCGGCCGCCGCGTCACGTCCTGGTCGTGTCAGCGACCGCCTTCGCGGTGCTGAACGTATCGGCGGCCCTGGCGCCCGCCCTTCCCGCGCTTCTCGCGGCGCGGGCGCTGGGAGCGCTTGCCGCGTCGGCCTATGTGCCGGCGGCGTCCGCGTCCGCCGCCGCAGTCGTGCCGGCGAGCCATCGAGGGCGCGCGCTCGGCACGATCGTCGGGTGCATGTCGGCCGCGACGGTACTCGGCGCTCCTGCCGGAGTCCTGCTGGCATCGATGCTGTCCTGGCGGGCTGCGTTCGCCCTGCCGGCCGTCCTGGCCGCCTCCGTCGCCGGTCTGCTGCTCACCCGCGACGAACCGCGCCCGCCCGAGTGCGGGGAACGTCCCGCGTCCGGCGGCGAGGCGCCGCGTCCCGGGTGCGCCGGGCACCGCGCCCCGCAACCGTTGCCCCCTCGCCGACGGCAGCCCCGGCCACGGCCGGTCCTCCGCCACCGGCCGCTCCTCCCGTATCGCGACCCGGAGCAGGGCCCCCGTCGCCGTGCGGCGGTACGGGCACCGCTCCGGCCGCTCGGGTCCCCGGCGGTCGCCGCGACGCTCGTCGTGACGTTCCTTCTGATGACGGCCTCGTACAGCACGTACACCTATCTCCCCCAGCTGCTGGCCGAGGCGGCGGTACCGCTGGGGAGCGGGCTGTTCATCGCGGTGTTCGGCCTCGCGGGGACGGCGGGGACCCGGTGGGGCGGCTCGGTGGCCGACCGGCGCGGCCCGGGCCGCGTGGTGGGTCCGGCCCTGGTCGTCTCCGCCGCCGCCTTCGCGGTGCTTCCGCACACGGCGGCGACGACGGTGGGCGCGGCGGTCGCCGTGGCCGGCTGGGGAGCGGCGGTGTGGGGGTTCGTCCCCGCGCAGCAGCACCGGCTCATCGGCCTGGGCACGGTCGCACCGCCGCTGTTGCTGGCGCTGCACAGCGGCGCCGTCCACCTCGGGTCCGCGGCCGGCTCGCTGCTGGGCGGACTCGTCGTCGACGCGGCGGGAGCGGCACGGCTCTGGACGCTCGCCGTCGTCTGCTGCGGAGCCGCCTGGGTCGTGCACACGGTCCTCGTCAGGACGGCCCTCGTCAGGAAGGAGAAACGGTCATGAACAGGATCGAGTCCGCGACGGACGTCGCCGGACTGGGGACGGTACTCGGAGTCTGGGCGCACCCGGACGACGAGGCCTACCTCTCCGGTGGGTTGATGGCGCTGGCCCGCGACGGCGGATCGCGTGTGGTGTGCGTGACCGCGACCCGGGGCGAGAAGGGCACGGAGCACCCGGAGGTGTGGCCGCCCGACCGGCTGGCCGCGGCCCGTACGTACGAGCTGGCGCACTGCCTCGCGATCCTCGGGGTGCACGAGCACCACTGGCTCGGTCACCCGGACGGTCGGTGCGCGGCGGTGCCCGGCACGCGCGCGGTGGCGCGGCTGCGGAACATCATCGAACGCGTACGGCCCGAGACCGTGCTCACCTTCGGCCCGGACGGCATCACCGGCCATCCGGACCACCGGGCGGTCTCGGCCTGGACCACGGCCGCGTTCGGGCAGGCCGCCCCGTCCGGGGCGAGACTGCTGTACGCCACGTTCGCCGAGCGGCGGGGCCCGCGCTGGGCACCGCTGAACGAGCGCCTGGGGATCTTTCCGCCGGGCCTTCCGGTGCTCACCCCCGACCGTGACCTGGCGGTCGACGTGGTGCTGGACGCCGGTACGGCGGACCGCAAGGTGCGCGCGCTGGCGGCGCAGCGGACCCAGACGGCGGAGCTCATGGCGCTCCTGGGGCGGGAGCGTTTCACGGCCTGGGTCGGTGACGAGTCGTTCGTCGAAGCGGAGCACGCCAAGGACGCCAAGGACGCCGAGGACGCGGGAGACGTGCCGGAGACGGCGGACACGCCGGATGCGGGGGACGTGGCGCGCGCGGCGGACGCCGTGCGGGCGGCGGGGTGAGTGTGCCGGGCGGTGGCCGGAGCGGGAGCGGCTGCCGGCGCGCCTGCCGGGGTGGCGTACGGCTGCACGGGAGCGCCGATCAGTACCATCCGCGTCCGCACTGCCGGCCCCTCCGGGACGCCGTGCCGTCGCCTCACGGCCGCGCCGCCCCGGACAGGTTCCGCTCGATCGCTCCGCGGGCCGCGTCCAGCACCGCCGCCCGGCCGACGGCGGGAGCGCCGCGGAACGGGGTGCCGGACGGGACGGGTCCGTCTCGCGGTCGGCCTTCCCCCGGGTGGGGGGTGTGTTCTTCGGGGCCCTCCCCGGTGTCCTTCTCGGCACCCTCCACGGCGGGCGCGTCGGGGGCCGCGTCGGCCGCCGTCTCGATCAGCGCCGCGGTCTCCTCGTCGCCGAGCCGGCGGAGAAGTCCGGCGAGGTTGCGCAGAGTGACCCAGAGATGGGTCCAGTTGCCGTTGCGGGCGAAGTAGTCGATGACCTCGCGGTAACCGCCCAGCGCCTGGTGCACCCGGCCCGTACGGGCCCGCAGCGACAGCAGCCCCACCGTCGCGACCCCGACGAGGAACGTCGCCCCCGAGACGCGGGCCAGTTCGACGGCTCGCACGTACCGTTCCTCCGCCGCGTCGTTGTGCCCCGCCAGACTGTCGATCTCCCCGGCGACATAGGCGCCCCACGCCTGCATCGAGGGTGACACCGCACCGGCCAGTCCCCGCTCGTTCAGGTGGCGTGCCTGTTCCAGATCGCCCGAGTAGGCCATGGCCAGGGCGGCGATGCCCAGGTTCTCCCGTTGCGGGCCGACGAGCGCGACGGCGGCGAGGGAGTGCTCGACCACGTCCTCGTACGCTCCACGGGCCAGGTCGGCCACCGACAGGACCGACAGGCAGCGCCACGCACCCGTGTTTCCGGTCGTCCGTTCCAGCCCGGTGCGGGCGAGCAGATCGGCCCGGCGGTACTCACCGCGGTGGTAGGTGGCTTCGGCCGCCGTCCCGAGTACCTCGCCGGCCAGGGGGTGGCCGTCGAGTGCGTCGTCCGCGGCCAGTTCCACCGCCCAGTCACGGATTTCGACCAGGTCGCGGTAGGTGACGGCGTCGTAGAGGGCGGTGACGACGGCCGCGGCGTCGTCCACGGCCCCCCGGGCCCGGGCCAGTCGCCACGCGGCCCGGAGGTTGGGGAGTTCCCGGCGGAGCGCGCTGTCGGCCTCGCCCTCCCTCGCGGAGTCCAGGGTCCGTCCGATCCACGCGGTCAGCCCCCGGGCCCAGGCCAGCAGCCGGCCGGCCGCGGCGTCGTCCTCCCCGGCTGCGGCGAGCCGGTCCAGAGCGAACGCCCGCAGTGTCTGCAGCATCCGGTAGCGGGTGGCGCGTGCGAAGGAGGCTTCGATCATGGAGGCGTCGACGAGCCGGGCCAGTGCGGCTCCCGGGTCGCCGCCGAGGCGCAGGTCGTCGGCGATCCGCTCGGCGGTGTCGGGGTCGACACCGTCGGGGAAGACCGCCAGATGTCTGAAGAGCCGCTGCTCGTCCGGTGTCAGGAGCTCGTACGACCACTCGAGCGTGGCCCGCAGCGTGCGGTGCCTGCGGTCGGCGCTCGATGTGCCACCCGCGAGCAGGTCGAGCGAGCGTTCGAGCCGGCGCTGCAGATCGGTCAGGGAGAACGTCGACAGCCGGCCTGCCGCGAGTTCGATGGCCAGCGGCATCCCGTCGAGCCTGCGCACGATGCCGGCCACCGTCCGCAAGTCCTCCTCGGTGGGCGGCGGACCGGGCCGGACACGGCGGGCCCGCTCCAGGAACAGGGCGGAGGACGGGACCTGCGCGGGGTTGTCACCGGGCCGGGGGAGGGCGAGGGGTGCCAGCCGGTAGAGGTGTTCCACGGGTAGGCCGAGGGGCTCGCGGCTGGTCGCCAGCAGGGTGGTCCCGGGACAGTCGGTGAGGATCGTGTCGACGGCGTCGCGGACGCCGTCGAGCAGGTGCTCGCAGTTGTCGACCACCAGGAGGCCGGGGTGGTCGGCCAGTACGGCGAGGCAGGCGGCGAGCACGTCGCCCCGGTCGACCTTCAGGTTGAGTGCCGTGGCCAGGGCGTGCGCGAGGGCGGCGGAGTCGGTGACCGGCGCGAGGCGCAGCACCGCCTCCGCGCCGTTCTGCCGCGCGACCTCCAGCGCGAGCCGGGTCTTGCCGACACCGCCGGGCCCGACCAGTGTGACGAGCCGCTCGGTCGCGAGCAGTTCTCGCAGGGCCCCGAGCTGTGCTTCCCGGCCGATCAGAGGGGTGGTCGCCCGGGACGGTGAGTCGGGTGCCGCCGGTGAGCCCGGTGTCCCCGTCGCGCCGGGCCCTGGCTGTGCCGGTCGCTCGGGTGCGTCGGGCCGTGGCTGTGAGCCCGGTTGCTCCGGTGCCGCGGCCGGCTCCCCGGTTCGCCGTGAGGGCGGGGACGGCGCCGGGTCGACGGTTGCCGGCGGCGCGGCGCGCGGCGGCGGCGGAGGAGACGCGGGCGTCTCCGGTGCGGACGCCGTCTCCGCGAGGTGCGCCGTCTCCGTGAGGGGGACGGGGCCCGCGAGGGGCACGGTGCCCGTGAGGATGTCGTGCTCGGTCGCGTCCAGCGCGGGGGAGGGGTCGAGCCCGGTCTCGTCGATCAGCCGCCGCCGGTACTCCCGCGCCGTGTGCAGCGCCCGGGGTGCCTGCCCGGTGGCTGCGAGCGCCCGCATGAGGAGCAGGACGGCGGGCTCGCGCAGGGGATCGGCGGCCGAGGACGCGGCCGCCAGGCCGACGACCTGTTCGGCCCGGCCCGCGGCGACGGCCCGTGCGATCAGGGCGTCGGTCACGTCCTGCCGCAGCCGCGCGCAGTCCTCGACCGCGGCCGCGATCGGTCCGACGCCGGTGAGGTCGGCGAGCACGGGCCCCCGCCACAGCTGGTGCGCCTGGCGGAGCAGTGCGTATCCGCCGGTCCCGTCGTGCCGCGCCGCCGCGAGGAGCGCACGGGCCTGGGCCAGGTCGAGTTCGCCGTCCCCGAGGACGAGCCGGTAACCGTCGTGCCGGGTCTCGAGCCGGTCCGAGGCGGCGCCGAGGTGCCCGCGCAGCCGGGAGACGTGGTTGTGCAGGGCCTGGCGGCCGGAATCGGGTACCTGCGAGGGCCACAGCGCGTCCACGAGACGGTCGACCGTGACGATCCGGCTTTCGGCGAGGGCGAGCAGTGCGAGCACGGCCCGCCGTTTCGGCCCGGGCACCTCCACGCCGGCGCCGTCGACGAGGAGCCGCAGGGGCCCGAGCACCTCCACCCGGACCGACGGCGGCGGACACCCGACTGCCATGGGACCCCCCGGTACGAGGACGAGAAGCGGAAGGGACGGAGGAAGACGGTGAGGGGACGGGGAACACGACCGGGCAGCGAGTGCGAGCGGTTCGCCGGCGGACCGGTCACCACGAGCGGGCCGCGGGCGAACCCCGGTCACGGGGACGACCCCGGTCACGAGGACGAGGCCCGGGAACCGGGATGTGCCTGTTAGCTCGACGATAGTCCGTGCGAGAGCCGTGACAGGCGACGCGCCGAGGCTTTCTGCCGTGGCCGGTACGGGCCGGTCGCGGAGGGAAAGGAGCCAGTGATGGATCAGGACAACGTGACGGCGTTCCTGGAGCGGTTCGTGAGCGACCTGGGTGCCACCGGTGCCGCGGGTTCCGTGGTGATCGGCCACCGACTCGGCCTCTACCAGGCCCTCGCGGACGGCCCGGCGACCCCGGAGCAGTTCGCCGAGCGCACCGGGTGCCACCAGCGGTATCTGACCGAATGGCTGTGCGGCCAGGCGGCGGGCGGCTACGTCGACTACGACCCCGGGACCGGGACGTTCTCGCTGACCGAGGAGCAGGCGTACTGCCTCGCCGACCCGGAGGGCCCCAATCTGGCTGCCGCGTTCCGCGTGGTGCTGGGATATCTGCGGGCCGAGCAGCGGATCACCGAGGCGTTCCGTACGGGTGAGGGGGTCGGCTGGCACGAGCACGACGAGGACGTCTTCATCGGATGCGACGCGTTCTACCGGCCCGGATACGCGGCCGAGCTCGTCCGTACGTGGATTCCGGCGCTGGACGGGGTCGACGCCAAGCTGAGCGCGGCCGGCCGGGTCGCCGACCTGGGCTGCGGCCTGGGCTCGTCGTCGCTGCTCATCGCGGAGGCCTACCCACGTACCACCGTGTCCGGCTCCGACTACCACACCCAGTCGGTCGAGCTGGCCCGGAAGAAGGCCGCCGAGGCGGGTGTCTCGGACCGCGTGTCCTTCGAGGTGGCCACGGCGCAGACCTTCAGCGGCACCGGATACGACCTCGTGACGATGTTCGACTGCCTCCACGACATGGGCGACCCGGTCGGCGCCGCGCGCCGGGTGCGCCAGGCCCTGGCTCCGGACGGCACCTGGCTGCTGGTCGAGCCCGCTGCCTCCGACCGCGTCGAGGACAACCTCAACCCCGTCGGACGGCTGTTCTACAGCGGTTCCACGTTCCTGTGCGTGCCGAACGGTCTGTCGCAGCCGGGCGGTTACGCCCTCGGCGCCCAGGCCGGTGAGACGGTGATCCGCGAGATCGCCGCGGAGGCGGGCTTCACCCGCTTCCGTAAGGCCGCGCAGACCGGCTTCAACGCCGTGTACGAGATCCGGCCGTGAGCCGCCCCGGCTCCGTCCGTCCACGGAACACCCGGTAACCGGACGCCCGCGCACGCCTGGGCCCCTGCGGATCCGATCCGCAGGGGCCCAGGCGCGTGGAAGTCGACTCAGCGCAACGCCTTGGCACGGTCGAGGGCGGCGACACCGACAGCGGCGAGGCCGATCTGGATGAGCCATTCGATCCAGTCGACGCCGTCGGTGTCCGCGACACCGAGCGCCGCGGCGACCGCCGTACCGATCAGTGCGGCGGCGATGCCGACGAGGATCGTCCACAGGATGCCGATGCGCTGCCGCCCCGGCAGCACGAGCCGTCCGAGCACACCGATGACGATGCCGATCACGATTGCGCTGAGGATGCCGGAGATTTCCATCGTTGTCCCTCCCGAGGGGTCCTGGACGACGTATGCCCCTCATCGCCCGGCGCACGCGTGCGCCGACGCGCCCGGGAGCCGCCACGGTCGGTCGAGGCGTCCACCGCCCGTCCGCCCTCAGCAGCCGGCCCCCGTCCGGGCCTCGGCCCGCTGTCCCGATGCGTCGTTCCGCGCCCTCTTCCACGAGGGCGCAGGCCGGGAGACGCGAACGGACGGGGCGGCAGGCGCCCACCCGCTCGCCCCGGGAGCGGGACAGGGCCGGGAGCGGTCCCGCGCGAGCGCGCCGGCACGCGCGCTCCGGGGCCTGCGCCCGCTACCCGGCCGGAGCGTTCTGCTCCAGGCGAGCGCCCAGGGTGGCGGCGAAGTCCTCGGCGCGGGCCAGTTGGACGCGCAGCTTCTCCACCTGCTCGGTGGCGGCCTGCTGGTAGCTCCGTACGCGTTGCAGAAGGGCTTCGCGCTCGTCGGTCTCGAGGGTGGTGCCGGCGTCGAGGCGGTCGGTGGCCTCCAGCAGGTCGCGCATCTGCTCCAGGGTGAAGCCGAGTGGCTTCATACGGCGGATGACCATGAGCCGGGCGACGTCGGCTTCGGTGTAGAGGCGGAAGCCGCCCTGGGAGCGGGCGGAGGGAATGACCAGGCCGGTCTCCTCGTAGTGCCGGATCGTGCGCAGGGACAACTCCGTACGCGCGGCGACCTCGCCGATCTGCATGTGCTTGCCGTCCACGCCCGTGATCCTCCGGCCCTTCTCGCCGTCGGCGGTCTCGGCCCGGATGGGCGCCGCCGGTCCCTACTCTAACGTTAGGGTAGGGTTGTCGGTGGTGAGGGCGGCCTTCCGTTCCCTCGCCGTTGCCGTGTCGGGGCCGATGGCGCCCCCGGCGAGGATCCGAGTTCCCGCAGGAGAGAAGTGTGCGCGAGCCCCTGATGCCCGGCGCCGCCGCCTGCCCGCCGTGACGCCTCGCCCCCGGGTGTGAGGTAGGGCCGCAGGCCCGCTCCGCCCTTCTCCGACCTCGGGTTCCGCATGGCGCGGAGCCGCCCCGCGGGGTGCCGCCCCGGCCTCTCTGCATCCTCCCGCACGCCCCGGCCCGACGCAGGGCGTGCCCGAGCACGACAGGTTCCTTCTCCCTTGTCTTCTGCTGCCACTGCTGTGTCCCCGGCCGCGCGTCCGCGCGGCCTGAAGCCCGACTGGATCTCCGACCCGAGGGTCTGGCGCACCGAGGTCCTCGCCGGCCTGGTCGTCGCCCTCGCCCTGATCCCCGAGGCGATCTCGTTCTCGATCATCGCCGGTGTCGACCCGGCGATCGGCCTCTTCGCCTCCTTCACCATGGCCGTGGTGATCTCGATCGTCGGCGGCCGGCGGGCGATGATCTCGGCCGCGACCGGCGCCGTCGCTCTCGTCATCGCCCCGCTCAACCGCGAGCACGGTCTGGGCCACCTGATCGCCGCCGTCATCCTCGCCGGTGCCTTCCAGGTCGTCCTGGGTGCGCTCGGGGTCGCCCGGTTGATGCGGTTCATCCCGCGCTCGGTGATGGTGGGCTTCGTCAACGCGCTGGCCATCCTGATCTTCATGGCCCAGGTCCCCGAGATGACCGACGTGCCGTGGGCGGTGTACCCGCTGATCGTGGGCGGCCTCGCCATGATGGTGTTCTTCCCGAAGATCACCACCGTGATCCCGGCACCGCTCGTCTCGATCGTCATCCTGACCGTGATCACCGTCGGCGCGGCCGTCGCGGTGCCGACCGTGGGCGACAAGGGCGCACTGCCGTCCTCGCTGCCGGTGCCGGGGCTGCCCGACGTGCCGTTCACCCTGGACACGCTGACGACGATCGCCCCGTACGCGTTCGCGATGGCGCTGGTCGGCCTGATGGAGTCGCTGATGACCGCGAAGCTGGTCGACGAGATCACCGACACCCACTCCAGCAAGACCCGCGAGTCCATCGGCCAGGGCATCGCCAACATCGTCACCGGCTTCTTCGGCGGCATGGGCGGCTGTGCCATGATCGGCCAGACGATGATCAACGTGAAGGTCTCCGGGGCCCGCACCCGCCTGTCGACCTTCCTCGCGGGCGCGTTTCTGATGGTGCTGTGCATCGTCTTCGGCCCGGTCGTCTCCGACATCCCCATGGCCGCCCTGGTCGCCGTCATGATCATGGTGTCGTTCGCGACGTTCGACTGGCACTCCATCGCGCCGAAGACCCTCAAGCGGATGCCCGCCGGCGAGATCGCCGTCTTGGTGATCACCGTTGCCTGTGTGGTGTCCACTCACAACCTCGCCGTCGGCGTGGTGGTCGGCTCCATCACCGCCATGGTCATCTTCGCCAAGCGCGTCGCCCACCTCGCCGAGGTCACCGCCGTGACGGACCCCGATGGCACCACGGCGGTGTACCGGGTCACCGGCGAGCTGTTCTTCGCCTCGTCCAACGACCTCGTCGGCCGGTTCGACTACGCAGGGGACCCGGACAGGGTCGTCATCGACCTCAGCGCAGCACACGTCTGGGACGCCTCCTCCGTCGCCGCGCTCGACGCCGTCGAGACCAAGTACGCCCAGCGTGGCAAGACCGTCGAGATCACCGGCCTGAACGACCCCAGCGCCGACCTCCACGGCAAACTCACCGGCGAACTCTCCGGCAGCCACTGACCCACGGCGCCCCGGGCGGCGAGAGGGCCCCGGCCGGGCGCCGGGGCGGAAAGGGGCCCGTGCCGGGGCAGCCGGACGGATGAACGGGCACGTTCTCAGTGTTTCGGAATTGAATCCACGTCAGGCCGGAGGCGATTCTGTGCCGCACCCGAGGAGCCGACGGCATCAGGCGAGGAGAACATGCTTTCCCTTCCCAAGTGGGGTGTGGTGGCGGCTGCGGCATTGTCCGTGGCCGTCTTCGTCAGCCCCGTCTCCGCATCCGACAACCCCTCCGACCCGTACCGCACCGCGGCACAGACCCGCGTCCAGGTCATCAGTCTGACGTCGACCGGCACGGGAACGACGATGGTCGACAACGGAACCCCCGGACCGGGGATCGGCGACCAGATCGTCATCACCGCCGATCTCTTCCGCAACGGACGGAGCTACGGCACCGAAGCCGCCGTCTGCACCCGGGTGGCACCCGCGACCACGCACTGCACCGGCACGTTCAGCCTCCCCCTCGGCCAGGTGACCTGGCAGCACCTCAAGACCACTCCCGTGGGCACCCCGCCCAGCGACTTCGATGTGGCCGTCACCGGCGGTACGGGTGTCTACCGGACCGCGCGCGGCCACGCCCACATCGGCCGCATCGCCGAGCAGGGCGGCTCCTTCACCCTCTACCTCGTGCGCTGACCTCCCGGCCCCGCCCCCCGGCGTCGGCCATCGGCCGTCTGCCGCGGGGCGGGGCCGGGAGGCGTGCGGTGGGGGCGACGGTGTGCGCGGCCCGTCGGCTCGGGCGGATGCGGGCCCCCGAAGGAATAAGCACCCGCAGGACGGGGAGACCCGCCCGCGCCCGTCAGTCGTCGGGAAGGGGTCCTTCCCGCGACGATCGCGATGGACCGTTCCGCGACGGCGTCGCAACCCGCGCCCCCGATGCCCCGGTGGCACAAGCACGGACCGAGGCGCGGCCGGCCGGTCTCAGACCCTGCGCCACCGGGCCATCAGAAACGAGAAGACACCGAACAGGACCAGCCCGGTGGCCGTCGCGACCAGCAGCCAGGGGCCCGCGGCCGTCGTGGCGAAGGTGCGGAGCGTGTCGTCGAGCCCCTTCGCGTCGGACGGGTCGTACGTGATCGCCGCACGAGCGGCGAAACCTCCCGCCACCGCGAAGACCAGACCCCGGGCGACACCGCCGGCCACGCCCGTCACATCCACGGCCTGCCGGGACCGCCGGCCCATGGCCCCCGTCCTGAGGTGTTTGCGGTACTTCCGCAGAGCGGCACGCACACCGATCCACACACCCGCGCACGCGATCCCGACACCGCCGAGACCCACGATCCACTGGCCGGCCGGAAGTTCGAGGACTCGGGCGGTGACGTCCCGCGACTGCCGGTCGCTCGAACCCGAGCCCCGCTCGCCCACGGCGAAGGCCAGCACCGAGTAGGCGACGAAGGCGTAGATGACACAACGCGCCGCCGACAGGGCGCGCTTGCGGGCCTTGCGTCCGTCGGGGCCGGCCGCTCCGAACGCTGCCTCCGACAGCCGCCAGAGCACCATGCCGATCAGACCGACGCCCACGGCCCACAGCAGAACCGCGCCGAAGGGCTGCGCGGACAGCTCCTCCAGTGCGCCGCCGCGGTCGGCCTCACGGCCGCCGTCCGACCCGAAAGCCACCTGCAGGGCGAGCACACCGATGAGCAGATAGATCAGTCCGCGTGCCGCGAGTCCCCAGCGTGCTCCGGTCTCCACCGCGTCGCTGCGTGCCGCGCGGTGTGCCACCGTGCGGCTCCGGAATGTCAATGCGCGTGCGTTCATGCCGCTCGCTTGCCCCCGAAACACCGGGACGAACGCGGTGACTTGAGGGGGCACGGCCGGAGTAGGCGCAATGTCCCGTGGAGCATGCACGGGCACGGACCGGGGGGACGGGCCGGAGCCCGGGTACGGCGACCCCCGCGCACAGGCGGCGGCAACGCCGGGGTGTGGTGTGACACCGCAACGGACCCATTGGGAAATCGCGGTGTCACACCACCGCCACGGCGCGGCAGGCGAACACGGGTGTCGTGCGGCCACCTCCGCGAGACGATCGCGTCACCGCACGCATCAGGGGTTGCCGCCGTGCCACGGGGCGGGGGACGTGCCGTCGGCCCATGCGCTGAGAGCGGTCTGATCCAGACAGAGGATGCCGCACTGATCCGCGTAGTCCGCTGCGGGGCCGGTGAAGCCACCCGTGGTCACAACGGCGGCGACGTCCGCCTCGTGCACGGCGAAGCAGGTGCCGCCGAAGCGCTGCATGTCCTGCGAACCGACCTTGTTGACGGGCCCGTACCGCTTGCACTGGATGACCACACGTCGCCCGTCCGGCGCGACGGCCAGCACATCGGCGCCGAGATCCCCACTGCCACCGACCACCTCGACGTCCGTGCAGCCGTCGCGCTCGCACAGGCCGGCGATCGCCAGCTCGAACGCCTCGGCGTCCATCGCCGCGAAGTCCTGGCCGCTCCCGGCCCGTGCCGTCCTCGCCCCGGCCCACTCGGTGCCGGTCACCGACTCGGTCTCCCGCTGCTCCTCCGGTACGGGCTGCTCCTCCGGTACGGGCTCCGGGCGTGGAACGGCCCGCCGCCCGCTGCCGGCACCTCGCAGCCCGAGGAGCGCGAAGGCCGTGCCGATCAGCGCGACACCACCGAGCGCGCCGCCCACACCGGCTGCCTTCACCAGCGACTTGAGCATCAGTCCGCACCCGCAGAGCACGGCCGCTGTCAGGGCGAACCACAGAATCGTCTGCCGCATGCTGAAGACGGCTCGATCGGCGGACCGCGGACGCCGGACGGGTATCGTCATGTGCAGCGCTCACCTCATTCGGGATCGGCTCATACCAAGATCGTCCCGATCCCCTCTGCCCCGTCCCCGCCGCCTCTAACAGGCAGGTTCCTCCACGGCCCGCCTTCTCGCCGCCCGGGCCGGCGTACCACGTCCGCGGGCGGGGAACGGACTTCGGGAACCTGTTCCGGCACTCGAACGTCATTAAGGGGGAGACCGACGGTCCTTGATGCGCGTGCGATGTCTACCGAGGAGATCTGTCATGGGGGAGAAGGACCCGGCGAAGGTGGAGACCGTACTCGCCGACGGCAGGCGGATGACGCTGTCGCTCCCGCCGACCGAGGCGCAGTGGGCGGCCGACGGCATCGACGCCCTGCGTGCGGTCCGCCCCACGCACACCGGCCGCGGCGAGGAGCCGCCGGCCCTCCCCGCACGACCCGTTCTGCCGCTCGAGGTGGCGCTTCTCGGCCTGGGGGCCTGATCCGCCTCCGCGACCGCTCACCAGTCCCTGGGGGCGATCAACTCCTCCACGTCCGCGTCCGCGAAACCGTACGCCGACGCAACGAACCGGAAGTTCTCGGCGATCTCCTCCCGGGCCACCGTCTCGAACTCGCTCCCGTCCGCCGCGAACTCCGCCTCCAGCAGGTTGAATTCCTCCGTCGACGCGTGAGCGAGCCCGTACAGGCCCGCCAGATCCGACGGCAGATCCGCCTCGATCCGTTCACAGAGCCGCAGGAGGATCGCTCTGCCCTTGTCGACGAGGTGATCCGGAAAGTACGCGTCCGTGTACAGCTGCCGCAGAAACGCGTGCCTCGCCACCCGCTCGTTCGTGATCGCCATGGTGCCTTCCACCCCTCGGAGAACCGACGCGCCGATCATGCACCACCCGACTGACACAGGCCCGCACGAAGTCCCCACCCGAGGCGTTCACCACGCCGTCGTCGAGACCGGAGCGGGATGCCGACGGCACCTCCCGGGACCGACCGGCTCTTGCGAGACGCAAGGTGCATTCCGTTCGCTGCGGGAAAGCACTCGACGGCACGGCCGGGCAGACCCCCGCCGGCGTCCCGGCCGGTGCTTCTGCGCGGTGGCAGCCAGCGGTCTAGCGTGGAAGGCGATGCCCTTGAACCGGCTGGGACTGGTCGTCCACCAAGGCCGTCCCGCCGCCGTCGCGGCGGCGCGGACGGCCCGGGCATGGTCTGCCGCACACGGCGTGAGCTGCACCGACATCGACGTGTGGCGGGAGGGCGAACCGAGGCGCGGGGGCCAGGCGGAGGCCGACGCCGCGGGCCACCCGGAGGTGATCATCACGTTCGGGGGCGACGGCACCTTCCTGCGAGGCGCCCGTATCGCGGCCAAGGACGGCGCGTCCGTCCTGGGTGTGAACGTGGGCCGGGTCGGCTTTCTCACCGAGATCACCACCGACCAGGTCGAGGAGGCCCTCGACGTCCTGCACGGCGACGAGGCCGTGATCGAGGACCGTATGGTGCTGACCCTGCGTGCGTCACGCCCGCTCCGCACGCCGGTGGGCCTGGACACGCTGCTGTGCTACGGCCGCGGTCCCGCGCTCCCGGCCCCGGCCGTGCGCCCGGACGAGGTGGAAGCGGTGGACTGGGGCGTCGCGCTGGACGTCACCGCGGTGAACGACGTCGTCCTGGAGAAGCTCGCCCGCGACCGGCAGGCGAGTGTGGCCGTCTATCTGGCCGGGCAGCTGCTCGCCTCCTACTCGGCCGACGCGGTGATCGTGGCCACCCCGACCGGTTCCACCGCCTACAGCTTCGCAGCCGGAGGGCCGGTGGTGGACCCGGCTACCGACGCCATCGTCTTCACGCCGGTCGCTCCCCACATGGCCTTCGGCAGGACGGTCGTCGCCGCGGCCGACGAAGCGATCGCGATGCGCGTGCTGCCGCATTCGGGTCGGGTGGCCGTCAGCATCGACGGACAGCACCGCGGCGTGCTGGAACCCGGGGACTGGGTCGCCGCCTACCGTGCGTCGTACCGGCTGCGTCTGGCGCGCCTTGCACCCCTGGAGTTCTACCACCGGCTGCGTGAGCGCTTCCATCTGACCGACGCCCCGGCTGCGGCCGTCGACCAGGCTCCGCTCTTCCACCGGCCCGACACCCCGCCGCCCGACGACCTTGCCCATCTGCGTGACCTGCGCAGGCCCTTCCGCGATCGTGCCGTCGGCGAGGCGCGTCGGGCGCTCTGACGCAACCGGGCCGGGGGTACGCCGCTGATTCGCCGGGCTACGAAGCCGGAGGAGGAGCTGAGCCGTGGCGCCGGGCTGAGTCGCGCAGTCGCGGAGCGAGGAACCGACGCCCCGCGCCACCGGGCGCCGGCGGGCCCGGGTGACCCGCGTGCCGCCGACCCGGGCTCACGGATGCCGCGGTGGAGGCGTTCGTCAGGCTCCCCGAAGAGCGTGTCTTCTTGATCGATTACTCGTTGTCGTGGAGCGGGCCGCGGGGCCCGCTCGATTCTGCCTTCTGGTGCGATGCCGCGCCCGGCGTGGAGGAACCTCCACGCGCGGGGCGCAGGCGCCGTCCGTTGGCAGGGGGTTCGACTGCTGAAGGAGGATGCCATGCGCGATGAGCGCGATCAGTTCGCGGAACTGTCGACGGTGAGGATGTGCTTCCGCGACGAGGGAGACCCGTCGGGGGAGCCGCTGGTATTGATCATGGGGCTCAGCTCGCAGCTGATCCACTGGCCGCAGGAGATCGTCGACGCGCTCGGTGAGCGGGGCTACCGGGTGATTCGCCCCGACAACCGCGACAGTGGCCTGACCGAATGGAAAGAGGCCCCGAGCCAGTACTACCTGCGCGCCATCGCGCGTGACACGGTCGAGTTGCTCGACCATCTCGGCATCGAGCGGACGCACGTCGTCGGCGCTTCGATGGGCGGAATGGTCGCCCAGCTCCTGGCGATCGAGTACACGTCGCGCGTGCTCAGCCTGTGCTCGATCATGAGCACGCCGCACATCAGCATCGGTATGGCCGACGGCGAGGTGCTGGAGGAGCTGACCAGGCCGCTTCCGCCGGATCGCGAGGCCGCCATCGAGCAGATCGCCGGCCTGTACGCGACCATCGGCTCGAAGACGTACGCGGACAGCGAGCGCGAGCGCCGCCTCGCGCTGGCGACCCAGGCATACGACCGCGCGAAGAACCCCGACGGGGGAACACGCCAGGTGACCGCAGCCATGATCGCTCCTGACCGCAGGAAGGGCCTCCGGGAACTCTCGCTCCCGGCGCTGGTGATCCACGGGGCGGAAGATCCACTGATCAAGATCGCCGGCGGCGAGGCGACCCACGCCGCGCTCGCAGACTCGACGTACCTGCCGATCGACGCGATGGGCCACGACCTGCCCGCGCCGCTCCTCGACCAGATCGTCGCGAGCATCGCCGAGAACGCCGCGCGCGCCTGAGAGGGCGGCGGACCCGTTCCCGAGCCCGGGCCCTTGGTGGCTGGGCGTCCTCGAGGACGCTGCCCATGGGACGGGGAACGGTGTCCTGGACGTTCATCGGTCCGCAGTACGGCGGCAGCCGCGCCTTTCCGCCCGTGGCGGTGCGCTCCTGGCGGTGCTCGGGCCCCTGCCCAGCGACGGCGCGCGATGCTCGCGCCCGGCAGTCCGCCCCGCCCCGTTGAGCCGGGATGCCGACTCGGCCGGGAAGCGGCTGCCCGCCGTACCGCGGACCCGGCGGACTGTCGGACAGTGCTGCGCCCCGCCCTCGGAGGGACGGGGCGCAGTGGCGACGGGGAGGATCAGGCGTTCGCGCAGATCGCGTACACCGAGATGCCCACGTTGCCGTACGCGTTCTGACGTCCGAGGCCGACCCAGCCCCGCTCGTCCTCCGTCGGGAACGACCCGACCAGGACGGCGTCGTTGCCCTGCGCCTCCGCGCCGCCGCCGATGGCGACCTTCCCCGCCGGGCAGTGCACCGTCCGCCGCTGGAAGTTGGGCACGTTCGCGTTCGGCAGCTTCACCAACTGGTACCCGTCGACAGCCGCAGCCCGGGACTCCTGCCCGCTCGCCGGAGCCGTCCGACTGTCCGACGCCTGCGCCGCCCAGCCCACGCCCGACACCAGCGCCACCGCCAGCGCGCCTGCTCCGAGAGCCTTCAAGCCTCGCATCCTGCTCCTTCATGTCCGGCAAGGCCCCGACGACCGGAGCCTCGTCCACGACCGCCACCCTGCCGGGACCAGGCACCCAGAGCACCACTTACGCGACTAAACGCCCGTATCTGACGAACAGGGAGCACAGACTCTCCCGACGCGCGCCCGGGGCGCCCGCCCCGAGCACCCCGGGCGGGAGGTCGGCGGACAGGCCGGGACGCCGCGACTTCCCCGCCCGCGCCGGGACCGCACCGCTCGTCGTCACCCGCCCCCTCCAGCAGCGCCGCCAGCAGACGCCTTCCTTGTGGAAGAGGCCCCGGCGGTCTGGAACCGGCGGTCGCACGGCGCTGACACTGTGCCGGTGGGCCACCTGTTCCCCGGTGTCCGGGCCGCCGGACTCGCAGGTCAGTGGAGTCGCCGGGTCCCAGTTGCGGCTGGTGACGCATTCGTTGACGGCCCCCGCGTTTGCGCCGTTGCCGTCGGGCAACCCATCACATGGCGTCCCGGAGGGAGCGACCCGCGCACCGTGTGGCCGCCGGGGTTCCGCACGGCCGACAGCGAGACCCGCTCGGGCACGAACCGGAGGAACCGCCGCATGAAGACGGACGACCCGCCGGACGGAGTCCCCGGCCGCACCCGTGGGACCCGCGTCGCCGAGTGGGTGCTGTGCGGCGTACTCACCACGGCCGTGCTCCTGACTGCCGTCGAGGCAATCGCCCGACCGACGGCGCCCTGGTGGCCCTTCGTCCTGGAGAACGCCTGGACGCTCAGCGCCGTCACCCTCGGCTGCCGGGCCGTCCTGCGCATCACCGAGAAGGCCGACGCCCGCGACGTCGAGGGCCGCGCCGGGCCGCCACCCGACCACGGTCCCGCGCCGCAGGACGGCGGCGACGTGCCGCCGTCCCGGCGCTCCGGCCGGTGAGTGGGTCCCCGCAGTGCACACGCGCTCCCGCCCATGGAATCCCCCGACAGGCCCTGCGTTCCACGCGGACACCCTGATGCTCATGAATGTGCATAGTCATATTCATGACTATGCTGACCCTGTTCCCTCCACTGTTCGTGGGGGACGGGTACGGCGAGGAGGGGATGCCTGTGGCTGGTGCCGAACCGCGCCTGCTCCGCTACGTGGCGCTGGGTGACAGCCAGACCGAGGGCCTGGGGGACGGCGACGACGTGGCCGGGCTCCGAGGGTGGGCCGACCGGCTCGCCGAGCAGCTCGCACGGCACAACCCCGGTCTGCGGTACGCGAACCTGGCCGTACGGGGACGCCTGGCCGGCGAGGTCCGCGCCGGGCAGCTCGCTCCGGCCCTCGCCCTGCGCCCCGACCTCGTCACCGTCGTCGCAGGGGTCAACGACCTGCTGCGGCCGCGGTTCGACGCCGACGAGGTCACCGGTCACCTCGAGGCGATGTTCGCGGCGCTCACCGCGGAGGGTGCCCGTGTCGCCACCCTCACCTTCCCCGACATAGCACGCGTCATCCCGCTCGCCCGGCCGCTCGGCTCCCGTGTGACCGCCCTGAACGACGGCGTTCGCCGCGCGGCCCGGCGCCACGGCGTGGTGGTCGCCGAGACCGGCCACCATCCCGTCGTCGCCGACCCGAGGCTGTGGAGCCCGGACCGGCTCCACGCCAGCCCCCTCGGCCATCAGCGGATCGCCGCCGCCATGGCGCAGGCCCTCGCGCTCCCAGGCAGCGACGACACCTGGACGCTCGCCCTGCCCCCTCCGGTCGCTCCCCTCCCTGCGGGGTGGCGGGCGGCCGCCGCGGAGTTCCGCTGGGCCGCCGGGTATCTCGGCCCCTGGCTGGGCAGACGCCTGCGCGGCCGGTCGTCCGGGGACGAGCGCACCGCCAAGCGCCCGCACCTTCTGGCGGTGGAGAGTCCGACCGGTTCCGCGGGACCCTGAGGGGCGCGGAGGCACGGGCCACTCGGCCGGCAGGGGCTGCGTTCGTCGGCGGTCCCCCGGCTCGATGCCGGGGGACCGCCGACGAACGCAGCCCCTGGTCGTCGTCTTCGTCGTGGTCGGTGCCGTCGCCGGGGCGTCACAGACCGAGGGAGATGGCCAGTCGGGTGAGTTCCGCGGTGGTGTTGATGTTGAGCTTGGCTCGGATCCGCCGGAGATAGGCGTCGACGGTGTGCTTGGACAGGCCCATGTGGCGGGCGGTCTGCACGTAGGTGCGTCCTGCGGCGATATGTCGCAGAGTCTCGCGCTCACGCGGGGCCAGGGCGGGGGTCTCGACGTCCGGGGTGGTGAGGGTGAGGCTCATGGGATTTCCTCCGGCGAGATCGGCTCGGTCCTCACTGCTCACACCCTCGGAAGCAGAGTGGGCATATGCCCGAAGAGTGCGTTTTGCCCTCTTTCCAAATAGATTGCGGGTCCGATTTCACCGCGATGTCCGTCGACTGTCACAGGCGCGTCACAGGGGATCCCGTCGGCGCATCAGAACCCGATGGACGGGGGAGTGGTGTGCGCCCAGGGGGCGAATGGGGCGGGAGGCCGGCGGACAGAGCCGGTGCGGGGCCGAAGGCGCCGGCCGCGTCCGTCCGAGGTCCGCGCAGGCGTTCGTCAAGGCCGCCTGCGGGTAGTGCGATCAGATGAGCTATGTGAACCCCGGCGGGGAATACGCGCGGGACAGTCGGTACATCACCACGAGGATCACCGCCGACGGACGTGAGGGCTTCCCGGTGGAGGCGGGCCGCTACCGCCTGGTGGTCAGTCGCGCCTGCCCGTGGGCCAGTCGCGCGGTGATCGTGCGCAGGCTCCTCGGCCTGGAGCGGGCGCTGCCGATGGCCATCGCCGGGCCCACGCACGACGAGCGCAGCTGGACCTTCGACCTCGACCCGGGCGGACGTGACCCGGTCCTCGGCATCGAGCGGCTCCAGGACGCGTACCTCGCGGGGGATCCCGGCTACGACCGGGGCGTCACCGTCCCGGCGATCGTCGATGTGACGACCGGCAAGGTGGTCACCAACGACTTCGCGCAGATCACGATCGACATGTCCCTCGAGTGGGCGGCGTACCACCGCGCGGGCGCTCCCGAGCTGTACCCGCCCGCGTCGCGTCCGGAGATCGACGCGGTGAACGAGGCCGTCTACAAGGACGTGAACAACGGGGTCTACCGGGCCGGGTTCGCCGGCTCCCAGAAGGCGTACGACGCCGCGTACGAACCTCTGTTCATGCGCCTCGACCGGCTCGCGGACCGGCTGGAGCGGTCGCGCTACCTCGTCGGCGACTCGGTCACGGAGGCCGACGTACGGCTGTTCACCACGCTGGTGCGCTTCGACGCCGTCTACCACGGCCACTTCAAGTGCAACCGGCGGAAACTCTCGGAGATGCCGGTGTTGTGGGCGTACGCACGGGACCTGTTCCAGACGCCGGGCTTCGGTGACACGGTCGACTTCGACCACATCAAACGGCACTACTACGTGGTGCACCGCGACATCAATCCGACCGGAATCGTGCCGGCCGGCCCGGACCTGTCGAACTGGCTCGAGCCGCACGACCGCGCGGCCCTGGGTGGAACGCCCTTCGGTGACGGCACGCCGCCCGAACCGGTCGCGCCCGAGGAGGCGGTACCGGCCGGCCACGGTCCGACCGCTGCGTGAGCCCGTTGCGGGCCTGGCTCCGCAACTCTGCGGCGGCCGCCCGCGACCGGCGGCGGCCCGACCCGAGGCGGCCCGACCCGCAGCGGTCGGCGATACGGCAGCGGCCCGTGACCGGCGGTCGGCCGTGGCGTACCCACGGCGCCTCCGGTGTCCTGTCGCGCGACGGTGACGCGACCGGGGTGCGCCCAGCCGTCGGATCCGGGCGCCCGGCGCTTCATGGTCGGGGAGTCCCGAGTGCCGTGGTCCCGTGGCGTCGTTCGCTCCTCCAGCGCATCTCGCACATGCCAAGTGCATCGCATGAAAAGTTTGCAGATAAGAGGCTGAGAGCTCTATCGTGGCGCACATGCAGTCCTACACCATCGGACAGGCGGCGCGGCTGCTCGGCGTCAGCCCGGACACCGCACGCCGCTGGGCTGACGCCGGCCGGATCGCGACCCATCGCGACGAGGGCGGGCGGCGCCTCATCGACGGCCGGGACCTGGCCGCCTTCTCCATCGAGCTCGCACAGTCCGACGGAGCGGAGGAGGACACCTCGTACACCTCCGCCCGCAACGCCTTCCCCGGCATCGTCACCGCCGTGAAACTCGGCGACGTCGCCGCACAGGTGGAGATCCAGGCCGGGCCGCACCGGCTGGTGTCGCTGCTGACCAGGGAGGCCGTCGAGGAACTGGAACTCGAGGTCGGCATGCAGGCCACCGCCCGTGTCAAGTCGACCAGCGTGTACATCGACCGCAGCTGAGCCTCGCGCACCACGGTGACGTCGCCGTCCCGGCTCGGCGCGGCCCCACCGACGGCCGACGCGCCGACCCCGTCCTCCAGGAGCCAGCCCCATGCCCCTCACCCTCGCCCGACGCCGCGGGGCCGCCTCGGTCCTGACGGCAGCCCTCCTGGTGCCGCTCGCCGCATGCGGCAGCGACACCGCGAACTCCGACAGCGGCGCCCGGGCCGCACCGTCCGCCCGCGGCGCCTCCAAGGCCGACCTCACGGTTCTGGCCGCCGCCTCCCTCACCGACGTGTTCAGGACCGCCGGCGCCGCCTACGAGAAGTCCCACCCCGGCACGCGGATCACCTTCTCCTTCGCCGGGTCGCAGGAACTCGCCGCGCAGGTAGAGCAGGGTGCGCCGGCCGACGCCCTGGTCACCGCCGACACCAAGACCATGGAGCGCCTCAGGGCCGACACCGGTACGCCGGAGGTCATCGCCGGGAACCGGCTCGTGATCGCCACGGCCGAGGGCAATCCGGAGGAGATCGACGGCCTCGAGGACCTGGCCGATCCCGGGTTGAAGGTCGTGCTCGCGGCACCAGAGGTCCCCGTCGGGCGCTACAGCCGGAAGATCCTGGACGCCCAGAAGATCACCGTGAAGCCGGTCTCGCAGGAGCCCAGCGTGCGTGCCGTGCTGAGCAAGGTCGAGCTCGGCGAGGCCGACGCCGGGCTCGTCTACAGGACCGACGCAGCCACCGCACCGGGCAAGGTCGACGCCGTCGAGATCCCCGACGAGCAGAACGCCATCGCCGAGTATCCGGCCGCCACCCTGAAGACCTCGAAGAACGCCGAGGCGGCCGGGGCGTTCGTGGCATGGCTCTCCTCGCCCGAGGCGCAGAAGATCCTGGGGGACGCCGGTTTCCAGCGCCCCTGACGCCCGGCGCCGTCGTGGGGGCAGCCCGCTCACGAGCCCACGGGCGGCCCGCCACCCGCCGCCTCGCCCTGGACCGCCTCCTTGCCCCTGGACCACGCCGATGCCACAGCTCCGTCGCCGCACAGGCCACCGTTCCCACCCGCCGCTCGCCCTGACGGTCCCGGCCCTGCTCGCCGTGGCGTTCCTGCTGCTGCCCCTCGTCGGCATCCTCGCCCGTACGCAGTGGGGCGAACTCGCGGACCATCTGACGACCCCGGGCACGGTGGAGGCGCTGCGTCTCTCGCTCCTCGTCTCGTTCTGGGCACTGGGGTTGTCCCTGCTGCTGGGGGTGCCACTCGCCTGGCTCCTGGCCCGCGTCCCGTTCCGCGGCAAGGTGTTCGTGCGTTCCCTGGTGCTGCTCCCCATGGTGCTGCCGCCGACCGTCGGCGGTGTCGCGCTGCTGCTCGCCTTCGGTCGGCGGGGCGTGCTGGGGCCGCCTCTGGAGGACTGGTTCGGCATCACGCTGCCCTTCCACACCTCGGGCGCGGTGCTCGCGGCCACCTTCGTCGCGATGCCCTTCCTGGTGATCAGTCTGGAGGGGGCACTCGGCGGACTGCGTCCGCGCTACGAGGAGACCGCGGCCTCGCTCGGCGCCTCGCCCGCGCGGGTGTTCTCCACCGTGACCCTGCCCATGGTCGCGCCGGGACTCCTCGCGGGAGCCGCCCTGACCTGGGCCCGGGCCCTCGGTGAGTTCGGCGCCACCATCACCTTCGCGGGCAATCTCCCCGGCACCACGCAGACCCTGCCGCTCCAGGTGTACCTGCTCCTGCAGGAGGCGCCGGAGGCCGCCACCTCCGTCTCCCTGCTGCTGCTCGCCGTCGCGATGCTCGTGCTCATCGCGCTCAGGGGACGCTGGAGCGGTACTCCCACCGGCCGCGACCGCGCCGCGCAGGTCGTCGCGAACGCGGCCGAAACCGCCGCCCCGGACGGCCCCGAGACCGCCGCTCCGTCCCCTGCGGACACCAGCGAGGTCTGGTCCCTGCACGCCGACGTCACCGGCTTCAACCAGCTGACGCTCGACGCCGGGCCCGGCACGACCATCGCCGTGGTCGGCCCCAACGGCGCCGGCAAGACCACGCTGCTGCGCGCGCTGCTCGGCCTCACCCCTCGCGCGCACGCCCGGCTGAGTCTGGGCGGCACGGACGTCACCGGACTACCGCCGCACCGAAGGGGGGTCGCCTGGGTACCCCAGGACGGCGCGCTGTTCCCGCACCTCACGGCCCTCGCCAACACCGCCTACGGGCTCCGCGCCCACGGCACGCCCCGCGCCGACGCACGGCGCGAGGCCCGGCAATGGTTGGACCGGCTCGGCGTGGGGCACCTCGCGCACCGCAGACCCGCCCAACTGTCCGGCGGCCAGGCCCAGCGCGTAGCGCTCGCCCGCGCCCTCGCCGCACGCCCCCGCGCCCTGCTGCTCGACGAACCCCTCGCCGCCCTGGACCAGACCACCCGCGCCCACGTCCGGCACACGCTCCGCCACCACCTCGACGGCTTCGGAGGCGTCTGCCTGATCGTCACGCACGACCCGGTCGAGGCGGTCGCACTCGCCGACCGCGTCCTCGTACTCGACGACGGCCGGGCCATTCAGGACGCGCCGCCCGCCGACGTCACCCGCCACCCCCGTTCGCCATGGGTCGCCCGCATGCTCGGACGCAACGCCTGGCCGGGCACCACCGTGCCGCAAGGGCTACGGCTCCCCGACGGCGGCACCCTCGTCGTCGCGGACCCTCTGCCGCCGGGCACCGACGCCCTCGCGATCATCGCTCCCGAAGCCGTCTCCGTTCACCGGGAGCGGCCGTCCGGCAGCCCTCGCAACGTGTGGCGCGGCACCGTCCGCGAGATCACCGCCAGTGGCAGCCGGCTGCGGGTCCTGATCACCTCGGACGCCGCCCCCGACCTGGTGGCCGAGATCACCCCGCAGGCCGCGGCCGAACTCGGCCTCGCCGACGGAGCGACGGTGTGGACCAGTGTGAAGGCGACCGAAACGACTCTCGTGCCGCGCTGAAGGCCCGCGCTGAAGGCCCGCGCTGAACGTCCACGGCGGCGAAGGCCCGCGCGGAACGTCCTCCCAATCGGCGCCGAGCGCGCGCAGAGGCGTTGGGACCGACCTGAGGTCCGCGCAGTGCCGTTGTCGACCGTGCCGGGGGGTCCGCCGTCCGGGCCTCTCCGAGGCGCCCGCATCTCACCTTCCACCCCTGTCGGAGTGCCCGCAACAGCGCCGCGGAGCACCGCCCGCGGTGCACGGGGCGCAGGCCCATCTCATGCCGGCCCGACAGCAGGTGACGCGGGAAGGGTGACCCCGGGACGGCGTCGGACCCGGTTTGGCCGATGCGGTACCGGCCTGCGCCTGCGCCTGTTCCCGGAGAATCCGTCGAGGCCGGTGACACACCACCACGCCCGCCGTCGGAGGCCGGGAGGACTCGGCGTGCCCACGCCTACTCCGTGTCGATACCGGTGATCACCGGTTGCCCCAGGGGCACTTCCTCCTCGGAGACCCCCACCGACCTGAGCGCGTCCGTGGCGAGTTCGCGCGCCTTGGCCTCCGCGGAGGCGTTGTCGTGGGCCTCGACCTCGAGGCGGAGGCTGAACGCGGGGGAGTCCGGATAGAACGTGAGGATGTCGAGGTCCTCGGCCGCGCCGAAGTCCGTGGTGCGTGGGTCGGCCGGCCGGAGAGCCCGGACGAGATCCGTGCGGGCCGACGCGGAGAGCTCCTTGAGGAAGGTGCCGGGAATGGTGACGACGTAGACGGTCATGAAGACGGCCTTCCCGGTCGTGCCCCGGAGCACGCCATCCTTCTCACTCGCGCTCCCGGCGCGCCGGGAGCGCCAGTGCGGGCAGGTAGCGGAATCACCCCTCGCTTTCCCGTCCGGTTTCCTCGGCTGCCGGAGTCTCCTCGGTTGCGCGCCGACCGGCGGCGTCCCCCTCGCGCGTGGTGCGGCTGACGTCCCTGTGGCCGGGGCAGTCCGGGGTCCCACGCCCGTCCTCCCCGGGCCGCCCGAACTCCTCGGCGTTCCGGTACTTTCCCATGTCAGGCACCTTCCTGCGGCCGCACGCAAGGCCGGGCCGCGCATGGTTCCAGCAGAACACGGCGGCCGGGTGGGTGCACGTCGCCGGACGTGTCCGCCAGGCCACCACGGATGCGCCGAGAGCCGTGTGGTGACGATCCACTCCGGCTCGTTGCCGGCGGAGCGTCTGTGACGCCGACGGAACTGGTGGCACCATGGCGGTACCCACCGGTCCGCGACCGGATCCACCTCTCCTGGGGCGCATGTATGAACACCTGGCTTCCGTTGCGGCACTTCGCCGCGGCAACAGCGGCCGCCCTGGCCCTGATCGGCTGCAGCGGTGCCGGCGGATCCCCGAGCGCGTCGGGATCGGCGACCGCCGCTCCGGGGACACCCGCGCCGTCGCCCACGACGTCCGTGGGCACGCCTCCGACGGCAGCCCCCCCGACCTCGTCGGCCACCCCCGCCGTACCGACGCGGACTCCCAACGACGCGCCGCCGCTGGGCTCGTGGGGCCTCCAGCCGGTGTGGCCCTTCACCACGCTCGCCCAGGCCGAGGCGTGGGAACGTTCCTACCGCTCGGGCGGTCACCAGGCGTGGCACCTCGACCCCGATCAGACCGCGCTCTCGTTCACCCGCGACTTCCTGGGCTTCGAGGAGATCGACAGAGTCACGTCGAGCAAGGTGAGCGGCAGGCACGCCCGTGTCGGTGTGGCGCCCACCGGGACGGAGGGCGGCACCGCCGCGGTGATCCACATGGTGCGCTTCGGCACCGGCGCGGACGCCCCCTGGGAGGTCGTCGGCACCGACGACACGACGTTCTCCCTGACCACACCGGCGTACGGGGCGCTCGTACGCTCCCCCCTGGCGACCGGCGGCCGGATCACCGGAGTCGACGAGAGCATCCACGTCCAGGTACGCCAGCCGTCGTCCGACGCGCCACTGGGAACCTCCAAGTGCTGCACCTCCGCGGGCGGTGAGAACCAGCCCTGGAACGTCACGGTCCCCTTCTCCGGGGCCCGGGACCCCGTGCTCACCGTGGTCGCCTCCACCGGTGGGCATGTCGCCGCAGTGGAACGCTTCACCGTGACGGCGGTACGCACCCGCTGACCTGCGAGGCATCCCTCGCGCTCCACGGACGCGTGCCTCCGTGCCTGCCCTCGGACGGCGCTGAACGGGCCCGCTCCAGCGATGTCGTCCATGACCACCCCGGCATTCCGGGGCGGCGGCGACGACGAGGTCCTAGGCTGCCCCCGGCACCCGCCCCGACCCAGGAGCAGAGCACGCATGGCCTTCGATCCCGCCCCGCAGCCCCCGTACCCCGACGCCCACCGACCGGACGAAGCGCCCGAGCCGCACGCGCTGCTGGCGCCGCTGGTCGGGTTCCTCGGCACCTGGCTCGGGCGGGGGCACGGCGGATACCCGACACTCGCCGATGACTTCGCGTACGGGCAGGAGGTCACGTTCAGCCACGACGGCCGGCCCTTCCTCCGCTACGAGGCGCGCGCATGGCTCCTCGACGCGGACGACACCCCGCTGAGGCCGGCGGCCCGGGAGAGCGGTTGGTGGCGGGTCCAGCCCGATGGGCGCGTGGAGGCACTCATCACCCAGCCCACCGGTGTCGCGGAGGTCCTGGTCGGCCGTGCGGACCGGGGCGCGGTCGATCTCACCACCCATCAGATGGCGCTCACCCCGACGGCCAAGGAGGTCACCGCCACCCGTCGTCGCTACACCCTGACGGACGCCGCTACGTTCGACTTCGTCCACCAACTCGCGGCGGTCGGCCGGCCGCTGCAGCACCATCTCTCGGCGCGGCTCCGACGCGGGGGGCGGAACAGGGCGTTGTGATCGCGGGCGTCGATCGCCTCGAAGCCGCTGGACCCGGGTTCGCGCGTCCGCGGAGTCCTCGAGACCCGGTGTCCTCGCGTCAGCGTTCCTGGTGCCGGAGTCCTCGTGTCAGCTGCGGTGTGCCGTCACGAGCAGATACTCCCAGTCCATGGCCATGCCGCCGCCTTCGGCGCCGTCCGTCGCGGAAGCCTGGTCGCGTGCCAGCGCGGCCAGTTCCCGGTCCAGAGCCGCGACGCGTTCCGGGGTGTCGGCGATGTTGCGGTAGACCGCGATCGTCGGACCGTAGTTCTCCTTGAAGTAGTCGCCCACTTCCCCGGGGGTCGTGAACCGGTCCACGCGGACGGTGCCCCGTCGGGCTCGTACCGAGGTGACGCGCTCTCCGAGCAGTGCCCGCACATGCCTCTCGTCACCCCACAGCGGCGGGGGCTGCGCACCGGGCGGTGGTGGGGGAGCGTAGGGCTTCATCGTCGCGAACATGCGGCCGATGAAGCCCTCGGGGGTCCAGTTGAGCAGCCCGATCGTGCCGCCGTGCCGGCAGACGCGCAGCATCTCGTCAGCGCCGGCCTGGTGGTGCGGTGCGAACATGACTCCCACGCAGGACATGACGGTGTCGAAGGTGCCGTCACCGAAGGGCAGCGCCTCCGCGTCGGCCTCGCGCCATTCGAGCTCCGCGCCGAGTCCCTCCGCGATCCGTCGGCCCGCGCGGAGGAGTTCGGGCGTCAGGTCCGAGGCGACGACGTCGGCCCCGGCCAGTGCCGCCGGGATCGCGGCGTTGCCGGTGCCGGCCGCCACATCCAGCACCCGCGTCCCGGCGCGGATGCCGCATGCGTCCACCAGCGCCGTGCCGAGTGCCGGGATCAGTTGGTCCGCCACCGCGGGATAGTCGCCCAGGGCCCACATCGCCCGGTGCTTGGCCTTCACCGCCCGGTCGGCGTCACTCGCGCCCGTCGCGTCGCCCATGACGGACACCTCCCTCGCCATCCTGCCGCCGGCGCCCACGAGACGGCCCCGCGGCCACGTCGTCGTTCCTCCCATCATCCGCCGCGGACCGTTCCGGCGCCGTTCGACGAGAGAGGGCCGGGGGACGGCGGGCGCGCCCCGGCTCCGGGGACCCCGGGCCCTGCTCGCAGGGCGTTCACGGACACCGTGAACCGGGCCCTCCGCGCCCGGCGCGGGGCGCGGAGGGCACCGGGTCCGGGCGACGACGGGCTCACCGTCCGGCGCCGGATACGCCGCGCCGACGCGGTGGACGTCCTCGTCCGCACCGACCTCGCCACCCGTGCCTGGGTGCTGCGCTCGTCGCCCGCCCGCGCCGTACCGGACACCGTCCTGCGCAGCGTCCTCGCCACCGCGGCCGGACGCCGCCTGCTCGCCGAGGCGGTCGCCGGACCGCGCCCGGCCCGGTCCGGAGCCAGGGGGCACGGGTACAGTGCCCTGCCACCGGGTGAACTGCCCGAGCGGACCGCCCTCGTGGGCGGACCGTGCGAAGAGGTCGGTGACCGCGCGCTGCGGCAACCTCCGGCAGACGTGCCCGTGCCCCCGCGTCCTGGCTCCGTCGGCGCGGCGCGGTGGGACGGTCGCACGGCGCGGTGCGAGGTGATCCGGTGGGATCGATCCGGTGCCGTGCGGATTCCCGCAACCGCCGCGCGCCGCGTCCGAGTTTGTGAGGCCTGGGCCCTTACGGTTTCCTCATGCGTGGAATTCTGCTGGCCGGGGGCAGTGGGTCGAGGCTGTGGCCGCTGACCCGTTCGGTGTCCAAGCAGCTGCTGCCGGTGTTCGACAAACCGATGGTCTACTACCCGCTCTCCACGTTGGTGATGGCGGGCGTCTGCGAAATCCTGGTCATCACGACCCCGGATCAGCAGGACCAGTTCCGCCGGCTGCTCGACGACGGCAGCCGGCTGGGCCTGCGGATCACCTACGCCGAGCAGGAACGGCCGGAGGGCATCGCCCAGGCCCTCCTGCTGGGCGCGGACTTCATCGGGGACGAATCCGTCGCGTTGATCCTGGGCGACAACATCTTCCACGGCAGCGGGCTCGACACCCGGCTGGCGCACTGCGGGAAGACGGTGGGCGGACGGGTGTTCGCGTACCAGGTCGCCAACCCCTCGGCCTACGGCGTGGTGGAGTTCGACGAGCACGGAAGGGCCCTGTCGATCGAGGAGAAGCCGGACCGGCCCAAGTCCCGTTACGCCGTGCCCGGTCTGTACTTCTACGACAACCGTGTCGTGGAGATCGCCCGCGGCCTGCGCCCGAGCGCACGTGGTGAGTTGGAGATCTCCGACGTCAACCGCGCCTATCTCGAAGCCGGTGAGCTCCAGGTCACCAGGCTCGATCGGGGCACTGCCTGGCTGGACACGGGCACCTTCGCGTCGATGGTGCAGGCCTCGGAGTTCGTCCGGGTCATCGAGGAGCGCCAGGGCTTCAAGATCGGCTGTGTCGAGGAGGCCGTCTGGCGGGCCGGGCTGATCGACGACGACAGGCTCCGGTCCCTGGCCCAGCCACTGCTCAGGAGCGGATACGGCCAGTATCTGCTCGGACTGCTGAGCGACGCCCCGTGCACCGTCGTGCCCCAGCGCGGCAGCGGCCCGTCGAGGCACGAACCGCTGCGGACGGAACCGGTGCCGGCCGTGTGACGACGGAAACGGCAGTCAGCACACGCGTACGTGCGGAAGGAACACCTCACATGAGACCGCTGGGCATCGAAGGGGCCTGGGTCGACACCCCCCGGGTCTTCGACGACAGGAGGGGCAGCTTCCACGAGTGGTTCAGGGCCGACCGGTTCCGTGCCGTGACCGGTCACCCCCTCCGGCTGGAGCAGGCGAACTGTTCCCGCTCCGTGCCCGGCACACTGCGCGGCATCCACTACGCGTCGGTTCCACCCGGACAGGCGAAGTACGTCACCTGCGTCAGCGGAGCGGTGCTGGACGTGGTGGTGGACATCCGTACCGGTTCCCCCACGTTCGGGCAGTGGGAAGCCGTCCGGCTCGACGACCGGGAGCACCGGGCCGTCTGTCTGTCGGAAGGGCTGGGCCATGCGTTCATGGCCCTGGAGGACGGCGCCACCGTGGTGTACCTCTGCTCAGAGGGCTATGCGCCGCACCGTGAGCACGGGGTCCACCCCCTCGACCCGGACCTGGCCATCGAGTGGCCCCGGGACCTCACCCCGGAGCTCTCCGAGAAGGACGCCGCGGCCCCTCCGCTCGCGGAAGCGGTGCGGTGCGGGACGCTGCCCTCCTACGCGGAGTGCGTCGCGTACCGCCGGGGTCTGCGGACCCGAGCGGACGTCGGTGCCGCGGCCATGACCACGGCATAGCCGGGGCGACCCGAGCGGATGCGTGCCGTGCGCGCTCCGTCGACATGGTTCGTCCTCACGGGAGGAACCATGTGCGTCGACCGCGGGCCCGGGGCGGGCGTGCCCGCCAGGGCCGGTACGCGCGACGGGCGGCGCCGCGGCCCGGTTCCCCCGTCGGAGTGGGCGGAGTCCGGTGGAAACCGTCAGAGTCGTTCGAACTCCGCCGGGTTGCGCTGGTACGGCAACCAGCGCCCGGACGATGCCGGGCGACAGAGAAGCATCGGAGGATCATGCGCGTCCTAGTGACCGGCGGTGCCGGATTCATCGGTTCGGAGTACGTCCGGCAGCGGCTGCAAGCGGACCCGGCGCTGCGTGTCACGGTCCTGGACAGTCTCACGTACTCCGGCGTCGAGGCGAATCTGGCATCGGTGGCCCGGCATCCCGGCTACCGGTTCGTGCACGGCGACATCTGCGATCCCGAGGTCGTCGACCAGGTGATGGCGGACCATGACGCGGTGGTGCACTTCGCGGCCGAGTCGCACGTGGACCGGTCGATCGAAGGGGCCGGCCCCTTCGTCCGCACCAATGTCGTCGGCACCCAGGTACTGCTGGACGCGGCGCTGCGCCACCGGGTGGGACGGTTCCTGCATGTGTCCACCGACGAGGTGTACGGCTCGATCGGCGAGGGCTCGTGGACCGAGACGTCACCGCTCGCGCCCAACTCCCCGTACTCCGCCTCCAAGAGCGCCGCCGACCTCCTCGTCCTCGCCTACCACCGCACCCATGGGCTGGACGTGGTCGTCACGCGGTGCTCGAACAACTACGGACCCCACCAGTTCCCCGAGAAGGTCGTCCCGTTGTTCATCACCAACCTGATCGACGGGAAGCCCGTCCCCCTCTACGGCGACGGTCGCAACATCCGGGACTGGCTGCACGTCTCCGACCACTGCCACGGCATCGACCTCGCCCTCAGCCACGGGAAGGCGGGGGAGGTCTACCACATCGGCGGTGGGACCGAGGTCAGCAACCACAAGCTCACCGGACTGCTCCTGGACGCCGTCGGCGCGGACTGGGACCGGGTCGAGTACGTGGCCGATCGCAAGGGCCACGACCTGCGCTACTCACTGGACGACGGCAAGATCCGCGAACAGCTCGGCTACGTACCGCGGGTCGCCTTCGCCGAAGGACTGGCGGCCACCGTCGCCTGGTACCGCGAGAACCGGGCCTGGTGGGAGCCGCTCAAGGCCGGGGCGGCGCTGCGATGACCGCGACATGGCTGGTGACCGGCGCGGGCGGGATGCTCGGTCGCGACGTCCTCACGGAACTCACCACCGTCCGGGGCGCCGATGCGACCGGACTGACCCGGCACCAACTCGACATCACCGACCCGACCGCCGTGCGCGCGGCCCTCGACGGGCACCGCGTCGTCGTCAACTGCGCGGCGTGGACGGACGTCGACGGCGCCGAGGGGGCCGAGGAGACGGCAACCGCCGTCAACGGCACGGGCGTCCGCCATCTCGCGCGAGCGTGCGCGGACAGCGGGGCGGTCCTGCTGCACGTCTCCACCGACTACGTCTTCCCCGGCGACGCCCACCATCCCTACGCCGAGGGCGCGCCGACCGCACCGGTGAACGCCTACGGACGGAGCAAACTGGCAGGGGAGCGCGCGGTGGCCGAACTCCTGCCCGACACCGGCTACACCGTGCGCACCGCCTGGCTCTACGGGACCCACGGACGCAACTTCGTGACCACGGTGCTGGAACTCGCCCGCCGACGCGAGACGCTGGACGTGGTCGCGGACCAGCACGGTCAGCCGACCTGGTCCCGCGCGCTGGCCCGCCAGCTGACCGCGCTGGGCCGCGCCGCCCTCGCCGGCCTGGCGCCGGCGGGCGTCTACCACGGCACGGCGACCGGCCGTACCACGTGGTACGGGCTCGCCCGGGAGACCTTCCGGCTGAGCGGCCTCGACCCCGAACGGATCCGCCCGGTCCGCTCCGTGGCCTTTCCGCGGCCGGCTGCCCGGCCGGCGTTCGCCGTGCTGGGGCACGACCGTTGGCCGGCCGCCGGCGTTCCGCCCCAGCCCCGGTGGGACGTCCAACTGCCGAAGGCCCTGAGCGCACCCGCGTTGGCCGCACTGGCCGCCGCGGCACGCAACCCGCGCTGACGCCGTACCGGTGGTACCAGCGACGGGCCCGTGGCACCCGGTCCCCGCCCGGCAGGCGTCTCGGAGCACCGGCGCCGCCGCTCATGGCTGCGGGCCCGGCCGCGGCCGGGCCCCGGGCGTCGACGAGCGGACGAGGCCGCAGCCGGGAGGCGGCGACTTCGCTCCTTCTCACACACCGGAGGGCGGCACTAGACCAGCAGCGGCCCGCCGCAGCGGGCTGCGCCCTCCTTCATGGCGATGAGGTTCGCCACCACGTAGGAGATGTCGTTCTTCGAGTGCCAGTCGGTCGGGAAGTACGTGACCAGGCGGGAGTTCTGGAAACGCGCCTCGATCTCGGGGACGAAGGAGCGGTACTGGTTGTCGGTGTAGTACCAGAACGAGTTCTCGTTGTAGAACGCGACGTGCGTGGGATCCTGGTACGCACCTCGGCCGTCGGAGCTGGGTGTCATGGTCAGGAGCATTCCGCCGGGCGCGAGCAGCCGGTACAACTCGTTGATCAACGGCACCTTCGCCGGCACGTGTTCGAGGAAGTCGACCGCTCGCAGCAGTCCGACGGAGTTGTCCGGCAGGTCCAGCCTGGCCGGCAGGGTCGCGACGATGTCGACGCCGTCCGCCGGGTGCTGGTCCACCCCCAGGTAGCCCGGCGGCTTGCGGTGCGCCGCTCCGAGGTCCAGCGCGAGCAGCCCGCGGCGGCGCGTCCAGGCGAGGGCGTTGGCCTCGATGTACTTGTCGTACAGCGCCACCGTCTCCCGCTGGATGTGCGCGTTGATCTGCGGGTCGCGCTGGGTGTTGGCGGTGTGGATGCGCTGGAGGTACAGGCAGGACTCGATGTGGTGGAAGTCGCCGACCTGGAAGAGCCGGCACATCAGGTCCTGGTCGTCCAGCACGGTGCGGGTGGCGTCGTACCCGCCGACCCTCTCGTAGACGTCCTTGCGGAACGACCGCACGTGGTTCGGCGCGTACCAGATGTACGAGACGTTGTGCGGCGTCGGTGACATCGTCTTCGCGGCCAGCAGCCGGCGGCCGTCGACGTCAACCTCCTCGTACTGCCAGCCGTGGGTCTCGTTGAAGCGGGTGTCGTCGCGCCCGCCGTCCTCGGTGATCTGGGCGGTGTTGCTGTAGACGAACACCGCCTCGGGCTGCTCGTCGAACGCCTTCCCCAGCTCGGCCAGGCAGTCCCTCGCCAGCAGGTCGTCGTGGTCGAGTTCCACGAGGATCTCGCCCCGGGCGAGTTCACACGCCCTGCGCTTCGCTGCTCCCACCCCCCGGAGCTCGTCCGCGATCTCCACCCGTACACGCTCGTCCGGACGCTCCGGCCGCCACCTGGCGCCGTTGTTGAGCAGGACGATCCACTCCCAGTCGGAAAGGGACTGCGCCTGCAGGGTCGCCAGGCACTCGTCCAGGAAACGCGGCCGGTGGCTCGGCGTGAAGACGGAGAACCTCGGTGTCGCACTCGGCGTCATCTGGGGTTACCTGCCTGCGCTCGTGGTGGATGAGGGGCTCGGCCTCGTGGAGTCCCTGAACTTCTTCGGCACCTCGGAGCGCAGCGACGGATCAGCCGCGACGGCACGTCGGTAGGCGTCCCGCGCCTGGCTGTCCCGGCCCTTCCGCGACAGCGCGTCGCCGAGCTGGAAATGGGCCGTCGAGGCCTTCGGGTTGATGGTGACGGTCCGCTTCAGCAGCGCGATCGCCCGGTCGGGATCACTCGTCTTGAGCAACACGGCCTGATTGAAGAGGGCCGAGGTGAACGATGGATCGATCTTCAGCGCGGCGTCGTAGGCCTTGAGCGCGTCGGCCGGCCTGCCGTCCCGCGCGGAGACGACGCCCACGTTGTACCAGGCGAGCTTGTTGCGCGGTTCCATCTCCAGGACCCGCTTGAAGGTGGCCTCCGCTCCGTCGAAGTCCTGGTGCTGGGCCTGCACATGGCCGGCCTGCAGCAGCGCGTGCGCTGTGAGCGGGGTGAGGGGTGCCTTTTCGGACTTGCCGTCCGGGGTGGTCGCGGGGTGGGACATGACCGCCCAGGTGACCGCCCCGGCGGCGACCGCGACCGATGCGCCGAGGCCTGTCCACAATGCCCAACTTTTCACTTGGTCACATCTCATGGAGTGGGAGCGGCGGTCCGGCTGCTGCCGGACGGCCGCAGGAGGGATGGCGGAGGGGACGGTGCCGACGGGGGAGAACCCGAACCACCGTCACTGCCGCCAAAGTTACGAGCTGACCCGGTATGTCGTCATCCGTCATGCGTACTTGAGGCGAACAGACCACCCGAACGTACGCACTCCGGTACCGGGTCGCGGTGTCCTGGTCCCGCTCGGTCCCGGAGAGGGAAGCTCCGCGTCGGCGGCGCGCCGGCGGATCGGGTGCCGCTGTGGGGCACCGCCGTGACCGCCGCCTTCGACGACGGCCGTGTCCCGGGCCTTCGCTCCGTCGACGAGCCCGGCACCTGAGGCCGGTGCCGGGCGCCCGCTCGGCGGTGCGCGGGAGCCGAGCAGTCGCGTCCCGTTCGTCTGTGCGCGGCCCCGGAGACCGGGACACGCCCTGTGGGCGCTGCCGCCGGCGCCGAGCCGCGCCCGCGGGCACCGTGCGGTGGCACGCTCCCGAGGTGGCCGACGCTGCCGGCCGGAGCAGAATGGGAGACGTCTCCGGCACGTCCCGTGGCGCGCCGACGCCATGGCCGCCGGCCGGCGAAAGGTGCACGGCGTGGCCCGTATGCGTGAGATCGCGATCGTCGGGGGTGGCGGGGGAGCGGTGTGCCTGCTGGACGCGTTGTCCCAGGCCTCCGCGCCGCCGGCCGCGGTCACCGTTTTCGAGCCGTCGGACCGGTTGTGGCGCGGACGCCCCTACCAGCGCGATGCCGACTGCATCGTGGTGAATCTCCCCTCGCATGCCATGTCGGTCCGGGCCGGGGACGCCCGTCACTTCGACCGCTGGCTCGCCGACCGCCGGTGGCGGCCCGGTGACATGCGGGACGTCGGACCCTTCGACGTCGCACCCTTCCCTCCTCGTGCACTCTTCGGTGACTATCTGGAGTCGGTGGCCCAGCAGAGCGTGTCCCGGCTCGACGAACGCGGATGGAGGATCAGCCTGGTACGGGAACGCGTCGTCCACGCCGCTCCGGGCGCCGGGGGAGCTCTGCTGACCACTGACCGCGGCACACGCCGCAGAGCGGACCGAGTGGTCCTGTGCCTGGGAGCGGGAGCGCCGCACGACGGGTTCGGTCTGCTCGGACCCGGGTTCGTCCCCGACCCCTACCCGGTCTCGAAGTCCCTGGCCGATGTCGACCCGCAACACACCGTCGCCGTCCTCGGCACGGGCCTGACCGCCGTGGACGTGGCCCTCGCCCTGCGGGCGGGCGGGCACCGGGGGCCCGTCTTCCTGCTGTCCCGGCACGGGGTCCTCCCCGCCGTCCGTCAGCGACCGATCGCCCACACCATGCGGCACTTCACACCCGACCGCTTCCACCGGCTGAGCGGCGGGGGAGAGGTCGGCCTCGCCGACGTCGTCGGGGTGCTGCGCGATGAACTGGGTTCCGCGGGGCAGGAGTTCGCCGACCTGGAGGCCGAGTTCACGCTGCTTCACGAGGACCCCGTCCGCCGGCTGCGGCGCCAACTGGGCCTCGTCCACGGGCAGAGCCTCGGAATGCGCATCCTTCAGCACACCCTGCCCGTCGCCGTCGACGTCTGGCCGCTGATGGCGTACCGGGACCGCGCCGAACTCCTCGACCGCCACTACCGCGCCATCCATTCGCTGTGCTGCCCGATGCCGCCGTCCACCGCGGCCCGGCTGCTGGCGATGAGCGACGCGGGCCGGCTCCACGTGTGGGGCGGGCTGCTCGACGTCCGCCGCACCCGGCGGGGGTTCGGCGTCGCCGCTGACGGTCGCCGGATCCACGCGGACACGGTGATCAACGCCGCGTCGGTCGCGCCGCACCGGGTTCCCCCGGCCGCGGCGCCCCTCGTACGGTCATTGATCGAGGCGTCCGCGGCCTCGCCGCACCCGCACGGCGGTCTCCGGGTGCGGCGCGAGAACAGCCGGCTGGTTGCCGACGGCGGTTCCCAGGAGTGCTTCCACGCCCTCGGTGACGTGACGTTCGGCTCCCTGTTCATCACCGCCGCGATTCCCGTGATCGTGAAACTGGCCCAGGAGATGGCCCGCCAGGTGCTCGCGCCATGAGAGCGGCCGGTCGGCGGTAGCCGGTGGCCGACGGACGGCTCAGGCGCCGGACCGCTTCGGCAGCCGTCGGCCGGGCCGTGAGGGCGGCGGGTGCAGCCGTCCGGGCGACGAGCCGGGTGGTCCTGGTGGCCCGGCTCGGCCTCCCGGAACTCAACGGCCGGGACCACTCACGTCACCGCCTCCTCCGAGCTGGTGCGTGGTTCGTGGCAGGCGGGTCCCGCATCCCGGTTCGGGCGGGGATGCGGGACCCGCCGGATCAGGGCCCGGTCAGAACCGGCCGGTTCCGCACCGGGTCATACGGCGGTGGCGTGGACGGTGACGGGTATCTTGCCGCGGATGGCCCTGGAGTACGGGCAGATCTGGTGGGCGGCGTCCGCGAGTCCGGTGGCCCTGCCGCTGTCCACTCCGCCGGGTTCGAGGTTGAGCACCGCGGCGAGGGAGTATCCGTCGTCGCCGTGCTGCAGGTGGTGTTGGTCGGCTTCACCTTGCGTTCGGCGGCGGCGATACGGACGGCGCCGAGGAAGCAGGCGGCCCAGCCGGCCGCGAAGAGCGGCTCGGGGTTGGTGGCGGTGCCGGCCGCTGCCCCTGGGGGCGGTCGGGCGGGTGTCGGGCCCGAAGCGTACGCCGCTTCCTGGGCCGCCTACTTCGCGCCGACGGAGAACAGCAGGTAGAGGAAGCCGGCCACGAGGTGCCCCGCCACGATGTAGGCGAACAGGCGGAGCGCGAACCCCTTGGGGAAGCGGCCGTCCCCGCGTTCGACACCCGTCTTCTCACTCGGCACGGTCGTCTCCTTCTGGGGGGCTCGAGCGCCGTCCGGCTCCGAGCGATGTCGGACGGTCCCCGCCGCCTACGCACAGATCACTCACGTGGCTCTGCAGAAGGGTGTGGACGAAGAGGAGGTCCGCGCCTCCCGGTGGCACGGCGGTGATCCGGTGGGGGGTGAGGCTGTCGTAGTGGGCGGAGTCGCCCGGCTCGAGGGTGTGGTCCCTGCCGCCGAGCGAGAGCCGGAGCCGGCCCGTGAGCAGGTAGAGCCACTCCTCGCCGGCGTGGACCCGGACCAGCTCGTCCCGGACGTTCGGCGGGACGTGCACGCGGAGCGCCTGCATCGCGCGCTGTGAGCCGCCGGCCTGCCGGTAGGTCCACCCGTCCGCTCCCACCGACCCCGTCGTGGAGGCCCGGATCACGGGGTCCCGCTCGGGAGGGGTCTCGCCGAGCAGATCGGAGACCGTGGTGCCGTAGGTACGGGCCAGAGTCAGCAGCACGGGCAGCGACGGCTGCCGCTGCCCGGTCTCCAGCCGGGAGAGGTGCGCCGGGGACAGCCCCAGCCGCAGTGCCGCGGCCTCAACGGTGAGGCCGCCGCGTTTCCGCAGGTCCCGGAGCTGTGATGCCACACTGGAGAGCGCGGCGCTCGTCTCCCCGGTGCTCGGCGCTGTGGCGTCTTCGGGCATGTCGCCATTGAGCCACACTCATTCCCTCCTGGGCAAACGTCTTGCCTCAGAGGCAAGAACTGCTCCGGGAGCGCTGGCGACGCCGCGGTGGCGCCGGACCGTGCACACCCCGGTGCTCTCCCGGCAGCCGCACACCCAGCCGCACACCCGGATCGCGGCCCGCGTCTCCCGCCGCGGCGGATCGCCCGACGAGGGTCCGTCGGCGGTCGGTCTTCCGGTCGGCAACGGCGGAACCGGCGGCCGGACCGGCGGGCGTGCCGTCGGCGTGCCGACGTTCCTCGGGACCGCCCCGTCGCACGGTGTCACGTCGCCGCGGCGGGCGCGCCGGGGGTGAGCGGGAGCGGGTTCCGTCGCCGGTCGTCACGGTCTGCCGCAGGGGCGCGGGTGCCCTCTCCGGGGCGAGCGGCGCCTCGGCGGGACGTCGCCCGGGGTGCCCGCCCGTCACGGGTCGCGCCGCGCCGCGCCGCGCTCCGGTCCTCAGGCCTCGCGCCGGGGTGAGTGCCGAAGTGCAGACGGGCCGGGGGCCGCCGTGACATCACGCGGTGTGAGTGCGTCGTGCCCCTCGCCGCAGACGACGGAGAGGCGGACGGGGGCGCCGCAGCCGGTGTGCCGGATGGTCACCGACGGCCCCCCCGGGTCCGCGGTGTGCTTGTCGCCCCACTGCATGAGCGCGACGACCACGGGCCACAGGTCCCAGCCCTTCGGGGTGAGGCGGTACTCGTGGCGAGTGCGGTTGCCCGGGTCCCGGTAGGGCGCGGTCTCGAGGATTCCGGCGGCCACCAGTCTGCGGAGCCGGTCGGCGAGGACGGCCTCGGAGAGCCCGACGTGCCGGCGGAAGTGGTCGAAGCGGCGGATCCCGTTGACGGCGTCGCGCAGGATCAGCAGTGACCACTTCTCCCCGACGAGGCCGACCGTCCGCTGGACCGAGCAGTTGTCGGTGCTGAAGTCGAGCCATTCCATGCGGGCAATCGTACGCCTGCTGGCTTCGACATTGACAGTCAGGTGAGGGTGCATCTAGCTTCGGACGCCGAAGCCAGCGGACGAGGGGAAGCGGACATGGGCAGGTCACGGACTTTCGAGTGGGAGGACCCGGCGATCTCGTCGGCCGCCGTCGGGCGGCAGTCGGGCCTCGATTTCCTTCGGGACCTGGTGGTCGGCCGTCTGCCGGCACCGCCCATCAGCGCCGCCCTCGGCTTCACCCTGGACGAGGTCGAACACGGGCACGCGGTGTTCTCCCTGGTCCCCGGGGAGGAGCACTACAACCCCATCGGCAGCGTGCACGGAGGGGTCTACGCGACCCTCCTCGACTCGGCGGCGGGCTGCGCCGTCCAGACCACCCTGGCCGCGGGCGAGGGATACACCTCGCTCGATCTGTCGGTGAAGTTCCTGCGTCCCGTCTCCGCGGAGACCGGGAAGGTCCGGGCCGTCGGCACCGTACTGAACCGGGGCCGCCGCACCGCGCTGGCGCAGGCGCAGCTGTACGACGGTGCCGACCGGGTGCTCGCCCACGCGACCAGCAGCTGCCTGATCTTCCCCGTGTGAGGAAGCGGCTGTCGGCCGGCCGACGCGCCCGGGCGGCGGCCGAGGTCCCGGGCGACCCCGTCACCCGCTCGGGGACCCGTTCGCCGCCCTGACGACGAGCCGGCCCGGTGCGGATGTCAGCGCCAGCCGAAACGACGGTCCACCACCGCCGCGAACTCCTCGAGGGTGAGCACCGCGTCCCCGTTCTGGTCGGCCGCGTCGAACAGCGCCGAGGAGGCATCGGCGTCCACCACGCCCCAGAACGGGAGATCGCCCGCCGCGGCCAGGTGCGGACCCTTCGTCCGCAGGGCCGTGATCACTTCCTCGCGGGTCAGTGTTCCGTCGCTGTCCAGGTCGAGCGCCTCGAACAGCTTGCGGGCCTTGTCGCTCATCACGTCGTCCCCGTCCCCTTCACCTTCACGGTCGGGCGGCGCGGCCCGCCGCTCGGGAAATCAAACGCTGAGCGCCGCGTCCTGGTTCCGCCGTGCCGGCACGCGTGACCGGCATCGCCTCCGCGACGGCGCTCGTCGCGCGGCCGCCGGGCGTGGTTGACGCACGGCACCGTGAGGCGCCGCGGCAAGTCCCCTGTCCCTGCCGCGGCGCCCCGGGCGCAACAGCCCTGACACATGCGCCCCGCCGTGGTCGTCTGGCGGCGGGTGGTGCCGGGCCACGTCCGCGCCGCCCCCCTCGGGCCGGGATCGGCGTTCCGGGCGCGGTGGGCCGCTCAGCCCCGGACGCCGGTGGAGTCGTACTGACGGTCGTGGACCGGGGTCCAGAGGCTGGGGTACGGCTCGGCGTCGCCGCGCACGTCCAGGCACTGCCACGAGTACGAGGCCCGCATCCCGTGGACGGCCGCATTGGTGAGCCACGACGTGTAGCGGACGTGCGGGTCCGCCGCGGCGGCGGTACCGGGGATCAGCAGAACGAGCAGTGATGCCAGGACCGCGAGTATTCCCCCTCCGCGCACACTTCGAGCCACTCTGCCTCCTTCATTGCCTGAAATCCGGGCGGCGCGGCGACCCGACGCGATGGTCTGATGACTCGTCGGGTCCGGTGCCGGGACGCTTGGCAGACTACGGGCCGCGGCGACCGGGCCGTACCGCCGTTTCAGGGGGGTTGCGTGGGCGGGGGAGACCTGCCGTGAGTGTGGGTTCGGGGCTTCAGCGGGCCCAGGCGTTCCTGGTCCTGGCGACCGGCCTGTACCGGGCCAGCCACCTGGTGGTGGGTGTGCTCGCGGTGGTTCAGCACCAGCGGGCGAGTGTCCTGTCCTGGGCCGGGATCGCGGTCGCCGTGTCGACGAGTCTGCTGGTCTTCGGCACGGCCAGGTCCAAGGGCTGGTTCGGCACCTGGCCGCCGCTGGTGGACCTGGTGCTCGTGGGATGCGTACTGCCCTTCCCGGTGTACGCGGGTGGTGCCAACCGGCCGGCGGACATCGCCTGGTCGATGCTGCTGGGCGGATCGGCGAGCGCGGTCGCGGCGGTCGCGTTCTCCAGGCCGGCGGCGGTGGCCGGCGCGGTCGTGGCGCTGCTGGCGACCCACACGGCGGGCTACCGGTCGACCGGTGCGGACGTCGCCGTGATCGCCGCGCACCTCAACGCGATCGTCTCGTCGGCCGTGCTGGCCCGCGTCTTCTGGTGGTACCTGCGACGCCAGGGCAGTCTGCTCGACGCGGCGACGGCCCAGGCGCTCGCCGCCGAGGCCGAGAGGGCCCGGTACGCGGAACGCATCGCCCACCACCGGGCGTTGCACGACACCGTGCTGGCGACGCTGACCGCGATCGCGAGCGGCCGGGCCGACGCCGACGCGCTGCCCGTGCGGGAACGGTGCGGCAGGGAGGCGGCCTATCTGCGGCGCCTGGTCGTGCAGCAGCAGGCGGAGGAGGAGGACCGCGCGCCGGGGACGGCGGCGGCGATCGAACGCGCGGTGCGGTCGGCGGAGAGCCTGGGGCTGCGGGTGAACGCCCAGTACGACGGCCTGGTGGAGATACCGGCACCTGCCGCTGCCGCCCTCGGCGACGCGGTCACGGAGGCGCTCAACAATGTGCTGCGGCACGCGGGTACCGGCCGCGCCCAGGTGACGGTCACCGGGGGAGCCGGCCGGGTCGTGGTCACCGTGGTCGACCGCGGCGTCGGCTTCGACCCGGGCACCGTCCCCCGGGGGCTCGGGCTGCGTTCCTCGGTGGGCGCCCGGATGCGCGAGAGCGGAGGCGCCGCCGACGTGGACAGCGCCCCCGGCGAGGGCACCCGTGTCGAACTCAGATGGCCGGCATGATCACCGTGGCGGTGGTCGACGACGACCGGATGCTGCTCGACGGGCTGCGGGTCTGGCTGGACGGGGTTCCGGACGTACGCCTGGCGGCGACGGCGTGCACGGTGGAGCAACTCCTCGCCCAGGGGTGCCCCGTCGTCGGCGCGGCGGCCCGACTGCCCTACGACGTCGTCCTGCTGGACCTGGTGCTCGGCGACGGATCGCAACCACCGGAGAACATCCGGCGGCTGCGGGCCGCCGGACCGCGGGTCCTCGTCATCAGCACCGTGGCGGACCGCAGGCGGATCGTGGCCGCGATCGCGGCCGGCGCGGACGGCTACCTCACCAAGGACCACGATCTGCCGACGCTGGTGCGGGCGGTCGGGGAGGTCGCCGCGGGCGGTACGGCCCACTCCGCGGAGCTCGCCTTCGCCTGGGCGCACGACGACGGGCCCACCCGGCCGAGCCTGTCCCCGAAGGAGCGCCAGGTGCTGGTCGAGTACGCCTCCGGGCTCACGCTGAAGGCCACGGCGCGCCGTGCCGGTGTCAGCCCCCACACGGCCAAGTACTACCTGGACCGGGTGAAGGACAAGTACCAGCAGGCCGGCCGCCCCACGTACACCAAGATCGACCTCGCGGCGAGGGTGCGGGAGGACGGCTGGGAGGACGGCTGACGCCGCTCACCGCCCTGGTCGGATGACGTTCTCCGAGCGGCCGGACGGGACCGGCGACGGGTCCGTCCGACCGCGTGGTCAGTCCGAGGGACCGCCGGACGCAGCCCGGACGGAGGCCACGACCCGGCCGGCCATGACCTCGGGAGGGTCGGGGAGCAGCGGGGCGAGGTGGTCCCGCACGAAGTCCGCCGCCTTCCGGACCGACTCCTCGGCACCCGCCTCGTCCTCGAAGACGCTGGTCGAGACCATGACCCCGGTTCCGGCGTCGACCCAGTAGTAGGCCAGGAGGCCGGGGATCTCCCGCATGAGCGGCACGAAGCCCTCGTCCACGCGGCGGCCCGCCTCGACGGGATCGGTCACGCCCGAGTACCTTCTGACGGCTGCGTACACGGCTGGGTCTCCTCACGGGTGCGGGGTTTCCGGTGCCCACGCCGTACCCCTGCGCCCGGGGTCACTCCCGGGAGCCGCGGAGCAATCACCGGAAGGGACCGGTGGCTGGTCCGAACGGCGGTCCGTACGGGACCTCGCCCCCTCAACCGGTGGGAGCCGTGACCTGCGGGATCCGGCGGCCCGGCCGGAACCGGCACGGACCGTTCCGCGGGTGCCGGTACCGGAGCCGGTTCCGTGGGGAGCGGAACTCTTAGACAACGCCGTTGCCGAACCGGAGGGCGGGCGCACAATGAGAGTGTGCGTGTGCACTGGGCAGATGCCATCGGCCCGTCGGGCCAGGAGGCGGCCGTCCCGGCGGCCGGCGACCAGGGGAGCGGCCAGGGCGGGAACCTGTCCCTGCTCAGGAACCACAATGCGTCGCTGGTGCTCGATCTGCTGCGGACGGCCGGGCAGGTCGGCATCAGCCGTCCCGAGATCGCCGACTACACGGGCCTCACCCCGCAGGCGGTCAGCAAGATCACGGCCCGGCTCCGGGAGGCGGGGCTCCTGGCGGAGGCCGGACGGCACGCGTCGACCGGGGGCAAGCCGCGCACGGCGCTGCGACTGGAACCCTCGGTGGCGTACGCCGTGGGCGTGCAACTCGACCGGGACGAGATGACAGCGGTCCTGGTGGACCTGTCCGGTGCGCGGGTGGCGACGCGGGCGGTGTCCGCCGACCTCGGCGCGGGTCCGGATGTGGTCACCGACCGGGTGGCGGACCAGGTGCGCGCGCTGCTGGACCAGTCGCCGGCCGGCCGGCCCGGAGGCGGCTCCGATCGGGCGGTTACCGGCGGGGCTCCGGAGGCGGGGGAGTCCGGACGGGGGTGGCAGGGGCCCGAGGGCCCGGCGGACGCCGGCGGCGAGGGGGCGCCGCGGGTGCTGGGAGTCGGCGTCGCGATGCCGGGGCCGCTCGACCACCGCGCGGGCGTTCCGCTCCGGGTCACGGGCTACCCGGAATGGGACGGGTACCGGCTGCGCGACGAACTGGCGGGTCGGCTGGGTCTGCCGGTGGCACTCGACAAGGACACCAACGCCGCAGCCCTCGGGATACTGCTGCAGGGCGAGAGCGGTTCCTTCGCCTATGTGCACCTCGGCACCGGCATCGGCGCGGGTCTGGTGCTGGACGGGGCCGTGTACCGGGGCGTGCGGACCGGGGCCGGGGAGTTCGGGCACCAGGTCGTCCAACTCGACGGACCCGCGTGCGCCTGCGGCAAGCGAGGGTGCCTCGAAGCGCTGTGCATGGCCGCGATCGCCCGTGGTGACGTCGCCGATGCCGCCCGCGTCCTCGCCGTCGGCGTCACCAACCTGGCCGAACTGCTCGACATCGACGAGGTGCTGCTCGGGGGCAGGGCCGTCGCCGCGGCGGAAGCGGAGTTCGTACGCGGCGTGCGAGCCGCGCTCCGGTCCCGGACGCACCTGATGGTCGCGCCGGCGGGAGGCAGCGCCTACCGCATCGCCGAGGGGGCGGCCCAGCTGATTCTCGCGCCCGTGTTCGGGCGTACCGAGACCTCGTCCGGGCTGCGCATGCGCTGAGCGCTGCCGCGTCCCCCTCCTAGGCCCCCCTCCGGCCGGTTGCCGCAGTTCGGTCGGAGCGGATCGGCCCAGATGGTCGGGGCGGATCAGCCCAGGTAGAAGCTTTTGCGGGCGGCCACGAACTCCTCGACCGAACGGGCGGCGACGCCCGTTACGCGCTCCACGTCGTCGGAGGCGCGGTCGTAGCGGTTCTCCCGGTGCAGCCGGGCCATCGTGGCGATGTGCTGCTCGGTGTGCGGCGGAAGCCCCACCTCGGCGAGCACCTCGGCCCGCCACCGGTCCAGGGGGAGGTCCACGTACGTCACCGATCGGCCCAGTGCCCTGGAGAACTCCTCGGCCATCTCGTGCATGTCGACCGTCCGCGGCCCGGTCAGTTCGTACACGTGCCCGATGTGCGGGGCGGGGTCGCGGAGCACCGTGGAGACGACCCGGGCGACGTCGGCCACGGCGACCGGCGAGGTGCGTCCCGCACCGAAGGGCAGCGCGATCGTGCCGCTCTCCCGGATCGTCCGGGCCGGAAGGGTGGTGAACAGCGGGTTGTCCAGGAAGGTCGTGGGGCGGATGTGCACCACGGGCAGGCCCGACCAGTTCAGCACCTGCTCGGCCAGCCAGTGCAGACGCTGCTGGTGCGACTCCCCGGTGCTGGTGGCGGTCATCTGCGACACCGTCATCTGGGACATGCCGACCAGCCCGTCCAGTACCCCCTGCTCCCGGGCCACGCTCGCCACCACGGTCGCCGCGAGCAGGTGGTCCGGCGACACGGGCATCGCGAAGTACATCCTCCCGACCCCGTCGAGCGCCGACGCGACGCTCTCGGGCCGGGTCAGATCCCCGACGGCGACCTCCGCCCCGAGTGCCCGCAGGCGCGCCGCACGGTCGTCGTCGCGGCGGACCATGGCGCGCACGGGGACGTCCTGCGCCCGCAGTTGTTCCAGGACGGCACGGCCCACGCCTCCGGCGCCGGCGATGAGGACGGGGTTGCCGGCGGCCATCGTTCGATCTCCTTCCGGGCGGCTGAGGAGGTGGGGTCCACGGGTGGCCCGGGTCGTCCCCGCCGAGTACGGCCGGGGCGTCCCGCGCTGAGGGGCCGACCCGAGGGGACCCTCATGACGAGGCTTGCCGATGGACGGAGAGACGGCCACCGGGGGAGGGCCCGGCGCGCCCGGAGCGGCACCCCGTACCCAGCGGGTGCGTGTGGGCCGCGCCGGCCCCGTACGCCGTGACGGCAGCGGGCCTTCGCATTTACGAGTATCTGCTCCTATCATGGACGGGTACGTTCTGGAGGAGATCATGAGCTCAGCGCCGACGGACCTCGGGGACCTGTGCAACAACTTGGCGCTGCGCAAAGCGGCCCGGTACCTGGGCGCGACGTACGACAAGGCCCTCGGGCCGGCGGGCCTTCGCGCGACTCAGTTCAGCATCCTCCAGATGCTGAACGCGCACGGAGAGGTGACGATCGGCGGTCTGGCCGACATGATCGCCATGGACCGCACGACGCTCGCCTCCAACCTCAAGCCGCTGGCGCGTGAGGGCCTGGTGACCGTCGAGACCTCGGCGGCCGATCGCCGTGCGCGGATCGTCGCGATCACACGCGAGGGACTGTCGAGGATGAACGAGGCGCTGCCCCTGTGGGAGGCCGTGCAGGCCCGGTTCGAGGGAAGTTTCGGCGCCGACGAGGCGGCCCGGATGCGCGCATCCCTGAAAGCGGTGCTCCGCACCGGCTTCGAGCCGTGGGCCGAGTAGGCGGCGACCTCGTCCGGCGGAGATGCCGCGGCCGGCTCGCCGCATCCGGCCGGTGCCGGTCCCGGCGGCACGCCGTGCACCGGGGGCCGATTCCGGGTGCACGGGGGGCCGGTCCACGCGGTGTCGGGGCCGGGAGGGGATCCCGGCCCCGAGGCCCGACGGTGGACGCCCGCACGGTGGGCCGACGCCGCCGGCCGTCGAGCCCCGTCGGGGCCGGCGCCGTCCGGGTGGTCGGTCCCCTCCGGTGTCAGCGTCCGGGGGCGCGCTGGGTGACCTCCTGGATCACCCAGCCGTTGCCGTCGGGGTCGCTGAAGGTGGCGTACGAGCCGTAGCTGGCACGGTCGGGGTGCGGGCCGGTGATGCGTTCCTGGCCGGCGAGGCGGTGGGTGACGTCCCCGGCGTCGTGTCCGTGGTGGAAGATCCCTCCGGCGTCGTGGAACACGTCGCTCACCTCGACGCCGCGGCCGACGAGCTCCGCGCGGGCCTCCTCGATGTCGGAGACGACGAGGTACAGGCCCTGGACGGAGCCCGGTGCGCCGTTGGTGAGGCCCGTGCCGAACATGATCGAGCACTCGGAGCCCGGCGGCGTGAGGTGCACTGCGCGCCACTCGTCACTGGGGGCGGCGTCGAGGTCCAGGCGGAACCCCGCCGACTCGTAGAAGGCCTTGGCCCGGTCGACGTCGGAGACGGGCAGGACGACGACTTCGAGTTTGAGATCCATGGAATGTCCTTGTTCTGTGCAACGGTCGCACGGCGCGACCGCTCTGCTCGTGGGTCCGTGCCACCGCTCCGGATGTGGGGGTCCGGGCGGCGACTCGACTCGGACCTCAGGTGGATACGAGCATATGCTCATATTGCGGAAGAGGCAAGGATGTCCCGATTTGGGTGGCGTCGGAGTCGGTCGCTCGGACGAGCGCCGACCCCGGGCTATCGCCGCGAGTGAGGTGGAACCGGCCCGGCAACCCGCGACCACCCCAGCGCGTCGAGGCGTGCGGCCCCGAGAGGATCGAGGTCCCCGCATGATGCCGATCCGAGCGAGCGGTCGTGGTCGACGCGGCCACGCGCGCGGAACGACAGGTCGCGTGTGCGGGACGATCCGGCCGGACGCCACGTGCCGGCGCGGGAGTTCCACCGGCGCGCCACGGGCCCCGCCACCCGTACCGCCGTGCCGCCGTGCCGCCGTGCCGCCGTGCCGCCGTGCCGAGCTGAGTTTCCCGCGCTGGTCGCGTCACTGGACGAGCCGCGGCTCACGACCCTGCTGGACGACGGGATTCCGCCCATGCGTGGCCGCACGCGGACCGGGCGATCCGGTCCGTCGGCAACACGGGCCCCGCCTCCGGGTCATCGCCCGTACCGGCGGAGCACACCATCTCCGGGAGCCGTCGCCGCTGCGGCCCGCCCACCGCGGACGCCGCCGGTGATCACACCGCGTGCGGAGGTCCGTCATCCGTCTCCCCCGTCCTCCGCCCGCACGGCGATTCCGGGTGCGCCCCAGAGGGGGAACCACCGGCTCAGATCCTCCTCCACGGGCAGATCGTCCGCGAGCAGGGCCCGGACCTGGAGTTCCAGCGCGTTGTCGCGCTTCTCGGCGGCACCGGGGAGAGGAGCGAAGGGATAGAAGGTGCCCCGCTTGTAGAGGTACACCAGGGCCAGTTCCCGGTCTGCGGTGGCGTCGTGGAACCCCACCAGCGAGCAGAGCAGATGCGGGCCGAACCCGGCGTCCTGGAGGAGGACGTTGACGGCGTGCAGGTCGTTCACCAGCGAGGCCGTGTCGTCGGCCGGGTGACGGGCCAGAAGCCAGGTGTACCCGTACGTGTCCCGTGTGAACTCCACGGGCGTGCCGCCCCGGCCGGTGTCGGCGTCGAGCAGTTCGCGCACGTCGTCCTGGATCCTCGCGAAGGCCGCGCCCTCGACACCGGCGAAGCACACCGAGCCGGCCCCGGTCGGGGCGAAGCCGGCTCCCGCCTGGAGGGTGATCGCCGCGGCGGGCAGGCCGAAGAGCCGGTCGAGGTCGGGCCGTACCGGCCTGCTGCGGCCGAGGATGGCGTCGAGGAGTCCCATGGGAAGTGTCCCCTTCCTGGCGTTCCGGCGCCCTCCCGCGGGTACGGCCGGGAGCGTGCCGGGCCCGTCACGGGCGGCCGAGCCGCAGGGAGATCCTGCCGAGCTGGTCGAGGCGCTGCTCCAGCGTCGGGTGGGAGGAGAGCAGCCGGCTCAGGCTCTCCTTGGAGGAGAAGGCCGGGGCGAACCAGAACGCGTTGAACGGCTCCGCCTTGCGCAGGTCCTGCGTCGGGATCCTCGCCATCTGGCCGGTCACCTTGGTGAGTGCCGACGCGAGCGCCGACGGGCGGCCGGTCAGGAGTGCGGCGGCACGGTCGGCGGAGAGCTCCCGGTAACGGGACAGCAGCCGGGTCAGCAGGAAGCTGATCACGTAGACCACGGCGCTCACCAGGGGTATCACGAGAACCGCTATGGCCGTGTTGCTGTCGCGGCTGCTGCGGCCGAGCCCGCTGTAGAGCCAGACCCGGGCCATCATCCCCGCGAGCACGCCGAGGAAGGAGGCCACGGTGATCACCGCGACGTCGCGGTGGGCGACGTGCGACAGCTCGTGCGCGATCACTCCCTCCAGTTCCTCCGGCTCCAGGCGGCGGAGGAGGCCGGTGGTGGCGCAGACGAGGGCCGTCTTCTCGCTGCGTCCGGTGGCGAACGCGTTCGGTACGTCACTGTCGGCGATCGCCACCCGCGGTTTCGGCATGTCGGCCAGGGCGCAGACGCGGTCCACGGCCCCGTGCAGCTCGGGCGCCTGCTCGGGGGTGACCTCGCGGGCGCCCATGCTGTACGCGGCGATCCGGTCGCTGAACCAGAACTGCGCGATGAACAGACTGCCCGCGATCAACAGGACGAGGGGCCAGGAGTCGCGCAGGACGGCCAGCAGCACGCCCACGAAGACGACGTACAGCAGCCCGATCAGGAACATGGTCGTCACCATGCGGGTGGTCAGTCCCCGGTCGGCCGCATAGCGTGAATGAGAACGGGTCCCTGGCATCGCTCACACTCCAGGCGAAGGTTCCCCCACCCCTTGCTACCGAGTATGCGCCGCTGCGGGCTATGGCGTGCATAAGGCCGTCCCGGTCCGCAGACCGCACGCGACAGGCATCCACCGCTCGGACGCCTGTCAGTGGTCACGGCCGAGGGCCCGGCAGCCGGCCGGGAGGAGGCGTACCGGTGCCGGAGGCACACCCGCCGCGGACGAGGCGGACCGAGCCGGTCCAGGGCGCCGGGACCGCCTCACCCGAACGGGTGACCTCCCCCTCCGGAGGGGTGGCCAAGGCAGTCGAAGATGGTTAGCCTTGCCTAAGTTGACATGCGGTTCCCGGGCACTTCTGAGCCGTATCCGGAGGGATGCGTGGGGGAGTTGGAGCTCCGGGGACGGGACGTGCTGCGGAGCGCGATCCGCGGCCAACGTCGCTCCGTCGCGCTCGGCGTGCTCCTCGGGGCGTGCCACCAGGGCGGCGAGGCGCTCGTGCCCGTCCTCATCGGACTGGCCATCGACCGAGGGGTCGTCGAGGGGGATGCGACCGGACTGATGCTGTGGCTCGGCGTACTCGCCGTCGTCTACGTCGGACTCTCCTTCGGTTTCCGGTACGGCGCGCGCGCCGGTGAACGCGCCTCGGTGACATCGGCCCATCTGCTCCGCGTGGCACTCGTCGAGCGTGTCCTCGCGCCCGAGGGCGGTGCCGAGGACGGCCGGCTGCCCGGTGAGTTGGCGAACATCGCCACCGAGGACGCCAGACGGGTCGGCGCCGTGACCATGGCCGTGATCGTCGGCGCGGGCGCGGCCGTGGGGCTGGTGGTGGGCGCCGTGGTCCTCCTCGGGGTCTCCGTCACCCTCGGTCTGCTGGTGCTGCTCGGCACCCCACTGCTGCTGTGGCTGGGGCACCTGCTGAGCAAACCGCTGGAGCGGCGCAGCGAGACCGAGCAGGAGTGCGCGGCACGCGCCTCGGGCGTCGCCGCGGACCTCGTGGCCGGACTCCGGGTCCTGAAGGGCATCGGCGCCGAGCCCGCGGCCTCCGCCCGCTACCGGGGCATCAGCCGTGACTCACTGTCGGCGACCTTGCGCGCGGCCCGTGCCGAGGCGTGGCAGCACGGCGTCGTGACCCTCCTCACCGGAGCCTTCATCGCCCTCGTCGCGCTCGTCGGCGGCCGGTTGGCCGCCCGCGGCGACATCGGCATCGGTGAACTGGTGTCGTGCGTCGCACTCGCCCTCTTCCTCATCGGTCCGCTCTCCGAGTTCTCCTGGGTCAACGCGGAACTGGCGCAGGGGCGGGCGTCGGCCGACCGGATCGCCGGAGTCCTCGGCGCCCGCTCCGCCGTGACCACGGGGCCCCCGGCCCCCCGCGGGACCGCCGCACCCCCCGTGCCCGCCGAAGGGCGCCTGCGGCTGAGGGACCTCACGTACGGCCCGCTGGACGCGGTCGACATCGACATCGACGCGGGGGAGACCGTCGGTGTCGTCGTCGTGAACCCCGCGGACGCCGCGGCGCTGCTGCACTGCCTGGGGCGGCGCGCGGACCCCGAGCGCGGCGCCGTGGAGCTCGACGGGAGGTGCCTCACCACGCTGGACCTGGCGGAGGCGCGCCGCGCGATCCTCGTGGCCGAACACGACGCGGACCTGTTCGAGGGGACGCTCCTCGAGAACGTCGTCGCCGCCGGCCCGGCCGACGGGCGCGGAGCCGTGAACTCCGCCGCCGCGATGGCCGCTTCGGGCACCGACGAGGTCGCGCGCTCCCTGCCCGACGGCGTCGACACCGCCGTCACCGCCCGCGGACGCTCCCTGTCCGGCGGTCAGCGCCAGCGCGTCGCCCTGGCGAGGGCACTGGCCGCGGACGCGCCCGTCCTCGTCGTCCACGAGCCGTCCACCGCCGTCGACGCCGTCACCGAGGCACGGATGGCCGCCGGCATCAAGCAGATCCGCAGGGGGCGCACGACCGTGCTCGTCACCAACAGCCCGGCCCTCCTGGCCGTCACCGACCGGGTCGTCCTCCTGCGGGACGGCAGGGTCGCCGCCGACGGCGACCACGGGCACCTCGCAGGCACCCACGCCGACTACCGAACGGCGGTGCTCGCATGACCGGAACCCCCGCCGGCCGCGAGCCGGACGCGAGCCGTCCGCTGCTCCCCGTCGCCACTCCCGCCCGCACCCGGGTCGCACTCGCCCGGCTGCTGCGCCCGCACCGTACCCTGGCGGTCTCCGCCTTCGGCGTCATGACCGCCGCCACCGCCGTGGGCCTTCTCGTACCGCCGTTGCTGGGCCGGATCGTCGACCTCGCCGCCGAGCGCGGTCCGGCCGGCGCCCTCACCGCCACCGCCGCACTGCTCGTGGCGGTGGCCGTGGCCCAGGGCGTCACCACCGGTCTCGGGCTGTCCCTGATCTCCCGGCTGGGCGAGACGACGCTCGCCCGGCTGCGCGAGCGGTTCGTCGAGCGGGCGCTCGAGCTCCCGCTCGACCGGGTCGAGAGGGCCGGCGCCGGGGACCTGACCGCCCGGGTCACCGCCGATGTGTCCCTGATCGCCGAGGCCGTGCGCAACGCCCTGCCCGAGCTGGCCCGTTCGGTGCTCACCATCGTCCTCACCTTCGGGGCGCTCGCCCTGCTCGACCGGCGGTTCCTGCTCGCCGCGCTGATCGCGGTGCCCGTCCAGGCGCTCACCGCACGCTGGTACGTCCGCCGCGCGGTGCCGCTCTACGCGGAGCAGCGCGTCGCCGGAAGCGCCCAGCAGCAGCAGTTGCTCGACACCATCGCCGGCAGCGACACCCTCCGTGCCCTCCGCCTGGAACGGGAGCACACCCGACGGGTCACCGAACGGTCCCGGTCGGTGGTCGGGTTGACGATGCGGGGTGTGCGGCTCGTGCTCGGCTTCTACGGCAGGCTGCACATCGCCGAGTACCTGGGTCTCGCCGCCGTCCTGGTCACCGGCTACTGGCTGGTCCGCCAGGGCACGGCGTCCGTCGGCACCGCGACCGCGGCCGCCCTGTACTTCCACAGCCTCTTCACCCCGGTCAACGCCGCCCTGGTGCTGCTCGACGACGCCCAGTCGGCCCATGCGAGCCTGGCCCGGCTCGTCGGCGTCACCGACGCGCCGGCGCCCCGGGACCTGAGGCGCACCGGCGCGGCCGTCGGCACCGAGGTCACCGTGCGGGGCCTGGGCCACGCCTACCGGCCGGGTCGTCCGGTGCTGCACGACATCGATCTCACGATCCGTCAGGGGGAGCGGGTGGCGCTCGTCGGCGCGAGCGGCGCGGGCAAGACCACCCTGGCCAGGCTGGTCGCCGGCGTTCAGCCGCCGACCACGGGGACGGTCCTGGTGGGAGGAGTCCCGCCGACGGAACTCGGCCCCCTCGCCGCGGGCGGCACGGTGGCCCTGATCACCCAGGAGACCCATGTCTTCGCCGGCCCGCTCGCCGACGACCTGCGGCTGGCCCGGCCGGGCGCCACCGACGGCGAACTGCGGGCCGCGCTCGACCGCGTCGACGCCCTCGGCTGGGCGGAGGAACTGCCGGACGGCCTCGCGACGGTGGTCGGCGACGGCGGGCACCGGCTCGACGGGGCGAGGACGCAGGCCCTCGCGCTCGCCCGGCTGATCCTGGCCGACCCGCCGCTCGTCATCCTCGACGAGGCCACCGCCGAAGCGGGCAGCGCCGGAGCGCGCGCGCTCGAGAAGGCGGTGGCGCGCGCCGTGGACGGCCGGACGGCGCTCGTGGTCGCCCACCGGCTCAGCCAGGCAGTGGCGGCGGACCGCATCGTGGTCATGGAGTCCGGGCGGATCGTCGAGTCCGGCACCCACGAGGAACTGCGCACCGCCGGGGGGCCCTACGCATCACTGTGGGAGGCCTGGTCGGACACACGCGACACCGGCTCCCGGCCGCCGTCCGGCACGACCGTTCCCCCCACCCACCGCCCGCACGACCGCTGAATCCGGCACCGTACGCACGCTCCAGCCGCCACCCCCCGCACCACCGCTCCTCCGGAGCCCGAACGAAGGAACGACCGATGCCCCGCTCCCGCAGAGCCCCACGCCTCGCCGCCGCGCCGGTGTCCGTCTTCATACTGCTCGCCACCGCGGCGTGCGGAGGCGGCTCCGGCCCGGGTACCGGCGACTCCGGACCCGAGGCGAGCACGTCCGGCGGCCCAGGCGCCTTCCCGGTCACCATCTCGCACAAGTACGGCAGCACCACGATCGCGTCGGAACCCAGGCGGATCGTCACCGTCGGCCTCACCGACCAGGACGCGGTCCTCGCCCTCGGCAAGGTCCCGGTCGGCACGACCGAGTGGCTCGGCGGCTACGAGGGCGCCATCGGTCCCTGGGCGCAGGACGAACTGGGCGACGGCCGGGCCCCGACCGTGCTCAAGGACACCGGTACCGGCCCCCAGGTGGAGCGGATCGCCGCACTCAAGCCGGATCTGATCCTGGCGCTGTACGGGGGACTCACCAAGGAGCAGTACGCGTCGCTCTCCGCGTTCGCCCCCGTGGTCGCCCAGCCGAAGGAGCACAACGACTACGGCATCCCCTGGCAGGAGCAGACGAAGACCGTGGGACGCGCGCTCGGCAAGGCGGAGGAGGCGGCGAAGGCCGTGGAGTCCGTCGAGGCGAAGATCGCGGCCACGGCCGAGGAGCACCCGGGCTTCAAGGGCACCACCGCCGTCATGGCCACGCCGTACGAGGGCATCTTCGTCTTCGGCAGCCAGGACTCCCGGTCCCGCGTCCTCACGGGCCTCGGCTTCACCATGCCCGACGGTCTGGACAAGGCGATCGGCGACAAGTTCGGCGCCAACATCAGCAAGGAGCGCACCGATCTGCTCGACCAGGGCGCCGTCGTCTGGATCGTCGGCGACGTGGCGAAGGACACGCAGAAGCTGCACAGGGACGCCTCGTACAAGGACCTCGACGTCGTGAAGGAGGGGCGCGAGGTCTTCGTCGACGAGACCAGCGACTACGGTCACGCCACGTCCTTCGTGTCCGTGCTCAGCCTGCCGTACGTCGTCGATCGGCTCGCCCCGCAGCTGGCGGCGGCCGTCGACGGCTCGCCCGCGACCAGGGTCGAGCAGCCCGCGTCCTGACACGGTTGCGGACGAACCGGGCCGGCCGCGGCGAACTCCGCGGCCGGCCCCGGCGGTTCCGGACGTGCTCCGCCCCGGCCGCCGTGCGACGCCCCGGGCTCAGCCGTCCGTCGACTCCGCCAGACTCCTGGGGCGCATGTCCGTCCAGTGCGCCTCGATCCAGTCCAGACAGGACTGCCGGGACGCGGGCCCGTGGACGGCCCGCCACCCGGCCGGCACGTCGACGAAGTCGGGCCACAGGCTGTGCTGGTTCTCGTCGTTGACGAGCACCGCGTAGACGCCCTCGGCGTCCTCGAACGGATTGGTCATGTCCTCGCTCTCCTCACGGGTGTCGTGTTCATGGAATCGGTGCCCGGTCCCCGCCCGGCCGAGGGACGCCGACGCCGCTCACCCACGCCCCTTCCGCTCGGCCCGGGCGACCAGTCCCCTCAGTGCCCGGAACCAGGTCTCCGCCAGGTCCTGGACGGTCTCGCGGGGCACCACTCCCTCCAGGTAGGACCAGTGGGCCGCCAGCACGGGTCCGTCCGCCCGGTCCTCGGCGACGACGTTGATGCTCAGCACGTGCCCCTCCCGCATCGCGGGGCCCGGGCCGATGTCGGCGTGGTCCTCCTCGGGGGCGTACGACCAGTCGGTCTCCTCCGGGATGCCGAACCGGCCCAGGTAGTTGAACTCCACGCGCGGACGGACGCGGTTCGCCAGGATCTCCCGGGTGCGGGGATTGAGATGGCGCAGCATGCCGTAGCCGGTACCGCCCGCGGGCAGTGAGGCCAGATGCCCGCGTACCCGCCGTACGGCCTCTTCCGCCGCCGGGCCGCCCGCCATCGCATCGGCGGGATCGGCGTCCCCGGCGTCCAGCCGGACGGGGAAGACACTGGTGAACCAGCCCACCGTGCGGGAGAGCCCGGCCTCCTCACCCGCCAGCTCCTCCTCCCGGCCGTGACCCTCGAGATCGACCAGGACCGAAGTCGCCGGGCTCCCGTCGCGGCGGCGCCGGTCCGCGAAGGCCACGGCGAGACCCGCCAGCAGCACGTCGTCGACGTCCGCCCCGAAGGCGGCCGGCACGGCCGACAGCAGCGGCCCGGTCAGCTCCGAGGGCAGCCGCAGCGACAGCTCGCGCAGGGACGCCGTGGTGTCGCGGTCCGGATCCGGCTCGCGTACCAGCGGGAACGGTTCCGAGTCGCCGTCCAGCACCGCCGTCCACAGCGGCAGCTCCGCCTCCCGGTCCCGGGTCACGGCCGACTCGGCCAGCAGCCCCGACCAGCGCGCGAAGGACGTCTCCACGGGGTCGAGCCGCACGTGCCTCCCGGCGGACACAGCACGCCACGCCGCCGCGAGATCCGGTAGCAGGACCCGCCACGACACACCGTCCACGACGAGGTGGTGGGCCATCAGCAGCAGCCGTCCGGGCGCGCCGCCGGCGTCGAACCACACGGCCCTGACCATGGCTCCCGCGTCCGGGTCCAGCAGGGCCCGGGCCGCGTGGGCGTGTTCACGGACGGTCTCGCCCAGAGCCGCCGCGTCGAGCCCGGAGACGTCCACCCGGACGAGCCAGTCCGCGGCGTCGACCGTGCCGGGCCCGGGCACGTGCAGCGACCAGTCGCGGGTGTCGTCGCGCGACGGCCGTACCAGCGTCGCCCGCAGCATGTCGTGCCGGTCCGCGACCGCCTGGAGCACGGCGGTGAGTCCCTGCCGGTCGAGTTCGCCCGGGGTGCGCACGAGCGCTGCCTGGTGGTACGTCGCGATCGGGCCGCCGAGCTCCCGCAGCCAGTGCATGACGGGGGTGAGCGGCACGGTACCGGTGCCGTCGTCCTCGGGCGGTGGGGCCGCGGCGCCCACGGCCCGCGCGACGGCGCTCAACCCCGCGGGCGTGCGGTGCCGGAAGACCTGGCGCGGACTGATCCGGACCCCGGCCGCACGGGCCCGGCTGACGAGCTGCATCGCCACGATGCTGTCGCCGCCGAGGGCGAAGAAGTCCGCCTCGGCGCCCACCTGTTCGAGACCCAGCACCTCCGCGAAGGCCGCGCACAGGGCCCGCTCCCGTTCGTTGCCCGGTGGCCGGCCCGAGGCCGGCGCGGAGAAGTCGGGGGCGGGCAGCGCGCCCCGGTCCAGCTTGCCGTTCGCCAGCTCCGGGAAGCGCTCCAGCAGGACGACGGCCGCCGGGACCATGTGGTCCGGGAGGAGCGCCGCGACATGGGCGCGCAGCGCTCCCGCGTCCGGCGCCGCGCCCCCGGCGGCCACGGCGTACGCCACGAGGCGTCGTCCCGCCCCTTCCTCATGGACGGTCACCAATGCCCGGCGCACGGCGGGATGCCCGGTCAGCGCCGACTCGATCTCCGCCGGCTCGATGCGGAAGCCCCGGACCTTGACCTGCTCGTCGGCCCGCCCGAGGAAGTCGACGCGTCCGTCGGAGGTCCAGCGGGCCAGGTCGCCGGTGCGGTAGAGCCGGGAACCGGGCGGGCCGAACGGGTCGGCGACGAAGCGCTCCGCCGTCAGTCCCGGGCTGCCCAGGTATCCGCGGGCGAGACCGCCACCGGAGAGGTACAGCTCACCCGGCACACCCGGCGGCACCGGCTGCAGCAGGCCGTCGAGCACATGGGCCCGGGTGCCGGCCACCGGCCGCCCCACGAGCGGGCGTTCGCCGTCGCCGACACGCGCCACCAGCGCGTCCACCGTCGATTCGGTCGGCCCGTACAGATTGAACGCCTCGGTCCCCCGCAGCGAGGCCAGCCGTCGCCAGAGTGCGAGCGGCACCGCTTCGCCGCCCACGCCGACGACCGCGAGCGGGCACTCCTCACCCCGCACCAGTCCGCTCACGGCCATCTCGGCGAAGAGGGACGGGGTGACCTCCAGGAAGTCGAACCCGTGCCGGACGACCGCGGCGACGAGCAGTTCCGGATCGCGCCGGACCTCCTCGGAGACGATGTGCACGCAGTGCCCGTCGAGCAGCCACAGCTGCGGCTGCCAGGAGGCGTCGAAGAAGAACGACCATGCGTGGCCGGCCCGCAGATGCCGCCGGCCCGTCGACGCGACCGCGGGAGCGTACAGCGTCTCGCGATGGCTGTGGAACAGGTTCCCGAGGGCCTCGTGGGTCACCACCACTCCCTTGGGGCGGCCCGTGGAACCGGAGGTGTAGATGACGTACGCGGGGTGCCGCGGGTTCAGCGGACCCGTCCGCTCGGCGTCGGTGACGGGGGCGGCGTCCTGGGCGGCGATCCGTTCGGCCGTCGTCGGGTCGTCCAGGACCAGCCGGTCCGCACCCGGCGGCAGCGCGGCGGCGAGGTCCGCGGTGGTGACGGTGAGGACGGGCCGGGCGTCCGCGAGGACGTGCGCGGTGCGCTCCGGCGGCGCGTCGGGGTCCAGCGGCAGATAGGCGGCGCCGGACTTGTGGACCGCGAGGACCGCCTCCATGAAGCCGGCGGTGCGCGGCAGGGCCAGGGCCACGAGGCGTTCCGGCCCCGCGCCGTGCCCGACGAGCAGCCGGGCGAGGCGGTTGGACCGTTCGTCGAGCCGGGCATAGGTGAGTTCGACACCGTCCGAGGCCACGGCCGGCGCACCCGGCCAGGCGCGTACACACGCGTCGAACAGCGCGGGCACCGTCGTCGGCTCCGGCTGCAGTGGGCGGGAGTGCCAGCCGCCCGCCAGTCTGCGCCGCTCGTCGTCGCCGAGGATCCCGACCCGTCCCACCGTGACGTCCGGATCCGCGGCCACGGCCCGCAGGACCCGCCGCAGCCGGTCCGCGAAGGACTGGGCGGTGGCGTGGTCGAACAGATCCGCGCTGTACTCCAGCACGCCGTCGACGCCGCTGCCGTCGGCCCGTTCGACGAAGTCGAACGACAGGTCGAACTTGGCCGACGTCTGCGCCACCTCCGCCCGGCGGGACCGCATTCCGAAGAGGTCGGCCTCCTCCTCGCCGGACGCGAGGTAGACCACCATCACCTGGAACAGCGGATGGCGTGCGAGCGACCGCTCCGGGTTGACCACCTCCACCAGCCGCTCGAAGGGCACGTCCTGGTGGTCGAACGCGGACAGGTCGGTCTCCCGCACCCGGGCGAGCAGTTCCCGGAACGTCGGATCGCCGGAGGTGTCCGTGCGCAGCACGAGGGTGTTGAGGAAGAACCCGACCAGATCCTCCAGGGCGGCGTCGGTCCGCCCCGACACCGGGCTGCCGATCGGGATGTCGTGGCCCGCGCCGAGCCTCGTGAGCAACGTGGCCACCGCGGCCTGCAGCACCATGAACACACTGGCGCCGTGCTCCCGGGCCAGTCGGTGGAGATCCGCGGCCAGTTCGGCGTCGAGCGAGAGGTCGGCCGAACCGCCCCGGTGGCTCGCCTCCGCGGGGCGGGGCCGGTCGGCGGGCAGCGCCAGCTCCTCGGGGAGCCCGTCGAGGGCCTGCCGCCAGTAGGCGATCTGTCGTGCCGCGCGGCTTCCCGGATCCCGCTCGTCGCCGAGGACCTGTCGCTGCCAGAGCGTGTAGTCGGCGTACTGGAGCGACAGCGGCGCCCAGTCGGGGGCCCGGCCCGCGGCGCGCGCGGCGTAGGCGACGCCCAGGTCCCGGTGCAGCGGGGCCTCCGACCACTCGTCACCGGCGATGTGGTGCAGCAGGAGCAGCAGCGTCCACTCGTGCTCGCCCGTGCGGAACACATGGACGCGCAGCGGGGGTTCGCGGTCCAGTTCGAAGCCGTACGCCCCCGCCTCCGCCAGCCGGTCCGCGAGGCGTTCCGGCGCGACGTCCTCCACCGCGAACGGGACACGGAGCCCGCCGGGGTCGAGCACCCGCTGGAAGGCCCGGCCGCCCTCCTCGGGGAAGACCGTCCGCAGCGTCTCGTGCCGCCCGGCCAGGTCGTGCACCGCGGCCCGCAGTGCCTCCACGTCCAGGTCGCCCGTCAGCGACCACGCGGAGGGGATGTTGTACGTGGGGCTGGGGCCCTCCACCCGGTAGAGCACCCACAGCCGCTGCTGGGCCGAGGACGGCGGAAGCCGCTCCGGGCGCGTCCGCACCACGGGTGCCGGGCGGGCACCCGACGCGTCCGAGCCGTCCGCCGCCAGCCGCTCCGCGAGGCGCGCCGGTGTCGGTGCGTCGAACACCGTGCGCAGGGAGACCTCCGTCCCGAGCACGGCCCGGATCCTCGCCGTCAGCCGCATCGCCAGCAGGGAGTGGCCGCCGAGCGCGAAGAAGTCGTCGTCGACGCCCACGTCGCGTACGTCGAGGACGGCGGCGAACGCCTCGCACAGCACGTCCTCGCGGGGCGAGCGGGGCCGCCGGCCCGGGCCCGACCCGGCGAACTCCGGCGCCGGGAGCGCCTTCTCGTCGAGCTTGCCGCTCACCGTGCGCGGGAGCGCGGGCACGGTGACGAAGGCCGCGGGCACCATGTGCGCGGGCAGTGCGGACGCGGCCCGGAGGCGCAGTTCGGCCGCGTCGGGAACGCGGTCCCCGACCGGCAGGACGTACGCCACCAGCCTGGGCACCCCAGGGGTGTCCTCACGGACCACCACGGCCGCGGAGGCCACCTCCGGGTGCCCGGCGAGCGCCGACTCGATCTCGCCGGGCTCGATGCGGAAGCCGCGCAGCTTGACCTGGCCGTCGGCCCGCCCCAGGAACTCCAGCGCGCCGTCGCCGCGGCGCCTGACGAGGTCGCCCGTGCGGTACATCCGGCTGCCCGGCGGGCCGAAGGGGTCCGCCGTGAACCGCTCGGCAGTCGGCCCGGGACGGTTCAGATAGCCCCGTGCCAGCCCGACGCCCGCCAGGTACAGTTCGCCCGCCACCCCGATCGGTAGGGGACGCAGCGCGCGGTCCAGGACGTGCGCGCGGACGTTGTCGAGCGGGGCGGCCCACGGGGCGGAGCCGTCCGGCCCCGGGCCGTGCCGGCCGTAGGCGTCGACCGCGCACTCCGTGGGGCCGTACAGGTCATGGGCCTGCACCCCGGGCAGCCCGCACAGCCGCTCCCACAGCGGGGCGGGCGTCGCCTCCCCGCCGACGGCGATCACCCCGGGCGTCCCGCCGCCGGGCGCGAGGAAGCCGTGGTGGATCAGCTCGCGCAGATACGTCGGTGTGACGTCGAGGAAGTCGATGCGCTCCCGGCCGAGATACGCCATCAGCGCGGCCGGGTCGGCCGTCGTGGACTCGTCCGCCACGTGCAACTCGTGCCCGGCGAGCAACCAGAGCAGCGGCTCCCAGGAGCCGTCGAAGCTGAACGAGGCCGCGTGCACGGCCCGCAGACCGCGGCGCCCCGCCGCCCGCCGCGCCGGCCCGATCAGGTCGTCGCGATGGGCCGCGAACAGATTGCTCAGCCCCTGGTGGGTGCCCACGACACCCTTCGGGGTGCCGGTGGAACCGGAGGTGAAGATGACGTACGCCGCGTTCGACGGCCCAGGCTGTGCGGGAGTGCCGCCGGCCGGCCGCTCCGGTACTCCTCCGGCCGCCGGGCGGACGGCCGTCGCACGGCCCGGCGCGGCACCCCCGGCCGCGTCGGTACCGTCCCCGGGCGCCTGCGCCGCAGGCCCCCCGGGCCCGTCCGTGCCGCAGGCGCCGGTCCCGTCCACCGCAAGGCCCGCGGTCCCGTCCACCGTGGAGTCGCCGGGCGATGCGCCCCGGCCCGCCCCCGGGTCGTCGAGCAGGACGCGCTCGCAGCCGTCCGGGAGCCGGGCCGCGAGGGCGGCGGTGGTCAGCACGCACAACGCCCCCGCGTCCCGCAGCATGAACTCCAGCCGTTCGGAGGGGTACTCGGGATCCAGCGGAAGGTAGGCCGCCCCCGATCGCAGCACGCCCAGGAGAGCGGGCACCATCAGCCGCCGGGGGAGCGCCAACCCCACCACCGCCTCGGGGCCCGCGCCCCGGCGCAGCACCGTCCGCGCCACCGCCTCGACCCGGCCGGCCAGTTCCCGGAACGTGAGCCGCTCCCCACCCGCGACCAGGGCAGGGGCGTCGGGCGCCGTGCGCACCGCGTCGTCGAGGATCTCCGGGACCGAGCGGGTCTCCAACGGCCGGTCCGTGGTGTTCCAGCCGGCCGCCGAGGCGGCCTCCTCCTCGTCGGTGAGGACCCGGAGCGAGCCCACCGGCCGCCAGGGGTCGGCGGCCACCTGCTCCAGCAGGCCCACCAGCCGCCGGGCCAGCAGCGCGGCGGTCCCGGCGTCGGCGAGGTCGGTGGCGTACTCCAGCAGCAGCGTCATGTGGCGGCCCGGCCCGTGGTCCACCACGGTGAAGTCCAGGTCGAACTTGGCCATGCCGCTGTCCGTGTCGAGCCATTCGGTCGGCAGCCCGAACAGGTCCGGATCGCCGTCGGGGCGGTGGTGGTAGCCGAGCATCACCTGGAACAGCGGGTTGCGGTCGGCCGTTCTGGCCGGGTTGACCGCCTCCACCACGTGGTCGAACGGCACGTCCTGGTGCTCGAACGCGGCCAGCGCCGCTTCCCTGACCCGTCCCAGCAGCTCCGCGAAGGACGGGTCCCCGGACACATCGGTGCGCAGGACGAGTGTGTTGACGAAGAACCCGACGAGGTCGTCCATCGCGCTGTCCGTGCGCCCCGCGATCGGGGCGCCGAGCGGGATGTCGTCCCCCGCGCCTAGCCGGTGCAGCAGTGCCGCCGTCGCCGCCTGGAACAGCATGAACATACTGACCTGGTGCGTGGCCGACAGCTCCCGCAGGGCCGCCGCGGTACCGTCCGGCAGCGCCGTCCGGACGACGGCGGCCCCGCCCGTGGTGCGGGCCGCGCCCGGCCGGTCCAGCGGCAGCGGGATCTCCTCGGGCAGCCCGCGCAGCGTCCGCGTCCAGTGGGCGAGCTGCTCCTCCTCGACCTCGGCGAGCAGCCGTTCCTGCCACAGCGTGTAGTCGGCGTACTGGACCGGCAGCGCGGTCCACTCCGGCTCCCGGCCGGCGGCCCGGGCGGTGTACGCGCGGTCCAGATCGGCCAGGAACGGACGGTCCGACCACTCGTCGGTGGCGATGTGGTGCAGCACCAGCGCCACCACGGTGTCCTCCGCCCCGAGCCGCAGCACCTCCGCACGCAGGGGCAGGTCCGCCGCCAGGTCGAACGGGCGCCGCCGCGCCTCCTCCACGCGCGCGGCGAGTTCGTCCTCGGCGCAGTCGGTGGCACGGAACTCCGGCTCGGCCTCTCCGGCCGGCACGATCCGCTGGTACGGCTCGCCGTCCACCGTCCCGAAACAGGTCCGCAGCGCCTCATGACGGCCCATCACATCGATGAGGGCGGCCCGCAGCGCCGCCTGGTCGAGAGGGCCGCGGACCCGGAACACCAGCGGAAAGTGGTACGCCGTCCCGCCCCCGGCGATCCGCTCCACCAGCCACAGCCGCCGCTGCGCCGCCGAGAGGGGGATCCGCCCGGGCCGTCCGGCCGGTGCCGGCACGGGCCGGGCCGGCCTTCCCGCATCCGCCCGCAGCGCCAGGGCCTCGGGCGTCGGGGCCTCGAACAGATCCCGGATCGCCAGCTCCGCACCCAGTTCGGTGCGCGCCCTGCTGATCAGCCGGGTCGCGAGCAGCGAGTGGCCGCCGAGGTCGAAGAAGTCGTCCTCGGCGCCGGTGCGGGGGAGCCCCAGGACCTCGGCGAACAGGCGGCAGAGCACCTCCTCGGCCGGTGTGCGCGGCCCGCGCCCCTCCGAGAGCGCCACGGCCGGTTCCGCGTCCGGCAGCGCCCGCACGTCCAGCTTGCCGTTGTCGTTCATCGGCAGGGCGGGCAGCACCACGAAGGCAGCCGGGACCATGTAGCCCGGCAGCCGCCGCCCCAGGTCCTCGCGCAGCCTGCGCACGAGCGCCCCGTTGCCGCGGTTCGCGGCCGGGGCGGTGGCGTACGGGCCGGTGCCCGGGGCCGGGCGCGGCCGGTACAGCCCCGTCGTCCTTGTGCACCGCGCGCCGCGCACGAACACGGCGTCGAAGAAGCCCGGTTCGTCCGACCAGGTGGTCAGCACCCGGTAGCCGTGCGCCTCCCCGAGCTCCCGCAGGTCGTCCGGTTCCACGCCGGCCGCGGCCGGCGGACCGGGCGGCACGGCGTCCACCGCCCGCAGCACGGCCAGGTCCGCGGCGGTCCGCGCGTCCGGCACCCGGCGCACCCGCAGCCGTTCCGGGGCGTGCTCCGCGGCGCCGAGACGGGCCGAGAGGTCCCCGGACCCCGTCCAGTCGTTGGCCTGCGCGTCCTCCAGTCGGACCGCACCGGACGTGTCCCCGTACAGGACGACGTCGTACCGGTAGCGCGTCAGCTCGTTGTGGTGCCGGCCGGCCTTGGTGCGCACCTCGGCGCCGAGGCCGAGGGTGGTGAACCAGTCCGGGTGCACGAGGAGTTCCTTCTCCAGGGCGAGGCCCCGGTCGACCGCCCGCCGCAGCGATCTCGGATCCGTGTCCGCGGACGCCCGGGCCGCCTGGACACCGGCCTGGAAGGCCCGTGCCTGACGGAGGTCGCGGACGTCACCGAGGAACAGCGCGCCGCCCGGGGCGAGCAGCGCCATCGCGCCCCGGACGACCCGGTGCAGATGGTCCAGACTCGGGAAGTACTGGACGACGGAGTTGATCACGACGGTGTCGAAGAACCCGGCAGGCAGACCGTCGGTGTCCTCGGCGCTCTGGCAGCGCAGTTCGACCTTCTCCGCCAGCCCCGGGTCCGCCCGGAGGTCCTCGCCGAGCTTGCGGATCACCGGCTCGGCGAAGTCCGTGGCCCAGTACGACTCGGTGTCCGGGGCGAGCCGGGACAGCAGCAGTCCGGATCCGACGCCGATCTCCAGGACGCGGCGCGGCCGCAGCTCGCGGATGCTCCGTACCGTGGCCTCCCGCCATTCGCGCATGTGGGCGAGGGGGATCGGGTTCCCGTCGTAGGAGCTGTCCCAGCCGGCGAAGTCCTCGGCGAACAGGGCCGTGCCGATCTCCGTGTACTCGGCCGAGTAGATCTCCCGCCACTCGCCGACCTGTTCACGCTCGGCCGACTCTCGGGCCTCGGCCCCCGGCGCGGCCGGGACGACGTACCCCACCAGCCGCCGGGTGCCGGGCGCCGCCGGGTCGTCCCCGGCGACCACCGCCGCCTGCGCCACCTCGGGGTGCTGCGTGAGCACCGTCTCGATCTCGCCCAGCTCCACCCGGTGACCGCGGATCTTCACCTGGTCGTCCGTGCGGCCGAGGAAGTCGAGATTGCCGTCGGCCCGCCTGCGCACCAGGTCGCCCGTGCGGTACATGCGCTCGCCGGGACGGCCGTACGGATCGGCCACGAACCGCTCCGCGGTGAGCCCCGGCCTGCGCAGGTAGCCGCGGGCGAGACCCACGCCGGCGATGTAGAGCTCGCCGGCCACCCCGTCCGGCACGGGCCGCAGCCAGGTGTCGAGGATCCGTGCGCGGGTGGCGCGGATCGGGCGCCCCACGGTCGGGGTCGCGCTGTCGTGCGTCCCGCCGCCGAGGGTGTTGATGGTGTACTCGGTGGGCCCGTACAGGTTGTAGCCGTACGTCCCCTCGGTGTCCCGCAGCGTCGCCCACACCGCCTCGGTGACCGCCTCCCCGCCGAGCAGCACCAGCGGTGGACGATGGCCCTCCAGCAGGCCCTCCTCGATCAGGAGGTGCGCGTACGTGGGGGTCACGTTGACGACGTCGACGCGGTGCTCCTCGCAGTAGGCCACCAGGGCGGTCGCGTCACGCCGCAGCTCCTCGTCGCAGATGTGCACCTCGTGGCCCTCGACGAGCCACAGCAGTTCCTCCCAGGACATGTCGAACGCGAACGACACCGTGTGCGCGATGCGCAGCCGCCGACCCCCGGCCGAGGCGACCGCCGGGGCGAAGATCTCCCTCCGGTGGTTCAGCTGCATGTTCGTCAGGCCCGCGTAGGGGGTGACCACGCCCTTCGGCCGCCCCGTGGAACCGGAGGTGTAGATGACGTACGCGGGGTGGTCCAGGCTGAACGACGTCCGTACGGCGGCGGAGGACAGGCCGGTCAGCTCGGCGGCCACCCCGGGGTCGTCGAGCAGCACCCGGTGGGTGCCGTCCGCGAGGGTCCGGGACACCGCCTCCGTCGACAGCAGGAGCAGGGGGCGCGCGTCGGCCAGCATCAGGGACAGCCGCTCGGCGGGATGGTCCAGCTCCAGCGGCAGATACGCGGCGCCGGTGCGCAGCACGGCGAACAGCGCCACCACCATGTCGATCGAGCGCGGCAGGCCCAGCGCGACGACCCGCTCCGGCCCGGCTCCGCGGGCGAGGAGCAGCCGCGCCACGCGGTTGCAGCGGGCGTCCAGTTCGGCGTACGTCACCGAGGCGGAACCGAAGACCAGGGCCGTCGCCCCCGGTGTCCTGGTGGCCTGGGCGGCCAGCATGTCGGCCACCGTCTCGTGCGGCACCCGTCGGCGGTTCCCCGACTCCTCCCGCGCCAGGGCGAGGGACTCGGCCGGGAGCAGCGGATCCAGCGAACCGACGGGCGCCGTCGGGTCGGCCGCGAGCCGGCCGGCCAGCAGAGCGAACCGGTCGAGAAGGCTCTGCGCGTGCGGCCGGTCCAGCAGGTCCGGGCGGTATGCGAGGGTGACGCGGATCCGCTCCCCGGGGGTGACGACCAGGTTGGCCGGGTAGTGGGTGGCGTCCACGTTCGCCACGGCGGTGGCGCCGTGCCTGTCGCGCAGCGCCGCGAGCCGCTCGTCCGTGTCGGCGTTGCGCAGCACGAACAGCGTGTCGAACAGCCGGCGGTGCCCCGTCTCCGCCTGGAGCACGCCGAGACCCAGGTATTCGTACGGCATGAGCGCCATCCGCTCGGCCTGGACACGCCGCAGGAGATCCAGGACGGGCTCGCGCGGGTCGAACGCGATGCGCGTGGGGACGGTGTTGAGGAACATGCCGACGACGTGCTCGACGTCCGGAACCTCGCTCGGCCGTCCGGCCACGGTCGTGCCGAAGGCGACGTCGGTGCGTCCGGTGGCGCTGGCGAGGGCCAGCCCCCAGGCGGCGTTCAGCACCGTGTTGAGGGTCAGGCCGTGCCCGCGCGCGGTCGCGCGCAGCCGGCCGGCCGTCTCCGCGTCGAGGACGGTGTCCAGGTGCTCCGGGACCACCGGTTCCCGCCCGCGGTCGTCGACGGCCGGCACCAGCAACGTGGGCTCGTCGAAGCCGGCCAGCGCCGTCCGCCACGCTTCGGTCGCCCGTGCGTCGTCCTGGTGTTCCAGCCAGCTCAGATAGTCGCGGTACGAACCGGGGGCGCGCAGTCCCGCCGCGTCGCCCCCGCTCTCGTAGAGGGCGAACAGTTCGTCCAGGAACAGCCACGCGGACCAGCCGTCCCACAGGATCAGATGGCGGCCGATCACGAGCCGGTCCCCGCGGCCGGCACCGAGCCGGACGATCAGCATCCGGAACAGCGGCGGCTGGGACAGGTCGAAGCGCCGCGACCGCTCCTCGTCCATCAGCGCCCGCATGCGCCGGTCCTGTTCGTCCCGCGAGAGATCCGTCAGGTCCAGCTCACGGACCGGTACCTCGGCGTCGCGCACGATGAACTGCACCGGCCGCCGCTGACCCTCGCTCGTGAAGCCCGCGCGCAGACCGGGGTTGCGGTCCAGCAGCGTCCGGGTCGCGGCCCGCAGCCGCTCCGCGTCCACCCCGCCCGCCAGGTCGAAGGACTCGTGGACGGTGTAGACGTCCAGGGCGCCGTCGTCGTAGGCCGAGTGGAAGAACAGGCCCTCCTGCAGCGGAGCCGGCGGCCACACGTCCTCGATCCGGCCGGGGGCGAGCCGCTCCACCCGCTCCCGCTCCTCGCCGGTGAGGGCGAACGCGGACGCGACCGCGTCCCACCCGGTCCCCGCCACCGTGCCGGCCGCCGCGGCGAGCGCCACGGGTGTGCGGTGCTCGAACACCTCACGCGGGCCCAGCGCCAGACCCGCGCGGCGGGCCCGGCCCGCGACGGCGATGGAGCTGATGCTGTCGCCGCCGAGCAGGAAGAAGTCGTCGTCGATGCCGACGTCCGGAACGTCCAGCACCGCCGCGAAGATGTCCGTGAGCAGCCGCTCGCGGGCGTCGCGAGGAGCCCGGGCGGCCGCCCGCACGGCACGCGGGGCGGGCAGCGCGGCCCGGTCCAGCTTGCCACTGGGGGCGAGGGGCAGGGCATCGAGGACCACCCAGGCACCGGGAACCATCGGGGAGGGCAGCAACTCCGCCAGCCCCGCGCGCAGTTCGCCCACCCTGGGGGCGTCCCCGCCGGAGGCCGACGGCACCACGTAGGCGACCAGCGCGCCGTCCCGTACCGTCACGGCGGCCCGGCCCACGCCCCGCAGACGTCGCAGCGCCGCCTCGATCTCGCCCGGCTCGATGCGGTTGCCGTGCAGCTTCACCTGCCGGTCGGTGCGGCCCAGGTACTCGATCACGCCGTCCGCGCGGCGCCGCACCAGATCGCCGGTGCGGTACATCCGGCTGCCGGGCGGCCCGTAGGGGTCGGCCGTGAACCGCTCCGCCGTCAGCGCGGGGCGGGCGTGGTAGCCGCGCGCGAGCTGGACACCCGTCAGATAGAGCTCCCCCGGCACCCCGTCGGGGACCGGCCGCAGGCACGGGTCCAGCACCCGCAGCCCGGTGTTCCACACCGGCCGTCCGATGGGCACGGCGGGGCCGTCGCCGCCCTCCCGCGGGTCGAACGGGTGGTGTGTGACGTCGACCGCGGCCTCCGTGGGGCCGTACAGGTTGTGCAGGGGTACCCCGGTCAGCGCGTGCCACCGGCGCGCGACGGTGAGCGGCAGCGCCTCGCCGCTGCTCAGCACGCGGCGCAGCGAAGCCGACCAGTCCGGGTCACCGGCGAGCTCGTCCGACCCCAGGAACGCCTCCAGCACGGACGGCACGAAGTGCATCGTGGTGATCGCCTGTTCCCGCACCAGCGCGGCCAGGTACGCAGGGTCCCGGTGGCCGTCCGGGCGGGCGAGGACGACGGCGGCTCCTTCGAGGAGAGGCCAGAAGAACTCCCACACGGACACGTCGAAACTGGAAGGCGTCTTCTGCAGCACGCGGTCGTCGGCGCGCAGACCGTAGGCGTCCTGCATCCACGCCAGGCGGTTGACGATGGCCCGGTGGGTGACGACGACGCCCTTGGGCCGTCCTGTGGAACCCGACGTGTAGATGAGGTAGGCGGGGTCGTCGGGACGGGCGGCGCGGCCCTCCACGGGCACCGGGTCGGTACGGTCCCCGTCCCCTTTCCCGTCGTCCCCGGGGGAGTCGAGCAGCAGCACCGAGGTCCCGGCACGGTCCGGCAGGCCGTCGGCCGTCGCGGTGACCGCGACCACCGTCGTCGCACCGGAGTCGGACAGCATGTGGGCGACCCGGTCCGCCGGGTAGTCGGGATCCAGCGGCAGATAGGCGGCGCCCGAACCGAGCACCCCGAGCAGGGCCACCATCAGCTCCGCCGAGCGGGGTACGGCGACCGCCACGAAGTCGCCAGGTCCGACGCCGCGTCCCCGCAGCCGGGCGGCCAACGACGCGGCCCGGACATCGAGTTCGGCGTAGTCGAGCCGTTCCCCCTCGAAGACCACTGCCGTGGCACCGGGGGTCCGGGCCACCTGCGCCGCGAACGCGGCGGCCAGCGTCGTGTCCGGCACCGCGCGCTCCTCACCGGCCTGACGGGCGCGCGACGCCTCGTCCGGTGCCAGCAGGTCGACGGAACCCGCCGCCCGGTCGGGGTCCCCGGCGAACGCCTCGAGGACCCGTGCCAGCCGGCCGCCGAGCGCCCGTGCGGTGCCGGCGTCGAGCCGATCCTCGTGGTGCTTGAGGCGCAGGTCGAGTCGAGGGCCCGGCCGGGCCACGAGGGCGAGCGGGTAGTGCACGGCGTCGTGGAAGACGTCACCGGTGATCCGGATGCCGCCGGACGGGTCCGTCAGCCGCTCGGCGGCCGGGTAGTTCTCGACCACCAGCAGCGTGTCGAAGAGCTCGCCCTCCCCGGCGTGGCCCGCGAGCCGCTGGATCTCCGCGAGCCCGAGGTGCTGGTGGTCGAGCAGCCGCGCCTGCTCGTCCTGGAGACGGCACAGGATGCTCCCCAGGGACTCCCGCGGCGTCCAGCGCAGCCGGGTGGGCAGGGTGTTGATGAACAGCCCCACCATCGTCTCGATGCCGTCGACCTCGCTGTCACGGCCCGACACGGTGGTGCCGAAGACCACGTCGTCGCGGCCCGTGAGCCGGCCGATCAGCAGACCCCAGGCGGCCTGCAGGACCGTCCCGAGCGTCACCCCGTGCTCGCGGGCCCGTTCGGCGAGACGTGCGGTGGTCCTTTCGGACAGCTCCACCCGGACGTGGGCGGGACGCACCGGCACGCCCGCGGACGGGGAGTCCACCAGCCGCGTCGGCCCGTCCAGTCCGGCGAGCGCGGAGCGCCATGCCTCACGTGCGGCGTCCCGGTCCTGTTCGCCGAGGCGGCGCAGGAAGGCGCGGTACGGCGTGACCGGCGGGAGCGCGGGGGCGGACGTGCCGTAGCAGGCCATCAGTTCGCGGTGCAGCACGGGCAGCGACCAGCCGTCCGCGATGATGTGATGGAACGTCAGCACCAGTCGGCTGCTCCGCTCGCCGAGCAGGACCAGGGCGCAGCGCACCAGCGGCGGGGCCCCCAGGTCGAACGGGGCTTCCCGTTCCTCCGCTGACACCGCCTCGGACAGGGCGTCACGGACCGCGTCCTCCTCGGCGGAGAGGTCGACCGCACGCCACGGCAGCACCGCGTCCCGGACGACGACCTGCACCGGAGTGCCGTCGGGACGCAGCCGGAACCCGGCCCTCAGCGGCGCGTGACGGTCCAGGAGCCGCTGTGCCGCCCGGCGCAGCGTGCTGCCGTCGACCGGGCCGGCCAGGTCGAGGACCTGCTGCACCACATAGGTGTCGCCGCCCGGCCCACCGGTCAGCGCATGGAAGTGGAAACCCTGCTGGAGCGGGGTCAGCGGAAGCACTTCCTCGATCGCGAGGGGAGCCCGCCCCTGGACGGCGGCGAGTTCTGCGGCGTCCGGCACCGGGGGGGCCGCGGCGGGGGAGCCGGACGTCACCGCCCGGTCGACGGCGGCCTTCGCCAGTTCCTCCACCGTGCGGTGCCGGAAGACCTCGCGAGGTGTGAGCCGCAGCCCTGCCTCCCGAGCCCTGATCAGCAGCTGGACGGCGGTGATGCTGTCGCCGCCGAGCGCGAGGAAGTCGTCCTCGGCCGTGACCCGCTCCAGCCCGAGGACCTCCGCGAACAGCCGGGCGAGCAGCGCCTCGCGCGCGGTGCGCGGCGCACGTCCAGAACTCGTCGCCGCATGGTCCGGGACGGGCAGCGACCCGGTGTCGATCTTGCCGCTCGGGGTGACGGGCAGGGCGTGGACCGGGACGAAGGCCGCGGGCACCATGTAGTCCGGCAGCGACGCGGACGCGTGTTCGCGCAGCGCCCTCATCAGGGCCGCGGGGTCGCGGAAGGGCGCCGGACGGTTGGCGCGCGGGTACGCCCCGGCGGTGCGGTACAGCCCGGACGGGGGGCCGTCGAGGGCGAACACCGCGTCGAACGCCCCGTCGTCGGCACCGCCGTTCCAGGTGAGGGCCACCTGGTAGCCGTGCTCGGCGGCGACGGCGTGGAAGTCCTCCGGGTCCGCACCCGGATCCGCCGTGCCGCCCGCGCCCTCCAGCCGGCGCAGGTCCGCCAGGTCGTCGGCCAGGCGGGCGTTGGGCACGCCCGTGATCCGCAGGCGCCGCGGGCGGTGCGCCAGCAGTCGGCCCGGCCCGCCCGACTCCGCCGCCGCGGCCCAGTCGACCTCCTGCTCGGCGGTGACGGCCGCCGTCCGCTCACCGGGGCGCAGTACGACGTCGTACCGGTATCGGCTGAGCTCGTTGTGGCAGACGGCCCGCTTCATCCTGACCTCGGCGTCGAACCCGTCGAGGGCGGCGAAGAAGTCCGGGTCGAGGAGCAGTTCGCCCTCCCAGCGCACCGATCGGTCCACGGCGGTGCGCAGTGCGGTCTTGTCCGGGTCGTCGTCTCCGCGCAGGGAGGCACGGCGGGTCTCGACCGCCGCCCGCAGCGTGCGCAGCAGCCGCAGGTTGCGCACGTCCCCGAGGAATATCCGGCCGCCGGGAGCGAGCAGCTCCGACACCTTCCGCAGGACGTCCTCGAGGTATTCGGCGCTCGGGAAGTACTGCGCCACGGAGTTGAGGACGATCGTGTCGAAGTGGGCGGCGGGAAGCCCCTCCGTCTCGTGCGCGGGACGGGCCAGCAACCGGACCCTGCCCGCGAGTTCCGGGTCGGCGCCGACGTGGGCGCGCAGTGCCTCGACCGCCTCCCGGGACAGGTCGGTGGCCCAGTACGACGCGCAGCCGGGGGCGATCCGCGACAGGATCAGACCGCTGCCCGCCCCGATCTCCAGGACGCGGCGGGCGGGACCGGTGTCACGGATGCTCCGGACGGTCTCCTCGTGCCACTCGCGCATCTCCTCCACGGGGATGGGCCGTCCGTCGTACATGCTGTTCCAGCCGGCGAAGTCCTCGCGGAGGCCGTCCGGTCCCGCCGCCCGGTAGAGCAGTTCGTGCATCTCCTTCCACTCCTCGACCCCTGCGTACGGGTCGGCGTCCCGCGGCTGGTCGAGTGCGGGCACGACATAGGCGGCGAGACGCCGGTCACCGGGCCGGTCCTCGCGCGCGATCACCGTGACCTGGTCGACGGCCGGGTGGCCGCGCAGCACGGACTCGATCTCGCCGGGCTCGATGCGGAATCCGCGGATCTTGACCTGGGCGTCGGCGCGACCGAGGAACTCCAGCCGGCCGTCGCCCTTCCAGCGGACCAGGTCGCCGGTGCGGTAGAGCCGTTCGCCCGGTTCGCCGAACGGGTCGGCGACGAACCGCTCGGCCGTCAGCGCGGGGCGGCCCAGATAGCAGCGTGCGAGACCCGCGCCCCCGAGGTACAGCTCACCCGTGACACCGGCGGGAACCGGCCGGAGGGAGGCGTCGAGCACATACGCCCTGGTGCCCGGGTCGGGTACCCCGATCGGCACGATGGCGCCCGCGGGGATGTCCGGATCGCACAGTCCGAGCGTGGAGTTGGTGGTCGCCTCCGTCGGACCGTAGGCGTTGAACATCATGCGTCCGCGGGCGTAGCGGCCCACCAGCTCCGGCGAGACCCGCTCCGTGCCCGCAAGCAGCGTCGCGTAAGGCGGCAGGCGCACGTCGTCGGGCATGGCCGCGAGCAGTGCCGGCGGCAGGATCATGAAGGTGACGCCGTGCGCGTGTGCGTAGTCCGCGAGGGGAGCGCCGGGCACCCGGAGTTCCGCCGGTACGACGACGAGCCGCCCGCCCGAGAGGAGCCCGAGGCACAGGTCCCAGAAGGCGACGTCGAAACTCGGGGAGGCGAACTGCAGCACGCGGCTGTGCGGGCCGATACCGAACCGCTCGGTCTGGGTGGCGACGAGTTTGGCCACACCGCTGTGCGTCAGGACGACGCCCTTGGGGCGGCCGGTCGAGCCGGAGGTGTAGATGACGTAGGCGGCGCCCAGGACGGTGAGGGGCGTGCCGCGGTCGGCGTCGGTCGGGTCGTGCGCGGGTCGCCCCGCCAGTTCGGCGGCGGTGTCCGGCGCGTCCAGTGCGAGCACCGCCATCCCGTCCAGCCGGGGGAGTTCGCCGGCGGTCTCCGCGGTGGTGACCATGCAGACGGGAGCGGAGTCCGCCAGCATGTGGGCGACGCGGTCCACCGGGTAGTCGTGGTCGACGGGCAGATAGGCGGCACCGGATTTCAGCACCGCGGCCTCGGCCACGATCAGGTCCACCGAGCGCGGCAGCGCGAGCGCCACGATCCGCTCGGGGCCCGCGCCGCGCGCGATCAGCGCGTGGGCGAGGCGGTTGGCTCTCCCGTCCAGCTCGGCGTAGGTGAGTTCCTCCTGCCCGAAGACCAGGGCGACCGCGTCGGGACGGGTGCGGACCTGCTCGGCGAACAGCGCGGGCCAGGTCGTCGCCGGCACCTCGTGCCCCGTGGCGTTCCAGTCGTGCACGACCTGCCGGTACTCGTCACCGTCCATGAGCCCGAGGGCTCCGAGGGGCGCATCGGGGCGTGCCAGGGCGTCGGTCAGCAGGGTCCGGTAGTGGCCCAGCATGCGCCGCACGGTGGCGTCGTCGAAGCGGGCGCTGCTGTACGTGGCCCGCACCGAGCCCTCGCCCACCTCGAACAGCAGGTCCACGGAGTCCCGTAAGCCCGCCGCGGGCCGGGAGGCGGTGGCGAAGGCCGTGTGGAACAACGCCCCGGCGCCGGCCCGCCCCGGCCGCGGCCGCAGTTCTTCGAGAAGCACGTCGAGAGGGGCGCGATGGGCCTCCGCGTCCTGTCGCGCCTGCTCCGCCCGCCTCTCGAACTCGGCGAAGGTGGGGGAGTGTTCGACGGACACCCGCAACGGCACTCCGTCGTGCCCCACGGTGAGGTCGGTGGCGCCGCCGTACCGGTGAAGCAGCGTCAGGAACGCGGCGAGCAGCTCGGAGTCGGTGGCCTCCGGCACTCCGGACAGGACTTGTGACTGCCGTTCCCCCTCGGCCGCCGGCGCGTACGGGCGGTCTCGGGGGAGCGAGATCTCCTGCGGAAGCGGCGTCAGCACCCGCCGCCAGTAGGCCAGAACTTCCTCGGAACCGCACACGGCTTGCCGTCCCTCCCCAAGCGGGCCGGTCCCGGCACTGGGCCGGGGGATCGGCGTCATACTAAGGTAAGGGTTACCTAATTGACAGGGTGCCTGTGGGCTTCCCCCCAAGCGGGTACGACGGCCACACTCGTCCTGAAGTCGACACACCCGACCGTGGAGGAAGGCGACGTGGGGACCTCGGCGGTCCGGGCGGCGAAAGGCCCCCGCGCAGTGCTGCTGCTGACGCTGACCGGTGCGTTGCTCCTGGCGCTGTGCGGCGTCTCGATGACGTTCGGCGCCCTGAGCGTCCCGCTCGGCCAGGTGTGGGACACCCTGCTCGGAGACGCCCCCGACTCCCGTGTGGACAACGTGATCTGGTCCGTCCGGCTGCCGCGCACCGTCCTCGGAATCGCCACCGGCGCCGCCCTGGGGCTCTCCGGTGCGCTGATGCAGGCGCTGACCCGGAACCCGCTCGCCGATCCGGGCATCCTCGGCGTGAGCGCCGGGGCGGCCTTCGCCGTCGTGCTCTCGGTCGGCGTCCTCGGCCTCGGCTCCCTCCACGGCCACATCTGGTTCGCGTTCGCCGGCGCACTGGCCGCGACCGTCCTCGTCCATCTGCTCGGCGGACTCGGCCGGTCGGGGTACACGCCCGTCAAACTCGCCCTGGCAGGCGTCGCCGTGACCTCCGTGCTCTTCTCCCTCACCAGCGCCGTGGCCCTGACCGACCCCGACGCCCTCAACCGCTACCGCTTCTGGTCGGCGGGCTCCCTCGCCGGCCAGGACGGCGAAGTCCTCCTGCGGGTGCTGCCGTTCCTGGCCGTCGGTGCCGTCCTCGCCCTCGCCTGCGCCCGCGGACTCAACAGCCTGGCCCTCGGCGACGACGTGGCCAGGTCCCTGGGACTCGGCACCGGCCCGCTGCGCGCCCAGGGCGTCGTCGCCGTCACGCTCCTCACCGGCGGGGCCGTCGCCGTCATCGGCCCGGTGGTCTTCGTCGGCCTCGTCGTGCCGCACATCGCCCGCGTCCTCGCCCAGTACGCGGGCATCGGGCCCGACCACCGCTGGCTGCTGCCGCTGTCGGCGCTGCTCGCCCCCTGTCTGCTGCTCGCCGCCGACATCGCGGGCCGGCTGGTCGCCCGACCGGTCGAGATCCAGGCCGGAGTCCTGGTCGCCTTCGTCGGCGGGCCGTTCTTCATCGCGATGGTACGCCGTCGACGACTCGCGGAGCTGTGACCCATGACCACCGAATTCGCCCCCGGCCGGAACCGCGGACTCCCCGCCGGGCCGCGTCCCCCGGGACACGGTCCCGGCCGGTTCGCCTACCGCCTCGCCGTCCCGCCGGTATCGGGTGTCCTCAGACCCCGGCTGCTGGGGGTGTGCACCGTGCTCGCCGCCGCCGCGTTCGCCGCCTTCTGGGTGGGCATCTCCGTCGGGGACGTCTCACTCCCGCTCCCCGACGTCCTGCGGGCGCTGGCAGGTGGGGGCGACCCCGGCACCCGGCTGATCGTCCACGAACTCCGTCTGCCCAGGGCGGTGGCCGGCCTGCTCGTCGGCGTCGCCTTCGGCGTCTCGGGCGCGCTGCTCCAGACCATGACGCTCAATCCGCTGGCGAGCCCGGACATGATGGGCATCACCCAGGGCGCGGGCACCGCGGTGGTCGCGAGCATCGTCCTCGGCTGGGACTTCGGCGCCGGTCCGCAGTTCATGGGGCTGCTCGGCGCACTGACGGCGGCTTCCCTGGTGTACGTGCTGGCGTGGAAGCGGGGGACGACGGGATACCGGATCGTCCTCGTCGGCGTCGGCGTCGCCTGGATCTGCACCAGCGCGACCGACTACCTCATGGCCCACGGCAGGCAGTTCGAGGCGCAGGCGGCCCTCGGCTGGCTCGTCGGCAACCTGAACGGCCGCACCTGGCAGCAGATCGTCCCGCTCGCCCTGACCCTCGCGGTGCTCCTGCCCGCGGCCCTGCTGCTCGGACGGCAGATGCGGACCCTCCAACTGGGCGACGACGTGGCCCGGGGCCTCGGCACGCGCGTCCAGGCCGTCCGCGTCGCCGTACTGGTCTGCGCCGTCGGGCTGGTGGCCTTCGGCACGGCGACCGCCGGCCCGGTGGCGTTCGTCGCGCTGGCCGCCCCGCAGATCGCCCAGCGGCTGGCGGGGACGGCCTTCCCGCCACCCGTCGCCTCGGGACTGGCCGGCGCCTTCATCGTGCCGGCGTCCGACCTGGCAGCCCGGAGGCTGATCCCCGGCACCGAGCTGCCCGTCGGGATCGTCACCGGTGTGCTCGGCGCCCCCGTACTGCTCTGGCTGCTCGTCCGCGCCAACCGCGCCGGCTCAGGAGGTTGAGGAACGTGTCATCGACGTACGAGGACCGCCCGTACGGTACGGAGCCGCGCACACCGTCCCGCGAGCTGCGGGACCGGAGCCCCGAAGGGCTCCCGCCGGCACCGGGGTCCGGGGCGGCGCCTCCCGAACTCGGCGCGCGGGGACTGCGGTTGGCGTACGACGAACGGATCGTCGTGGAGGACCTCGACGTGACGATCCCCCCTGGGCGCGTGACGGCGATCGTCGGAGCGAACGCCTGCGGCAAGTCGACGCTGCTGCGCGCCCTCGCCCGGCTGCTGAAACCCCGGGCCGGTGCCGTGCATCTCGACGGGCGCTCGCTGCACTCCATCCCGACCCGTGAACTGGCGCGGCGGCTCGGCATCCTGCCGCAGTCGCCCGTGGCCCCCGAGGGGCTGACCGTCGTCGACCTGGTGGGGCGCGGTCGCTCACCGCACCAGACATGGTGGCGCCAGTGGTCGTCGGGCGACGAGCAGGCGGTCGACGACGCGCTGCGCGCCACCTCGATGACGGACCTCGCCCATCACGCCGTCGACGAGCTCTCCGGCGGGCAGCGGCAGCGGGCCTGGATCGCGATGGCGGTCGCCCAGGGCACTCCCGTACTGCTGCTGGACGAGCCCACCACCTATCTGGACCTCGCACACCAGATCGACGTCCTGGACCTCGTCACCGATCTGAACCGGCACCAGGGCAGGACCGTCGTCATGGTGCTGCACGATCTCAACCACGCGTGCCGCTACGCCGACCACGTCATCGCCATGAAGGCCGGCCGCGTCGTGGGCGAGGGCACACCGGCCGAGGTCGTCACCGCCCCCATGGTGGAGGAGGTCTTCGGGCTGCGCTGCGTCATCGGTACCGATCCCGTCAGCGGGACCCCCATGGTGGTCCCGGTCGGCCGCCACCACGCGTCGGAGCCCGGTGCCGAGGGAGTTCCCGTCCCGGACGCCGTCGGGTGACCCGGCGCCGGGCGGGCCCGACACCTCCGGCCGCCCGACCGGCCCCCGGCCGCTGCCCGGGAGGACGGCGCGTCAGGGACGGTGCGTCAGATAGCCGCCCATGGTGCGGAAGTACTCCGTCGCGGCCAGCTCCGAGCCCTCCTCGGTCCGCACGCGCCTGACCACCAGACCGGGGAGCCGTCCCGAGCGCGCCTCGGCGCCCGCGACGATGACGACCCCGTCCCCCTCGCGGATGAAGATCCGCCCGGGTGTCCCTCCGTAGCGCCCCCGCGAGACGGCGGCGGAGACGATCCGCAGGCGCCTGCCGCGGTGATGGGTGAACGCGTTGGGATACGGATCGGACTGTGCGCGGACGAAGCGTTCGAGCACCTCGGCGGGCCAGGTCCAGTCCATCCGGCTGTCCTCCGGGGAGCGCTTGTGGAAGAAGCTGGACCGAGTGGTGTCCTGCGGTGTCCACACCGCCTTCCCCGAGGAGACGAGGGCGAGCGAGTCGGTGACCAGGGGGCCGATGAGGTCGACCGTGCGGTGGAAGAGGTCGGTGGCGGTGTCGGTGGGTCCGACCGGCACCGATCGCTGCAACAGCACGTCGCCCATGTCGAGTTCGGCGTTCATGCGGTGGGCGGTGACGCCCACCTCCTTCTCGCCGTTGATGAGGGCCCAGATGAGCGGGGAGAAGCCGGCGTAGGCCGGCAGCAGGGAGTCGTGGACGTTGAGGGTGCCGTGCGGGGGGAGGCCGAAGATCTCCGGGGGGAGCCAGGTGCGCCAGTTGTTGGCCACGATGAGGTCCGGCTCCGCCCGTGCGACCGCCTGGAGGAGTTCCGCGTCGTCGGGGCGGTTGCGCAGCAGCACGGGCACGCCGTGCTTCTCGGCGAGGTCTGCCACCGAGTCGCTCCAGATCCTCTCGTAGGCGTGGTCGCTCTTCGGATGTGTGACGACCAGGGGGACCTCGTGCCCGGAGTCCAGCAGCGCCTGCAGCGTGCGATGTCCCCAGGTCTGATAGCCGAACATGATGACCCGCATATGAGCCCTCCTCAGCCATTGAAAGGTAAGGCTTACCTTATCTAATATGTGTCTGCTCAGGGGAGCCCGTGTTCCCGACTCGGGGCACTGTGAACCCCCTTGGGGGAGGCGATGACGCGGTGACGACATGGCACGGCAACCCGGAACACATCCACGACGTACTGGGCATCGGCTTCGGACCGTCCAACCTCGCACTCGCCATCGCCGTCCAGGAGCGCACCGCGAGAACCCCCGGAGATCCGTTCCGCGCTCTCTTCCTCGAACGGCAGACGGGTTTCGGCTGGCACCGGGGCATGCTCATCGACGACGCCACCATGCAGGTGTCCTTCCTCAAGGACCTCGTGACCCTGCGCGACCCGACCAGCGACTTCAGCTTCCTCGCCTATCTCCACGAGCGTGGCAGACTCGTCGACTTCCTCAACCAGAAGTCGCTGTTCCCCCTGCGCATCGAGTTCCACGACTACTTCGAGTGGGCCGCGGCGCGCCTGGCCCACCTCGTCGAGTACTCCGCCGAGGTCGTGTCGGTCCGGCCCGTGGCCGAGGACGGGGAGGTCCGCTGGTTCGACGTCGTCAGCCGCGACCCCGCGCACCCGAGGCGCACGACCGTCCGCCGCACCCGCGACATCTGTGTCGCCACCGGCCTCGAACCCCATCTGCCGCCCGGAACCGTGCTGTCCGAACGCGTCTGGCACAACAGCGAGTTACTGCCCCGCGTCGGTGAACTCCGGCGCTCCGGCGCACCGGTGCGCCGCGCCGTCGTCCTCGGTGCCGGCCAGAGCGCCGCCGAGGCGGTCGACTTCCTCCACCGGAGCTTCCCCGACGCCGAGATCTGCTCCGTGTTCGCCAAGTACGGCTACACGCCGGCCGACGACAGCCCGTTCGCCAACAGGATCTTCGACCCCGAGGCGGTCGACGTCTACTACGGCGCGCCCGCCGACGTGAAGCGCTCCTTGTTCGACTACCACCGCAGCACCAACTACTCGGTGGTGGACATGGATCTGATCCAGTCACTGTCCCGGACGATGTACCAGGAGAAGGTGCGGGGCCGGCGACGGCTGCGCATGATGAACGTCTCCCGCATCCGGGAGGTCGGGACGCACCCGGGCGGCGTCCGGACGACCGTGGAGTTCCTGCCCACCGGCGAACGCGAGGTGCTGGAGGCGGACCTGCTCGTCCATGCCACCGGATACCGGCCGCGGGGCCTGGGGGACGACCTCGGGGAGGTCGGCAAACTCTGCCTCAGGGACGAGGAGGACGCCCTCCGGGTCGGCCGCGACCACCGGGTGGAGACCGCGCCCAATGTGACGGCGGCCGTCTACCTCCAGGGCGGCACGGAGCACACCCACGGTCTCGCGTCGACCCTGCTGTCGACCACCGCGATCCGTGCCGGGGAGATCTGCGGCGCGCTCTTCGCGCGTCGTGGGGTGAGCGCGCCCGGAAGGGGTTCCGCCGCCTGACCGCGCGGGTGCCGGCGGCTCTGCCGCCGTCCGGCGGGCCGGGCGGGGGCTTTTCGAGGAGGGAGCCGCCGAGTGTGTCTCCGGCCGCGAGTGGAGGGCCTCGGTGAGCCGCGCGTACGGGCTCACCGCGGCCGTTCCGGGCGACGCGGGGGCCGAACCGCGGGGTCGTCCGTGGTCCGCCACCCGCGGCCCTGGTGCGCCAGGACGGCGGGCGCCGCTCGGCATCCCGAGCCGAGGCGGATGCGGCTATCGGAGGGGGAGCCCGCCGCGACGACGTCCGGTTCCGCTCACGCGGTCTTCTCCGGGGCGAGTTCCTCGATCAGTCCCTCGACGAGCTTCCTGATCTCGTCGCGGATCGGGCGTACGGCCTCGACCCCCTGGCCGGCGGGGTCCTCCAGCGTCCAGTCCAGGTAGCGCTTGCCGGGGAAGACGGGGCAGGTGTCGCCGCAGCCCATGGTGATGCAGACGTCGGACTCCCTGACCGCGTCCACGGTCAGGATCTTCGGCGTCTCGGCGGAGATGTCGACGCCGACCTCGCGCATGGCCTCGACCGCGGCGGGGTTGACCCGGTCGGCGGGAGCGGAGCCGGCGGAGCGGACCTCGATACGGTCGCCGGCGAGGTGGGACAGCCACCCGGCGGCCATCTGGGAGCGGCCGGCGTTGTGGACGCAGACGAACAGGACGGAGGGCTTCTCGGCCATCGCGGGTCTCTCTCTTGTCTCGCGTACGGTGTCTTGCCGCGGCACGGTCCTGCCGCGTCACGCGGGGGCATCAGGCGCGTATGACATCAGCACCTGGTGGCGTCAGCGGCCACTGATGTGAAAGTATCACCCCATGATGACGTCAGTCGACGCTGACCTGATTCGGGTGCTGGCCGACCCGCTCAGGCTGCGGATCGTGACCCTCCTCGCCCGGGAGACGCTCTGCACCACGCACCTGGTCGAGGAGACCGGCGCCAGGCAGACGAACCTCTCCAACCACCTGAAGGTGCTGCGCGAGGCGGGCGTGGTCGAGACGGAGCCGTGCGGGCGCTTCACCTACTACCGGCTGAAGCCCGACGTCCTCGACTCGCTGGCCGGTCGGTTCGCCGAGCTGGCCAGGACCGCGCACGCCACGGCCGCGGCGAACACCAGGCGTTCCTGCCCCTGATCCACCGCGCACCGCGCGACTGCACGCATCGAGGAGTTCTGTTGAGCGCCACCGAGGCCGCTTCCGCCCGCCCGGACGATTCCGTCATGGCTCCGGCCGCGGACCCGCAGCCCGCGCCGGGCGCCACGCCGCCCCGCACCCCCCTCGTCGCCCGGGCGGCCGCCGAACTGGTCGGCACCGCCGCCCTGGTGGCCGTCGTCGTCGGCTCCGGAATCCAGGCCACCGCACTCACCCGGGACGTCGGCCTCCAGCTCCTGGCCAACTCGCTCGCTACGGTCTTCGGCCTCGGCGTGCTGATCGCCCTGCTCGGCCCCGTCTCCGGAGCCCACTTCAACCCCGCGGTCACGCTCGCCGAACGGTGGACCGCCCGCCGCGGAGGCGGCGGCGTCACCGCCCGCGAGGCCGTGGTCTACGTACCGGCCCAGATCGTGGGAGCGGTTGCGGGCGCCATTCTCGCCGACGCCATGTTCGGCGAGCCCTTGGTGAAGTGGTCCACGCACGAGCGGTCCGCCGGCAACCTGCTGCTCGGCGAGGTCGTGGCCACCGCCGGGCTGATCCTGCTCGTCTTCGGCCTGGCGCGCACCGACCGGCTCCGGTTCGCTCCCGTCGCGGTCGCCTCCTACATCGGCGCCGCCTACTGGTTCACCTCCTCCACGTCCTTCGCCAACCCGGCGGTGACCATCGGACGTGCCTTCACCGACACCTTCGCGGGAATCGCCCCGTCTTCCGTCCCCGGGTTCATCGCTGCCCAGCTCGCCGGCGCCGTCGTGGGCCTCGCCCTGGTCGCGCTCATCTTCATGCCCGACCGCCGCACCGCCCAGGCGCAGCCGGCCGTATGACCCGTGCCGGCGCGGAGGTCCCGGTCGTGCCCGTCCGGTGCCGCCGCCGGGTGCCTCGCCGTCGAGTCGGTCGTTCCCCTCGTCCTCGCCGGGGCCGCGTCGCAGACCGCCACGCGGACCGGGGCGGCGAGGCGGGCGGCGCATCTGGCGCAGGCGGGCGCGACGCCGTGGGGGTGGCCGCCGGTGTCGCGACCGCCGGTCCGGGACGGGAACGGCGCGCCGGGCCATCGAGGTCCCGTGGCGGGCCGGGGCCCCGCCGCCGCCCGGCAGTGGCGCGGCGGCGGCTCTCCACGGCGCCGTCCCCTTCGGTCAGGCGGGTGCGGGACGCCTCGGCCGGCCGGCGGCACGGGATCCCGCCCCGCGGTCACGCGGCGGGGGCCGCCGCCGTGGCCGTCGTGAGGAGTTTGCCCATGGCCGCAAGGACCGACGGCTCCACGCGGTAGTAGACCCATGTGCCGCGCCGCTCCGAAGTCAGCAGCCCGGCCTCCTTGAGCTTCTTCAGGTGGTGGGACACCGTCGGCTGGGACACGCCGACATCGGAGATGTCGCACACGCACGCCTCACCGCCCTCGTGCGAGGCGACCGAGGAGAACAGCCGCAGCCGGACCGGATCGCCGAGCGCCTTGAACATGCGCGCGGCCGTCTCTGCCTCCTCGGCCGTCATCGGCCGCTCGGTCAGAGGGGGGCAGCAGGGTGCGGCACCCTCGTCGGTGGGCTCGACCAGCGGCAACGTCTTGGCGTTCGACATGCGTCTATGTTGACATGCGTCGAATCAATCGCCCAGTGGCAGGTGCGGCCCGCCCCGTCGGCCGCCGTTCCCCGGAGGGCGATCGCTCGCCGGCGCCGCACCGCTCGCCGGTCGCGCGGACCGGTCTGGCGGACCGGTCTGCGCGGGGGTGCGTGACGGCAGAGCGGGGCGGTCGCGCCGCTCCGATCCCTCGCCGCGCCGACGTGGGTCGTGAGCGGTGTCGCGGCTCGACCGGCCTGGGCGGACCCCATCCGATATCGATGGCTGTCTATATTGACTCATGTCGAATCAGATGCCATGCTGGCAGGGCAAGCCATCGACGGATGTCGAAACAGAATGGGGAGTCATCGTGAACGTGCCCACCGCCACCCTGCCCGTCGTGGTGATCGGGGCCGGCCCGATCGGTCTGGCCGCCGCTGCCCACCTCGTCGAACGCGGTCTGGAGCCCCTCGTCCTGGAGACCGGCCCCAGTGCGGGCAGCGCGGTGCGGGAGTGGAGCCATGTGCGGCTGTTCTCCACCTGGGCCGAGGTCGTGGATCCCGCCGCCGAGAAGCTCCTGGCCCCCACGGGCTGGGTGAAGCCGGACGGCGCCGGCTACCCGACCGGCGGCGACTGGGCGCAGCGCTACCTCGAGCCCCTGGCCGACGTCCTCGGTGACAGGGTCCGCTTCGGCGCCCGCGTCACCGGTGTCTCCCGCGTCGGCCGCGACCGCGTCGTGGACGCCGACCGCGAGCGGCAGCCCTTCACCGTCCACCTCGTCCACGCCGACGGCACCGAGGGGCGGATCACCGCCCGCGCCGTCATCGACGCCTCCGGTACCTGGACGACCCCCGGGCCCGCCGGCGGAGACGGCCTGCCGGCCCTCGGCGAGCGGGCAGCCGCCGACCGCATCTCCTACCGCGTGCCGGACCTGCGCGACGACGCCGTACGCGCCCGGTACGCGGGCAGGCGCACCGCCGTCATCGGCTCCGGCGCCTCGGCCTTCACCGCGCTCGCCCAACTCGCGGACCTGGCCACGGACGCACCGGGCACACACGCGGTGTGGGTCCTGCGGCGCGGCATCTCCGGCTCCACCTTCGGCGGTGGCGAGGCCGATCAGCTCCCCGCCCGCGGCGCGCTGGGCCTGGCGGCGAAGGCGGCGGTGGACGACGGACACGCCGATGCCGTCACCGGCTTCCGGACCGACGCGATCGAGCGGGACGCCGACGGACGGCTGGTGCTCGCCGCCGAGGACGGCCGCCGTCTGGACCCGGTCGACGAGGTCATCGTCCTCACCGGCTTCCGCCCCGACCTCACCCTCCTGACCGAGCTGCGTCTCGGCCTCGACGAGCGCCTCCAGGCCCCGGTCGCGTTGGCACCGCTGATCGACCCGAACGTCCACTCCTGCGGAACCGTCTATCCCCACGGCGTGGGAGAACTGTCGCACCCGGAGAAGGACGTCCTCCTCGTCGGCATGAAGTCCTATGGTCGCGCCCCGACGTTCCTCGCCATGACCGGCTACGAGCAGGTCCGCTCCATCGCCGCCGCCCTGGCCGGTGACCACGAGGCCGCCGCCCGCGTCGAACTCACCCTCCCCGAGACCGGCGTCTGCGGCGGAGCCGGCCTGTTCGACGAGCCCGAAGCCGACCAGGCCGACGGCGGCGGCGCAGGCTGCTGCGCCGTGCCCGGCACCCTCCGGATCGGTGTCGGCGCCCCGGCCGCCTCAGGCGGCTGCTGACCACCCACTCGAGCAGGAGGCACATCATGTCCCGCCTACAGCTTGCCCTCCGTGTCCCCGACCTCGCCGCGTCGGTCGCGTTCTACACCAGGCTCTTCGCCACCGAGCCCGCCAAACTCCGCGACGGCTACGCCAACTTCGCCATCGCCGAGCCCCCGCTCAAACTCGTCCTCATCGAGGGGAGCCCGGAGGAGTCGACCCGCATGGACCACCTCGGCGTCGAGGTCGACAGCACCGACGCCGTGCACGCCGCCGCCACCCGCCTGGGCGAAGCAGGCCTGGCCATCGAAGAGGAGAACGACACCACCTGTTGCCACGCCCTCCAGGACAAGGTCTGGGTCCACGGCCCCGGCCGGGAACCCTGGGAGTTCTACGTCGTCAAGGCCGACGCCGACACCCTGACCGAACAGCAGGACAGCACCTGCTGCCCCGGTCCGGGACCCGCACCTTCCCATGCGCACCCCACCCGCACCCCGCGCGATCCTTCCCACCCGATCTGAGGCATCGTCACCTGAGGGTCCCGGTGCCGCACTGCGGCGACCGGGCCACCTGGGGGGCGAATCGACCTTCACGGCTGCTCGGTTCCGCGCGAGGCGGCCCGCACCTCACCGATGCGCCCGGCAACGACGGACAGCGCACGAACGGGCATGATGTGCGGGTGGATGAAGTGGCCATCAGTGACGAAGACCGCCGGCTTCTCGGCCGCTGGGCCGCCGACTGCGTCGAGCGGGCGCTCCCGCTGTTCGAGGCCCGGGCTCCCGGCGACACCCGACCTCGCGAGGCCGTCGAGGGCATCCGGGCCTTCGTGCGCGAGGGGAAGCGGACCGGGCGGCTGCGTTCCCTCGCCTGGGCAGCCCACGCGGCCGCACGCGCGGTGGACGACCCCGCTGCCGCAGCCGCCGCCCGCGCCGCGTGCTACGCGGCGGCGACCCCCTACATCCACCCCCTGGCCACCCCCCACCAGTCGAAGCACGCCCTCGGACCCGCGGTCCATGGGGCACGGGCCCGCGAGCTCGCGTCGGGCGACGACACCGGGGTCGGCGACGAGGAGCTCCGATGGGCGATCGAGCACGCCCCGGAGGAAGTTCGGGAGCTCCTGCGACGGATGCCGGCGCGCAGCCCGGGCCGCAGCCGCCTGGACACGCTCTACCACCAACTCGACGCGGCCCTTCGCCGCTGACCGGTTATGTGTGCTCGGCCGCGATCGCCGGAATCCTCGCGGTGGCGGTACGACTCCCGGTCTCGGCATCCGTCCCGCCCGCGTCGGCTGACCGGGGAGCGCCGCCCCATGGTGGCGGCGCCGTGATCCGCGCACCGCGCCCGCATGCCCGGCATTGCGATCGAGACCCCGATCCGGGCCCTCGGCCGGCGCCCGTGCCGGCACCACTGGTCTGGGTACCCCGCACCGGTGACGGTGAGTACGCGTGCTCATGCCCGCTGGCGTCGCGCGCCCGACGATGAGGACCATCATCGCCGAGACCGGGAGACCACATGCTCAGCAGCCTCGCCGAGGTCCTGGTGCCGGCCGTCGGACGGCTCACCGTGACCACGGACACCGGCACCGTCCTCGCACCGGGCAGCATCGTCGCCGCCAACCACACCTCGCTCGCCGACCCGGCCGTCGTCCTCGCCGCGCTGCACCACCTCGGCGTGGAACCCGTCGTCATGGCGACCGCGGGTCTCTGGCGCATCCCCCTGTTGGGCCGTGCCCTCGCTCGCGGAGGCCATATCCCCGTACACCGCAACGACCGGCGCGCCGCCCGGTGCCTGGACCTCGCCGTGGCCGCACTGGCCGAGGGTCGGCTGGTCCTCATGTACGGCGAAGGCGGTCTCCCGCCCCGCACGGACGCCGCGGAGGCCCCGCCCGTCGCCTTCCGCAGCGGCCTGGCGAGGCTCGCCGGGCGCACCGGAGCGCCCGTCGTACCCGTGGGCCAGGCGGGTGCCCGCCGGATCACCTCGGGGAACGCCGCCAAACAGATCGCGGGGCTGGCCACCGCGCCACTGCGCCGCCCGGCCCTCCACGTCCACGTCGGGACACCGGTGCGCCTCAGCGGCAACCGGTCCGCCCGTACGGCGGAGGCGCACGAACTGGTGACGGCCGCCTGGCGGACGGCGGCGGCCCGACTCGGCGAGCCCGCCGCGCGCCGGCCGCTGGAGCGGGCACCGACCCGGCACGAGGGGCGGCGTCAGACGGAGCCCGGCGCAACTCCCGATCTCGCGCGGCGGCGGTGACACCGCACGGTGCTGCTCCGTCCCGTCGGCGGCAACCAGGCTTCCGGAAGGACATGATAGGACGCCGTGCCGACCCGCCCCTCCGGGGCAACGACCACGGACGAAGCGCCCGCCGGCGTCGGAAACGCCCCCGCCGGCCGGCCGCGCAGCCTTCGCCCGGACGCGCCCGACGGGGACGACCCGTCACCCAACCGCGAGAACCGCCCCGGGCAGCCGGCCCGACGCCCCCGTTCCGGAAGCCGGAGGACCGATGAGACCCCGGCCCCGACCGGTCACCGCCGGTCGACGCACCCGCGGTAATTCGCTACCGCGGCGGCCGGAACCGGCGGAGACTCTTCCCATGACTGACATGGGGGCGTTCCGGGAAGCGGTCACCGTATGGGCGGCAGGCGGCCCCGGCGACCCCGCGCGGGACCTGGCCGCGCGGCTGCGCGTCCGGGCAGTCGTCCTGCTCGAAGGACCGAGCGACGTCGCGGCCGTCGGCGCGGTCGCCGCCGGTCGCGGCCGGAACCTGGCGGCCGAGGGAGTCTGTGTCCTGTCGATGGGCGGCGCGATGAACGTCGGGCGGTTCGCCTCCCTCCTCGGACCGCCCGGTCTCGGACTGCGCCTCGCCGGGCTGTGCGACGAGAGGGAGCGTCGGTACTACGCCCGAGGCTGGGAGCGGGCAGGCGAAGCACGGCAGGGGTTCTTCGTGTGCGCGGCGGACCTGGAGGACGAACTCGTCCGCGCACTGGGCGAGACGCGGGTGGAGGAACTCGTCCGGGCCGAGGGCGAGCTCCGTGCCCTGCAGACCTTCCTGCGCCAGCCCGCACAGCAGGGCCGCACCGCACAGCAGCGGCTGCGGCGCTTCCTCGGCACCAAGAAGGGACGCAAGATCCACTATGGCCGCGTTCTCGTCGAGGCCCTCGATCCCGAACGCGTACCCGCTCCCCTCGACGAACTGCTGGCGTACGTCTGACGCCTGCTGGGTCGGTTCCGGCGGACAAGGCGGTGCGTCGCAGGCCCCCTTGGCCGGGCGGGCCGCGAACCGCACGCTCGACGACCTTCTTTGGTGACGCCCACTGCCAGTCGGCACCCCGCGACCGCCGGCGCTTCACCGGCTGCGGTCCAGCAAGGAGGTGAACAGCGCGTCCAGATCCCCCGCCGCATCCGGCGCCAGTGCCCGTCCCCGCAGCCCCTGGCGCGCGGCCTCCAGATGCCGGAGCGCCTCGTCGCGGGTCGCGGCCCGTCCGCCCGCCTCCTCCACCAGCTCGGCGGCACGCGCCGCAGTCGCACGGTCCGGTGGCTCGGGCGACTCCAGCAGCGCCGCCAACTCCCGCGCCGCCGGCCCTTCCCCGGCGAGCGCGGCGAGCACCGGGAAGGTCTTCTTGCGTTGCCGCAGGTCACCGTGGACGGGCTTCCCGGTCACCGTGGGCTCACCCCAGATGCCCAGCAGGTCGTCCACCGCCTGGAAGGCCACCCCCAGATGCCGCCCGGCGCGTTCGAGCTCCGCCACCGTTGCGGCAGGCCCACCGCCCAGCACGGCGCCGAGCGCGACCGCGCAGCCCAGCAGGGCCCCCGTCTTGTGCTCCGCCATCGACCGGTACTGGTCCATCCCCACCGCACCGGGCCCGCTCCACGGCTGCCGCTCGAAGCGCAGGTCCTCCGCCTGCCCGCGCACGAGCGCGTCGAGCGTCCCGCACAACCGCCGGACCGCCTCGCCCGTCCGCGGCCCCGGTGCCCCGGCCAGGCCTTGCACGGCGAGGGCGTGGAGCGCGTCCCCGGCGAGGACGGCCGGGCCCGTCCCGTAGGCCTTCCACACCGCCGGGCGTCGCCGCCGCAGCTCGTCGCCGTCCATGATGTCGTCGTGCAGCAGGGAGAACGTGTGCACCAGCTCCACGGCGACCGCCCCGGCGACGGCCACCCCACCGTCCGCACCGACAGCCTCGGCCCCCAGTACGGCGAGAGCCTGCCGCACCCCCTTGCCCTCGGTGCCGTCCGGATCCGGCGTCCCCTCGGCATCGCTCCAGCCCAGCGCGTACGCCGCCATATCAGCGGTCCACGGGTGCAGCCGCCCCACCGACTCCACCAGCGCCGGCCGCACCAGTTCCCGGCATCGTCGCAGCACATGGCCCACATCGGTTTCGCGGCGGTGCGGCGCGTCAGTCGCAGCGGCGTCCGACGGTCGGGAAGGGGAGTGCACCGGCGAGAGTGAGGAACTCACCGCAGCCCCTCCGCGTCCGCGGCCCGCAGTTCCTCGGCGTTCGCCGTGCGCAGTCCTTCCGCGTCCGCGGCCCGCAGCGCCTCCGCACCGCCGGCGGGCAGCACCCGCCCCCCGCCGCCCGCGGCCCCGTGGCTGTCCGGCAATGGCCCCAATCCCAGCTCGGCCGCGGCCTTCTCGACCATCTCCCGGGCGTGCCGCAGCCCGATGCGGTCCAGGGTCGAGCGGAGCTCGGCCAGTTCGGCGGCGCTCCGAACCGCGTCCCGGCCGAGCCGGGCGCGCGCCTTGACCAGCCCCAGCCGCGACAGTGCCGTCCCCCGTGGCTCCTCGATGTCGCGGAACTCGGCCAGCGCCCGCTCGTACAACTCACGCGCCTCGGCATACCGGCCCGCCCGGTACAGCACGTTGCCCCGCATCTTGTGGTTGTAGGCGAGCGCGCTCGACAACCGCATGTCCCGGCACACCTCCTCAGCCTGCGAGAGCAGCGACAGGGCACGTTCCACATCACCGTCGCGCACGGACACCACATCCGCGATGCCCCGCAGGGCCCACGCCCACCCGCGCCGGTCCTCCGCGAGCAGTGCCGTGTCCGCGGCCTCCTCGAACAGCGCCAGCGCCTCGTCGTGGGCGCCGGTGTTGCGGTGCATCTGCGCGATGCCCTCCAGCGCCCACACCGTGTGCCTCGCCTCACCGCGCCGGCGGGCCTCGGCCAGCAACTGCTCGTGCAGTCTGCCCACGGCCTCGTAGTCGCCCTGAATGCGCCCCGTCTCGGCAAGTCCCGCCAGCGAATAGCCCCGTACGACCACATCGTCGCCCCGCTCGCCCATCTCGGCGGCCAGCCCCAACAGCCGGTACGCCAATGCGAACGACCCCCGCTGGCGGGCCAGCGTGCCCCCACTCCACAGGGCCCACGCCATCGCGCCCACGTGACCGGCCGAACGAGCCGCCCGGTAACTCGCCTTCCACGCCCGGTCGGCCTCCTCGATCCGCCCCAGCCTCCGGTTCGCCTCCGCGACCGCCAGACCGCAGCGCGCCGCCTCCTGCCGGTCACCGGCCCGCTCCGCCGCCCGCAGTTCCTCGGCGCCCCGGGCGAGCACCTCCGGAAGGGAGGCGTTCACCGACAGCGACCCGAGAGCCCCTTGGTACTCCGGCGCCGAAGCCTTCGCCCGCTGCGTCCCACTCACCTGACTGGCCATCAACTGTCTCTCTTCTCCGGTCGACTCGGTGATCAAGATGCCGACTGGGGGCGGAGGTTCCGCGGAGACCGCGATATCAGCCTGGATAGGGGGGCCGGGTCATACTCAAGTGCTACGGGTGCGCCGCGAGGTCGTCGGCGAGGCGTACGGAGGACCGGTGCCCGCCCGGGCGGGCCCGCGGCGGGCTACGCGATCGACGCGTTCCGGCGTCACCGCCTCGGGAGCGTCCTCACTGCCCACCTGCGGGGCCCCTCACGGACCGGCCTGCCGCCCACGCCCACAGGGTGGGGCCGGCCCGGAGCGGCTGCCGCTGCGCCGCTGATCTCCTGCCCCGCGAACCTCCGACCAGGGCGCTGTCCGGCGCCCGGGTCACCCGACGCCGGCCCGTCCCGCGTACGGCGGTGGCGGTTCCCGCCCGGTCATGACGACGGCCGCCACGTCCGAGCCCGCTCGCAGCAGCGCCACGGTCCGTGCGGAGATCCGGTCGAGACGCGTCCGCAGGACGCGTTGGGTCTCCGCCGGGCCGGTGGGCCGGCCGGTGCAGGGTGCCGGGCAACTCGCGCACGGCGGGAACGCCGCTGGCGCCGTCGAGCTCGCTCACGCAGCGGCCCGCCGCCGCGCCTCGTCTGCGAAGCGCCGCAGCAGCGTCGATTTGCCGATGCCGCTGGGGCCGGTGAGGAGGAGTACCACGAAGGGGTCGGCGGGGCCGTAGAGGGCTGAGCGGAATTGAGCCAATTCCTCGTGCCGCCCGACGAAGGTGCACAGTCGGGACGCGTGCAGAAACTGGCCAAAGGTGGCGGGAAAACGGTCGTCATTCCGAGGCATCTTCGGTAGGGCTCCGGGCGAGACTGAGCGCCTTTGCGAACAAGGCGGTCGCCGCAATGATCGGGTTCCATGCGGCGCGCCCGGGGGGCGAATCCCTTGCGCGCATGGGGCGGTGACCCTGCAGGATGGCTCGTGGGCCGACGCCCGACGCCTTGTTGCTCGATTTCGCCGAGTGGTTTTCCGGGCGGTTTCCGGGCGATTTCCTGACGGCGTCGGTGCGGTAAAGAGTCGCTATGGGTGGTCTTGCCCGCCGAGCGGCCTTATGATCGGATGTGAAATTGCGTGATCGAAGTTGGTCGATGAGGGAGAAAATGCACGCCTCTTCGCGGTCGGTAATGGAGAGAAGCGAGAAAGCGATTTCTGGCCCGGTTCACGCGGGGGATCCCATTTCCCGAGCAGAGGTGCGCGGTCGGGAAAAACAGCTGGCCCAGACCGGCGCGCAGCTGCGCCGAGTGGCGCGCGGCGGGCGCAGTGCGGTCCTCCTGGTGGAGGCGGCACCCGGCGCGGGGAAGACCCGTCTCCTGGCGGAAGCCGCCACGCTCGCCGACGCCGACGGCTTCGTGGTCGTGGGCGGTGCCCCGGTCGGCTCCGACGCCGCGATCGAGGCGGCACGGACACGGCTTCGCCATGCCGGCGGCGCCCGCACCGCCGTCGTGCTCGACGATCTGCACCTGGCGAGCCTGCCCGCCCTGACAACGTTGTGCGACCTCGTGGTGGCCCTCAGGGGGCTTCCGATCCTCTGGCTGCTCGCCTTCACCACGGACCGGGGCGACGCGCCGCACGAGCCGCTGAAGGGCAGTCTCGGCAGGCTCCGTGCCAGACTGCCGGTGGAAAACGTACGGGAGTTGGGGCCCATCGAGGGTGAGGCGCTGGCGCATCTGGTCGCCGACTGCACCGGGGCCGCCCCCGACCCGGCTCTCCTCGCCCTGGCGGAGAGCGTCAACGACACGCCCCGTGCCGTGATCGAGCTCATGCGCGGGCTCGCGGACGACGACCTGTGCGTGGTCGACGGGACCTCCCGGCTGCGGCTCGGCCCGTCCGGCGCCGCCCAAGTCGGGGGCGGTGTGCCCGCGCCGGTGCCGAAACGCTTCTCCGTGCTCATCCAGCGAAATCTCAGGTCACTCTCCGAGCCCACCCTGAAGGCGCTCAGACTGGCCGCGGTGCTCGGATCGCCGTTCGCACCGGAGGATCTGTCGGCCCTGCTCGGCGAAGCACCCGTCGGCCTGCTCGCGGCGGTCGACGAGGCGGTCGAACGAGGGCTGCTGGTCTGCGGCGAACACGACCTCGCCTTCCGGACCGAGCCGATCTGGCGTGTCCTGCTCGACTCCGTACCGCCACCGGTGTGCGCCCTGTTGCGCCGACAGGCGGCGAAGATGCTGCTGCCGCGTTCCGACGGCGTGGAACGCGCCGCCCTCCAACTGGTCCACGTCGCCCAACCCGGGAACGCGGAGGAGATCCGCGTCATCTCCGAAGGCGCACGGAAGCTGCTCGTGGCCGATCCGTCCACGGCGGCTTCGCTGGCGACCCGCTGCATGGAACTGCTGGCCCCCGGTCAGGCCGAACGCGTACGTCTGGCGCGCACGGCGGTCGAGGCGTGCACCAGGGCGGGCCACCTGGAGCGGGCGATCACCCTGGCCAAGGCCGCGATCGACGACGCGGCGCCCCTGGCCCCCCCGTTACCGGCGGAACTCGCAGAGGACGTGGCCGCGCTGCAGGCGTCGATGTCGACCGCGCTGCTGCTGCTCGGAAACGTGCAGTCGGCGCGTCGTGCCGCGGGCGACGCGCTGGCGGCGCGACGCGGCGGGGGCCAGCACCGCGAAGCGATGATCGCCCACCTCGCCGCTTCCTACCTGACCGGCGACGGTACCGCGGTGGACCGTGCGCAGAAGATCCTCGACGCGCCCGACCGCCACACACGGACCGTGCTGGTCGGTGCGATGACCTTCCACGCCTTCGGCCAGTGGCGCGACGGCGCGGTGGGGGAGGCGGTGAGCACCCTGCGCGAGGCGGTCGCGCTCGACCGCACGGGCGAGGAGGCGCAGATCCTCGATCCTCGCTGGTTCCTCGCCTTCGCCCTCACCAGGACCGACGAGTACGAGCAGGCAGCGGCCGTCATCCAGAGTTCCGCCGCGACGACCGCCCCGGAGACCGGAGCGCTGAGCGCCGCCGTCCCGGCCGTACTCCGCGCCCAACTGCATCTGGCCCAGGGCCGACTGGACGAGGCCGAGGCGGAGGCCAGGACCGGTGTGGGCACCGATGGCTCCCACATCCCGATGCTCGCACCGCAGGCATGGCTGGTCCTGGCCTCCGTCGCTCTGCGCCGGGGGGCGCTCACCCAGGCCGAGGAACACGTCAGGACCCTGGAGAAGGACTTCCCCCAACACGCCTCCAGTCCCTGGTGGGCGGCGCGCCTCCTGCTGAACGCCCAACTGGCCGAGGCCCAGGCCGACCCCCTGGCGGCGGCGGAAGTGCTCGCGGAGATCGGTGCACAGGCCGGGGCGCTCCGCGAAGCCGTCCTGGAGGACCCGGCCGCCGCGGCCTGGTGCGTGCGCTCCATGCTCGCGGCCGACCGGCAGGATCTCGTCGAGATGGTGATCGACACGACGGAGCACCTCCTTGTCCGCAACCGTCGCCTCCCCTCGGTGCTCGCCACCGCCATGCACGCCCGCGCGCTCGCCGAGGGCGACGCCGACGCCCTGGCCCGCGCCGGCCGGCTGCACCGCAACCCGTGGGCACAGGCCGCCGCGGCCGAGGACCACGCCGCTCTCCTGCTCGACCGCGGGGACCACGAGAACGCGATCAGCGAGCTGGACCGGGCCATGAGCGCCTACGGTGCGCTCGGCGGCGAGCGGGACGCCGCCAGGGTACGTGCCCGCCTGCGCGGCCTCGGTGTACGGCGCCGGCACTGGACGCACGCCAAGCGGCCGGTCTCCGGCTGGGAGAGCCTCACCAAGACCGAGCGCAAGGTCGCGGAACTGGTGGCCGGCGGCCTCACCAACCAGCAGGCCGCCCGCCATCTGTTCATCTCCCCGCACACGGTGGGGTTCCATCTGCGGCAGATCTACCGCAAGCTCGGGATTCGGTCCCGTACGGCACTGATCCGTCTCAAGGCGTAGCGCTTCGCCACGAGGGCCGCCACAGCCGTCCGGTAGGCAGGTGCCGTGTCGCCGGGCGGCGGCTTCCCCGTGCGGCGGGGCGGCATCGGTTCCGTCGTGTGCGCTCGCTCCTCCGTTCTCGACCGCGCTCGAGCCGAAGGCCCCTCCGCTGCGGAACTGCCGGTCGGCACGACTCCGTTCCGCCGTCGGACCTTCGCACCTCAGCGCACTCCGCGCTTCTTCAGCGGCTCCCACCACTCGCGATGGGTCGTGTACCACTCGACGGTCTCGGCCAGGCCCAGGTCGAAGGGGACCGACGGGGCGTACCCGAGTGCCCGCAACTTGGCGTCGGTCAAGGAGTAGCGGCGGTCGTGGGCCTTGCGGTCCGGGACCCGCTCGACGCGTTGCCGGTCGGCGCCGAGCGCGTCGAGCAGCCGGACCGTGAGCTCCAGATTGGTCAACTCGGCGGTGCCGGCGACGTGGTAGACCTCACCCGGTTCCCCGCGGTCGGCGACCAGCCGAACGGCTCGGCAGTGGTCGGCCACGTGGATCCAGTCGCGTACGTTGGTGCCGTCGCCGTAGAGCGGGACGGTCAGGCCGTCGAGGAGGTTGGTGACGAAGAGCGGGACGACCTTCTCCGGGTACTGGTACGGCCCGTAGTTGTTGCCGCAGCGGGTGATACTGACCGGCAGCCCGTGGGTGCGGGCGTAGGCGAGCGCGATCAGATCACCGCCGGCCTTGGAGGCGGCGTAGGGCGAGTTGGGGCTGAGGGGGGCGGTCTCGTCCCAGGAGCCGCTGTCGATGCTGCCGTACACCTCGTCGGTGGAGACGTGGACGATTCTCGGTACGCCCGCGTCGAGGCAGGCCTGCATGAGGGTCTGCACGCCGAGGACGTTGCTGCGGACGAACTCCTCGGCGCCGGCTATCGACCGGTCCACGTGCGACTCGGCGGCGAAATTGACGACGGCGTCGTGGCCGGGCACCACCTCGGCCATGAGCGCCGCGTCGCAGATGTCGCCGTGCACGAACGTGAAACGGTCCTCGACGGGTGCCAGGGCGGCCAGGTTCCCGGCGTAGGTCAGCTTGTCGAGGACGGTCAGCTCGTCCCCGACGGCGAAGGTCCGTACGAAGTGGGAGCCGATGAAGCCGGCGCCCCCGGTCACGAGGATTCTCATGACGCCACCTGCACCTTGCTGTGGTCGCCGAGGACGAGGCGGTGGGCCCGCAGGACGCGGGGCGTCGACGTCACCTCGACCTCACGTCCGATGAGCGAGCGCTCCACGCGCCGCACTCCGGCGATGGACGCCCCGCGCAGCACGATGGAGTACTCGACCTCGCTGTCGACGACCGAGCAGCCGCTGTCGATGGAGGTGAACGGACCGATGTAGGAGTTGTGGATGCGTGAACCCGTCGCGACGACCGCGGGACCCACGATCCGCGATCCCGTGACGGTCGCGCCCTCCTCGATCACCACCCGGCCGATCAGCTCGCTGGACTCGACCTCGCCCGAGCAGTCGGTCTCGACGCCGTCCAGGACCAGCCGGTTGACCTCCAGCATGTCGGCGACGTTGCCGGTGTCCTTCCAGTAGCCGGAGACGAGCGTCGACTCCACACGGCAGCCCGAGTCGATCAGCTCCTGGATCGCGTCCGTGATCTCCAACTCCCCCCGCCAGGACGGTTTGAGCCGGCCCACGGCGTCGTGCACACGGGCGGTGAACATGTAGACGCCGACCAGCGCGAGGTCGCTCTTCGGGTGCTCCGGCTTCTCCTCCAGACCGATCACCCGGCCGGTGTCGTCGAGCTCCACCACGCCGAACGCACGCGGGTCCGACACCCGGGTCAGCAGGATCTGGGCGTCCGGACGGTTCACCCGGAAGCGGTCCACGAGTGTGCCGATGCCGCCGACGATGAAGTTGTCGCCCAGGTACATCACGAAGTCGTCGTCGCCGAGGTAGTCCCGGGCGATCCGTACGGCGTGGGCGAGCCCCAGCGGTGCCTCCTGCGGGAGGTAGGTGACGTCCAGACCGAAGCGTGAGCCGTCGCCGACCGCGGATTCGATCTCGGCGGCCGTGTCGCCGACGACGATGCCGACCTCGTGGACGCCCGCCAGGGCGATCGATTCGAGGCCGTAGAAGAGGACCGGCTTGTTGGCGACGGGCACGAGCTGTTTCGCCGACGTGTGGGTGATCGGCCGCAGCCGGGAACCGGAGCCGCCGGCGAGTACGAGCGCCTTCATCGGCGCCCCACCCGTACGTCGGCCGCAAAGGTAGGAGTCATCATCTCCCCAACTTCCTTGGAAGGGCTGGATGCCCGAGCCGTCCTGGTGAGCGCCCGGTGGCCGGGCCCCGGGGGGTCGGGCACGGGGCCGGGCGCCCCGTACGGGCGTCCTCCGCCTCCCGGTGTCGAGAGGCGGGAAAACGCCGGTGGGCACGTCGTCAGTTCAGTAGGGCGGGCAGGGCGCTCAGTCGCCGGATCATCCACTCCGACTCCCACACCACGGCGTCCTCGCCGCTCAGCCGCGCCTTGGGGAAGCGCCGCAGGAACTCCCGTACGGCGATCTGTGCCTCCAGGCGGACCAACGAGGCGCCGATGCAGTAGTGCATGCCGAGGCCGAAGCTGACGTGGCCGTGCCCGGCGCGTGCCGCCTCGAAGCTGTCGGCTCCCTCGCCCGGCTCCCGGTTCGCCGCCGCGATGCTGACCTGCACCGGGGCCCCCTTCGGGATCAGATAGCCGCCGAGTTCGATGTCCTCGGTGGGGAAACGCCACGTCGGGTGCGGGAACGGCGGATGGACCCGGAGGGCCTCCTCGATCCAGCCCTTGATGTCCTCCTCGGACTTCGGCCGCTCCTCCGGAGGCCGGCGCAGCGCCTCGTACAGCGAGGCGGAGATCAGGCTTCCCGTCGTCTCGTAGCCAGTGATGATCATGCCTACGGTCCAGACGACGACCTCGCCCTCGGTGACCGCGTCCGGCCCGTCTGCCGCGGCCAGGAAACCCGTGATCACACCCTCCCGCAGCGGGGCCGGGTCCTTCACCCAGCCCTCGACCGCCCCGAACAGCGCGCCGACCGCCTCTCGGCGTGCGGGGTAGTCGGAGGAGTAGAGCATGACGTCGGTGATGCTGCGCAGCCGTCGCTCGGCTTCCAGGGGGAGGCCGAGCATCTCGGAGATGAAGGCCAGCGGGACCCGGTGGGTGTAGTCGGTGACCACGTCGACCTCGGCGGACGCCGAGGCCCGCGACTGCTCCAACTCGGTGAGGAAGCCACCGACCTTGACGCCGACCCGTTCGCCCCACTTCTCGGTGTTGCGCGGGCTCAGCACCGGCTGGTGCACCCGCCGGATGCGGGCATGGTCCGCCCCGTCGCTCATGATCATGGCGCGTGCGTACTCCGGGGGCGGCTGCGATCCCACCATCAGACCGGGCCGGCGCATGAATTCGGGGACCAGGGTGATGTCCTTGGCCATCTTGGGGTGGGCGAGCGCGGTCCGCACCAGCTCGGGGTCGCAGACGACCCAGGCGTGCTCGCCGAGGTAGGGGATGCGGACGACCGGCGCCACGCGCGCTGCGGCCAGCAGCTCCGGCATGCAGTCGAAGGGGCCCGGGTCCACGGGCATGCTGGTCTCGGGGGCTTCCTTCAGGTCGGTCTTCGTGGTGTTCAACGTGTGATACCTCCTCCGGTGGGGATCTGGCCCTGGGAATCGGCCATGGACTCGATGAGATCGGCGGCCCGTCGCGGGGCGTCGCAGCTCTGGTGCTCCTGGGCCAGTGCGCGTGCCCGCCGTCGGTGGCCACCGTCGTTCAGCACGGTGGCCACCGCGTCCCGCAGGTCGGCCCTCGACACGGGCCGCTCGAGGACGACACCGGCGCCCGCCCACTTGACCCGCGCGGCCACGTCGGGTTTCTCCTCCGAGCCCGGTACGACGACCAGGGGCACACCCTGGGCGAGGGCCGCGTTGACACCGTTGTAGCCGCCGTTGGTCACCATCACGTCCACGTGCGGCAGCAGATGGTGGTAGGGGATGAACCGCTCCAGCCGTACGTTGTCCGGAAGCGGTCGGAGCCGGTCGACGTCCAGGTCGGTGCCGGTGGTGACCACGAAGAGGACGTCCTGGTCGGCCAGGGCCCGTACGGCCGGGACGAGCATCCCTTCGACGTCGTTGGCGGTGGTGCCCTGGGTGATCAGCACCACCGGCCGGCCGCCGTGCAGGTCCTCCCACCAGGCGGGCGGGTCGAAGTCCTCCGGGGGCAGCCCGAGGAGGGGGCCCACGAAATGGGTGCCCCGGAGCAGATCGCTGCGGGGGAACTCGAAGGACGGTACGGTGCCCAGCAGATAGAGCGTCGGCGGACGGGCGATGTTCTCCATGGCGGCGGTGTTCAGCCTCGGCAGGTTCACGGAGGCCCGGACCCGGTCGGCCTCCCGGCGCAGGTCCCGCATCACCACCTGGTCCGAGACGAAGCGGAGCAGCGCGTTGCGGATCCGGCCGAGCGGCGACGAGCTCGGCCCCAGCCCCCGGCCGAGCGGGGCGGTGTCCCTGCTGCCGAGGATGTAGACCGAATTGGCCAGCCACGCCAGTGGGATGCCGGTGCGTTCGCTCGCGAAACAGGCGCCGTAGCACATGTCGTCGGCGAGGACGCAGTCGGCCGGGAACCGTTCGAGGACCGCCAGGAGGTCGTCCATCTGGCGGGGTGCGGTCCGGTAGAAGATGTCCCGGACACCGGTCTTGAAGTTCGCGAGTCCGGTCAGCCCGGCGTGGTCGGGGTAGGCCTCCTCGCGGCTCCTGCCGCCGAAGTCGACTTCGGGGTGCATGGGTTCGAAGTGCGCCCCGGCCTGTTCCACCTGCCGCTGGAAGGCCCGGCCGGTGTACCACCGCACCTCGTGGCCGCGCCGGGCCAGTTCGCATGCGACCTCGAGCATGCTCACGACGTGTCCCTGTGCCGGTGTGGTAGCGATCAACACGCGCGTCAACGTCGCCTCCTCAGGGGTCTCGTGTCACGGATTGCATCGGCGACCCCAGGCACCCACGGGGGTCCGGGCCGACCGTCCACGCACGCCAGCATCACCCTGCCGGGGGGCTGGACGGCGGCGGTGGGAAAACCCCGCGCACTCGCGCAGGGTGGCGCCGCCACGCCACCCCGATGACGCCGACGGACGGCTCGTCGAACCACTCGTGCGCAGGTCCGCCGGGGGATACGGACGCAACTCCGCCCCCCGAAGAATTGCCGATGCGCAATCCCCGGCATCGCCCCTTCCGAAACACGGAAAGGCGCCGCGCTCATCCCACACAGCCCCGGCCTTGGACTTCGCGTACTGGAGGAAACCTGTGACGGCACCCTTGCAGGACAGTGACGGGCCGGACGGCGCCCTCGGCGGACCGAAGAAGGTGACCGTCATCGGCGCCGGCATCGCCGGTCTGGTGACGGCCTATGAACTGGAACGCCTCGGACACGACGTCCAGATCATCGAGGGAAGCCACGAGGTGGGCGGCCGGATCCACACCCACCGCTTCGCCGGTGCCGGTGAGGCCGGGCCGTTCGCCGAGCTCGGCGCGATGCGCATCCCCGCCGGGCACCGGCTGACCATGCACTACATCGCCGAACTCGGCCTGCAGAACCAGGTCCGCGAGTTCCGGACGCTGTTCTCCGACGACGCAGCCTATCTGCCCAGTTCCGCGGGCTACCTTCGGGTGCGCGAGGCGCACGACACCCTGGTCGACAACTTCGCCGCCGGACTGCCGAGCGCGCACTACCGGCCCGACACCCTGCTGTTCGGGGCCTGGCTGGACGCCAGCATCAGGGCCATCGCACCCCGCCAGTTCTACGACGGGCTGCACAACGACATCGGCGTGGAACTGCTCGACCTCGTCGACCACATCGACTTGACGCCGTACCGGTGCGGTACCGCGCACAACAGGATCGACCTGCACGCCTTCTTCGCCGACCACCCCCGAATACGGTCGTCCTGCCCGCTCCGGCTGGAGCGCTTCCTCGACGACGTGCTCGACGAGACCAGCTCCAGCATCGTGCGGCTGCGGGACGGGATGGACGCGCTGCCCCGGCGGCTCGCCGCACGGATCCGCGGCAGGATCTCGCTGGGCCAGGAGGTCGTGGGCATCGACGTGCGCGACGACGCGGTGGTCCTGCGGATCCGCCAGGGTGTCACGACGGTCACCAGGACCTGTGACTACGTGGTGTGCACCATTCCGTTCACCGTACTCCGGAGGATGCGGCTGACCGGCTTCGACCAGGACAAACTGGATATCGTCCGCCAGACGAAGTACTGGCCGGCGACGAAGATCGCCTTCCACTGCCGCGAGGCCTTCTGGGAGAAGGACGGCATCAGCGGGGGCGCCTCCTTCACCGGCGGCCACGTCCGGCAGACGTACTACCCGCCCGCCGACGGCGACCCCGCGCTCGGCGCGGTGCTCCTCGCCAGCTACACCATCGGCCCGGACGCCGACGCCCTCGCCCGGCTCAGCGAGACCGAGCGGAACGCCCTCGTCACCAAGGAACTCAGCGTGATGCACCCGGAGTTGCGCAGGCCTGGCATGGTCCTGGGAGTGGCGGGCCGGGCCTGGGGCGCACGCCGATGGTCCTGGGGAGCGGCCACGGTCCGATGGGGCCAGGAGGCCGCCCTCCGCGAGGCCGAACGGCGCGAGGCCGCCAGGCCGCAGCGCAACCTCTTCTTCGCCGGCGAGCACTGCTCGTCGAAGCCCGCGTGGATCGAGGGCGCCATCGAGTCGGCGATCGACGCCGCGCACGAGATCGAGTGGTGCGAGCCGCGTGCCAGGGGCGTGTTCGCCGCCTCCCGACCGAGCCGATCGGACCGGTCGGCGTGAGCGTCTTCGACCTGCCCCGGCTGCACTTCTCCGGAACCGCCACGACCCATGCGCCCACCGGCGCCCGCAGCGGACTCGTCGACCTCGCCACCAACACGGCACTCACCGCCGACGGGCAGCCCTTCCCGCCCCACCGTCCACCGGGCGAGTACCACGACCACCTCGACCGGATCGGGCCGCGGTACGACAGCACCGGCCGCCCGGCGCCCGACGGCCCCTTCAGTGCGGCCAAGGGCGAGGACTTCGCGGGCAACGGGCACTTCGCCGTCGACGCGCGGATCGTCGGCGTCGAGTGCCGCGCGGGCGACCTGGACACCCGGGACCCGGTGATCGGGCGCGCCGTCGACATGTGGGGGCACTACAACGAGTACCTCGGCACCACGGTCAACCGGGCCCGGGTCTTCGACGTCGATCCGGCCTCCGACTGGACGACGACCCTCATGGTCGGACAGTTCTGCTTCGGGCGCGACGGTCGCTCCCACGACGTCGGCTACATGGCCACCGGCGCCGTCCACGGCTTCCACCCCCCGAGGTGGCACAACTCCCACCACGTGAGGGACGTCGGAGAGCACTGGCTGGCCAAGCGGCTGCGCCGGTCCGTGGTCCACCAGTTCGTCGTGGCCGAGGACGACGAACTGACCTGGCTCGACGAGGCGGCCGTCTCACCGGCCGTACGGCTCCTGCGGGACACGGTGGCCTGCGGGGAAGCGGGAGGGCTGGTCGTGCAGTTCGCCCTCGGCCAACCGTCCGCACCCGAGGCCCCCGACCGGCCGAGCCGCTGGCGACTGCGCGGGACCATCGCTCCCTGGCGGCCGTGCGAGTCGCGCACCTACCCGGCGGGCCGTCTGCTCGTTCCGAACCGCCCCGGGCCCTGCGGGCCGCACAACCTCACCGTCGAGCTGACGGACGACCACGCCATGCTCAACATGATCACCGCGATGCCCGTCTCCGGCTCGGTGCGGGACGGCCGGTCCGAGGCCGCGCCACTCGACCTCGGCGATCTCGAACTGCGGACGGCGGACAGCGGTCGACTGGTCGCCCGGGTGCCCCGGCAGACCTACCTCGGGGAGGCGTACGCCCTCGCCGGCGGCCTGGTGACGGTCCCCATCGAGATGCCGGCGAGGGAGGCCGCCGAGGAGGCGCTGCACCTGGTCGGGACCGGCCCCGACGGCCCGGTGGTGCACCTGCGCGAGAAGGAGGTCACCGTCCAGGCCGACGACGCGGCCCTCATGCTGGAGCACCCCCGGGACGCGGACGACGCGGACCACGACGTCGAGGTGCTCGTGCGGTCCTTCGTCCGGGGCCGTCCGGCCGCCGTCGGCGAGATCGGCGTGCGGCAGTTCTTCAACCCCCGGGCCCTGCCGCGTGACCCGGTCGCGGCTTCCCCCGACGCGCGGTCCTCGGACGTCGACGTCGTCCGGGTGCGTGCCGGACGGCGGGGCGGTGACGGTGCATGGTCGAGTACGTGTGTTCTGGGCACGGATGACGCGGGCCGGGGCTGGTTCACTCTGCGGGGCGCGGCGGCCGGGACCGCCCGGGTCCTGCTGTCCACCGGCCCCGACGACCTGCCGTGCGACCCGGACCGACCCGGCTCCGCCACGCTGGGCTACGACCACGACGACGCGCTCGGCTACTGGCCCGGCGCCGGGTACCTGGCGGTGCGGGTGCTGCCCGACGACTGGCGGCTGGCCGGGACGGGCCAGGACGAGGTGACCTTCGACCTGGTGTACGAAGAGGTCTTCGCGTTCTACGAGCACACGTACTCGTTCATGAAGGCGGAGGTCTTCAGCCTCGCGGACCGCTGCAAGGTCGAGACGTACGCCAAGCTGATCTGGCAGATGTGCGATCCGCGCAACAAGTCGAAGACCTACTACATGCCGCCCACGCGGGAGCTCTCCGAACCGAAGGCCCAGCTCCTGCTGACGTTCCTGCGGGCCCAGCAGAAGCCCGACGAGGTCCTGTCGACGGTGCGGGCCACGAGCCGCAGAAGCCGGAGGATCACCACCCGGGACCAACTCGTCGAGGTGCTGCGCGACGCCGCCGCGATCGAACTGGCCGTCATGCTGCAGTACCTGTACGCCGCCTACTCGGTGCCCACCCACGGCGCCGGCGCCGAGTACGTGCGGCGGGGGCTGTGGACGTCCGAACAGCTTCGGCTCGCCTGCGGTGACGGCGGGGAGACCCTCGACGAGGGCATCCGCAGCATGCTGCTGGACATCGCCCGCGAGGAGATGATCCACTTCCTGCTCGTCAACAACATCCTCATCGCGGTGGGCGAGCCGTTCCACGTGCCTCGCATCGACTTCGGCACCGTCAACCACGAGTTGGCGGTCCCGCTGGACTTCTCCCTGGAGCGGCTGGGACCCGGCAGCGTGGAGCGGTTCGTGCAGATCGAGCGTCCGGAGGGCCTCGTCGAGGAGGTACGGCGCGGCGACGGACCGGCAGCCCCCGCCGCGTACGACGAACGGCACCCCTACGGTTCGCTGAGCGAGCTCTACGCGGACCTCAGGGAGGGACTGAAGAGCGTCCCGGACCTCTTCATGGTGGACAAGGGCAGGGGAGGCGGGGAGCACCACCTCTTCCTGCGCAAGTCCCTCAACCGGACCCACCCCGACTACCAGCTCGAGGTCGACGACCTCGCCAGCGCGCTGTTCGCCGTCGACGTCATCACCGAGCAGGGGGAGGGAGGAGTGCTCGGCCCGCGAGGCGACGAGACGTCCCACTACCACGCGTTCCTGAGGATCTCCGAGCTGCTCCGCAGCGCGCCGACCGACGGGCCGCACCCGGGCGCCGAACGGTGGAACCCGGCCTACCCCGTCGTACGGAACCCGACCCTCGGTCCGGGGAACCCGGCGACGGAGACGGTCACCGATGCCGGCGCCCGGGCGGTGATGAAGCTGTTCAACCGCGCCTACTTCATGGCGCTTCAGCTCATGGCCCAGCACTTCGGTGAGTGCCCCGACGCCGCCCTGCGGCGGTCCGACCTGATGAACGCCGCGATCGACATGATGACGGGCCTGATGCGCCCGCTGGCGGAACTGCTCGTGACCATGCCGTCGGGTCGCCGGGGCATGACCGCCGGACCGTCGTTCGAACTGCTCGAGCAGCCGATGGCCGTATCCCGTCCGGACGTGGCCCGGCGCGGTATCGCCCGGCGCCTCGACGAACTCGCGACGGAATGCGGCAAGCATCCCGTCGTACCCGCGCGCGTCGGTGAGATGAGCGCGTTCTGGGCCGATCACTTCCGGCCGCCGGGCCGCTAGCGGCCCGGCCCCCTCGGGCCGTCCCGCAGCCGAAGGGCGCCCCGCACCACACCGCCGCACTGCCGACCGAAGGAGACCGCATGCCCCGCGCGACGCTGCCGCGGTTCGACCTCATGGGCTGGGACAGGGAGGACATCAGCCACCCGTACCCCGTGTACCGGCGCTACCGGGAGGCCGCGCCGGTCCATCGCACCACATCGGGCCCGGGCGGGCCGGACACCTTCTACGTCTTCACGTACGACGACGTCGTCCGCGTCCTGTCCGACCGGCGGTTCGGACGGGACGCGCGCGTGGCGTCCGGCGACACCGGCACCGGCACGGCCCCCGTCCCGATCCCCGCCGAGCACCGGGCCCTGCGGACCATCGTCGAGAACTGGCTGGTCTTCCTGGACCCGCCGCGCCACACCGAACTGCGCTCCCTGCTCAACACGCGGTTCTCGCCCTCGGTCGTCACCGATCTCCGCCCACGCATCACCCGGCTCGCGCAGGAACTCGTGGAGCGGCTGGGAGGCCACCGCGAGGCAGACCTCGTCGAGGGCTTCGCCGCGCCCTTCCCCGTCCTCGTCATCTCCGAACTGCTGGGCCTCCCCGAAGAGGACCGCGCATGGCTGCGCGCCGGCGCGGTCGCCCTCCAGGAGGCCAGCACCACCCGATCACGCGGCGCCGGTGGTTACGCCCGGGCCGAGGCGGCCTCCCGGGAGTTCGCGCGCTACTTCCGGCAGGAGGTGGGCCGGCGGAGCGGGGGCGACGGTGCCGACCTGCTCACCCTCCTCGTCCGGGCCCGGGACACCGGCGCACGGCTGAGCGTGGACGGGATCGTCGGGACGTGCGTCCATCTGCTCACCGCCGGACACGAGACCACCACCAACTTCCTGGCCAAGGCCGTGCTGGCCCTGCGGGCGCACCCCGAGATCCTGGCGGAGCTGCGTGGCACGCCCGAGGTGACGCCGCTCGCGGTCGAGGAACTCATGCGCTACGACCCGCCGGTGCAGGCGGTGACGCGTTGGGCCTACGAGGACGCGCGCCTCGGCGGGTACGACGTGCCGCGCGGCAGTCGCGTGGTCGCCCTGCTGGGCTCGGCGAACCGGGACCCCGCGCGCTTCCCGGACCCCGACGTCCTGGACGTCCACCGCGCCGCCGACCGGCACCTGGGCTTCGGCCTCGGCATCCACTACTGCCTGGGCGCGACGCTGGCCCGCGCCGAGGCCGAGATCGGCCTCAGGACCCTGCTGGACGGAATCCCCGGGCTCGGCCGCGGCCGTCACCGGGTCGAGTACGCCGACGACTTGGTCTTCCACGGCCCGACGCGGCTGGTCCTCGACCTGTCCGACCTACCGTGACCCGCGGCGAGACATCGACAACGCACAACAGGAAGGCACAGCCATGACGCAGAAGTCCGACACCACCGCCGACTCCGTGGGCGAGGTGTACGACCAGTTCGCCGACGCCGGCGCCACCACCGCCATGGGCGGCAACATCCACGTCGGCTACTGGGACGACGACCCCGGCGTCCCGCTCGCCGAAGCCACCGACCGTCTCACCGACCTGGTCGCCGCCCGCCTCGACCTCCGGCCGGGCCGGCACCTGCTGGACGTGGGCTGCGGCATCGGGGTGCCGGCCCTGCGTATCGCGGTGGCGCACGACGTGCACGTCACCGGCATCACCGTCAGCCAGCAGCAGGTCGCCGAGGCGGCGGGGCGGGCGGTCGGGGCCGGCCTCGGCGGCAGGGTCTCCTTCCGGCTGGCGGACGCCACGGACCTCCCCTTCCAGGACGGCTCCTTCGACGGTGCCTTCGCGATCGAGTCGCTGTTGCACATGGCCGACCAGACCCGTGCGCTGAAGGAACTCCATCGAGTCGTCCAGCCCGGCGGCCGGCTCGCCGTCGCCGACCTGTGTCTGCGGCAGCCGTTCAGCGGCGGCGACAAGGCCGTACTGGACGGGATGCTGCGCATGTACGAGATCGCCGGGATCAACACGCCCGACGAGCACCGCGCCCATCTGGCGGCAGCGGGCTGGGAACTGCTGGAGCTGACGGACATCGGTGAGCAGGTCCGCTCCAGTTACGGGCACGCCGCTGCGGCCTTCCGGGGGCTCGCCGACTCCCTCGACTCCGGCGCGGCGGAGCAGATGGCCGCGGCGGCGGACCTGATGGAGGGCGTCGGGAGGCACCCGCACACCGGCTATGTCCTGATCACCGCGCAGCGGTCCTGACCGGCAAGGAGCCCTCGATGTCGTCTCGGATCGTTCCACCGCCCGCCGCCCCGGCCGTACGCCCGCGCGAGGACGGCCGGTTGGCCGACCGCATCGCCCTGTCGGCCGCGACCGGGCGAGGGGCGCGGGTGCGGACCGAGGACGTGCGCGCCTGGCTGGCCGACCGCCGCCGGGCCCATGTGTTCCACGTGGAGCGGATACCGTTCGCGGAGCTGGGCCAGTGGCGCTTCGAGCAGGGCACCGGCAATCTCGTGCACCGCAGCGGGCGGTTCTTCACCGTCGAGGGCATGCATGTGGTGGAGCTCGACGGTCCCTCCGGCGACGGCCCGTACCGGGAGTGGCAGCAGCCGGTCGTCAGACAGCCCGAAGTGGGCATCCTCGGGATCCTGGCCAAGGAGTTCGACGGGGTGCTGCACTTCCTGATGCAGGCCAAGATGGAGCCGGGCAACGCCAATCTGCTCCAGCTCTCCCCGACCGTGCAGGCCACCCGCAGCAACTACACCGGGGCCCACCGGGGTACGGACGTCAAGCTCATCGACCACTTCTTCCGGCCCGATCCCGACCGCGTCGTCGTCGACGTCCTCCAGTCCGAACAGGGCTCGTGGTTCTACCGCAAGACCAACCGCAACATGATCGTGGAGACCGTCGGCGACGTCCCCGAACTGGACGACTTCCGCTGGCTCACCCTCGGCCAGATCGCCGAGCTGCTGCACGAGGACGACATGGTCAACATGAACGCCCGGACCGTGCTGTCGTGCGTGCCGTACCAGGACACGTCCCCCGGCGCGCTGCTGTCGGACGCGCAACTCCTCTCCTGGTTCACGGGCGAGCGCTCCCGCCACGACGTGTGCGCCGAACGCATACCGCTCGCCGACGTGCGCGGCTGGAAGCGCGGAGCCGAGGCGATCGAGCACGAGGACGGCCGCTACTTCAAGGTCGTCGCCGTCTCCGTACGGGCCGGCAACCGCGAAGTGGTCAGCTGGGACCAGCCGTTGGTGGAGCCCGTGGGGCTGGGGATCGCCGCGTTCCTCGTACGCGAGATCGACGGAGTACCCCATGTGCTGGTGCACGCCCGGGCCGAGGGCGGCTTCCTGGACACCGTCGAGCTGGCCCCGACCGTCCAGTGCACACCCGGCAACTACACCCACCTGCCCCCGGCGGACCGCCCGCCGTTCCTCGACGCCGTGCTCAACGCCCCACCGTCGCACATCCACTACCAGGCCGTCCTCTCCGAGGAGGGCGGGCGCTTCCTCAACGCGAGGAGCCGGTACCTCGTCGTCGAAGCCGACGACGCCTCGCTCGACCCGCCCCCCGCCTACACCTGGGCCACCCCGGCCCAGCTCAGGGCCCTCACCCGGCACGGCCACTACCTGAACGTGGAGGCCCGCACGCTTCTGGCCTGCCTCAACGCCGCCGTGGCGCGGTCCCGGGAAGGGGAGCGCCATGGATGAGGGCACCGCTGACATGAAGAAGAGGAGCGCCATGAAGCGCACACCGCTGGTCACCGTGCTCGGTGCCTCCGGCTTCGTCGGATCGTCCGTCACCCGCGCGCTGGCGGGCCGCCGGATCCGGTTGCGGGCCGTTGCGCGCAGGCCGAGCGCACCTGCTCCCGGCCCGGCCGAGACCACCGTCGTCACCGCCGACCTCACCGACCGGAAGGCCCTCGCCGAGGCGGTCGCCGGCTCGGACGCGGTGATCCATCTGCTGCTGGGGGAGGGCGGCTGGCGGGCCGCCGAGAGCGACCCCGGCGCCGAGCGCGTCAACGTCGGGGTCATGCGGGACCTCGTCGACGTACTGCGGCCGGCGCCCGGCGAGGTGACGCCTCCACTGGTCGTGTACGGCGGTGCCGCCTCACAGGTCGGTGTACCGCAGCGGGAGCCGCTCGACGGCACCGAACCCGACCGCCCCGAAACCGCCTACGACCGGCAGAAGCTGGCCGCCGAGCAGCTCCTGCTGAAGGCCACGGCCGAGGGCCGGGTACGTGGCATCAGCCTGCGTCTGCCCACGGTGTTCGGCGAGAGCGCGGCGCCCGGTGCAGGCGACCGGGGTGTCGTGTCCGCCATGGCGCGGCGGGCGCTCGACGGCCGGACGCTCACCATGTGGCACGACGGCACGGTTCGCCGCGACCTGGTCCACGTCGACGACGTCGCGGCGGCGTTCACGGCCGCCCTGAGCCACCCGGACTCCCTGGTGGGCGGCCACTGGTTGATCGGCGCAGGCCGCGGTGACGCACTGGGCGACGTCTTTCGGCTCGTCGCCCGCACCGTGGCCGACGTACTGGGACGGCCGCCGGTCGACGTGGTGTCCGTCGAGCCACCCGCGCACGCCCCCGCGACGGACTTCCGCAGCGTGACCCTCGACTCCGCACCGTTCCGCGCGGCCACCGGCTGGCACCCCCGGATCCCGCTGCCAGAAGGCGTGCGCCGCGCCGTGACCGCCCTGGCCCGGGAGCGGAACGACCCCCGGTGACGGCACCCCTGACACCCACCTACCGCGGACGCACCGCCGTGCGCCGCCGTTCTGGAAAGGCTGGAAGATGACGACGCGTGTATGGGACTACCTGGCGGAGTACGAGGCCGAGCGCCCGGACATCCTCGACGCCGTTGAGACGGTCTTCTCCTCGGGTCGGCTGGTGCTCGGCGCGAGCGTACGCGGCTTCGAGGAGGAGTTCGCCGCCTACCACTCGGTGGGCCACTGCGTAGGTGTCGACAACGGGACGAACGCGATCAAGCTGGGACTGCAGGCCCTCGGCATCGGCCCCGGCGACGAGGTGATCACGGTGTCGAACACGGCGGCACCCACCGTCGTCGCCATCGACTCCACCGGCGCCACTCCCGTCTTCGTCGACGTCCGCGAGGACGACCACCTCATGGACACCGGCCAGGTGGGGGCGGCCATCACCGAACGCACCCGGTGCCTCCTCCCCGTCCATCTGTACGGCCAGTGCGTGGACATGGGCCCATTGAAGGAACTCGCCGCCCGGCACGGGCTGGCCGTCCTGGAGGACTGCGCGCAGGCCCACGGCGCCCGGCAGGGCGGGACGATGGCCGGCACCACCGGTGACGCCGCCGCCTTCTCCTTCTACCCGACCAAGGTACTCGGCGCGTACGGCGACGGCGGTGCCACGATCACCTCGGACCCCTCCGTGGCGAAACGACTGCGCCGACTGCGCTACTACGGCATGGACGAGCGCTACTACACCCTGGAGACCCCCGCCCACAACAGCCGCCTGGACGAGCTCCACGCCGAGATCCTCCGCCGCAAGCTGGGGCGGCTCGACACCTACATCGCCGACCGCCGCGCCGTCGCCCGGCGCTACGCCGACGGTCTCGCCGACACCGACCTCGTCCTGCCGCGCACCGTGCCGGGCAATGAGCACGTGTACTACGTGTACGTGGTCCGCCACCCCCGGCGCGACGACATCATCGAGCGCCTCAAGGCGTACGACATCCACCTCAACATCAGCTATCCGTGGCCGGTGCACACCATGACCGGATTCGCCCACCTCGGATACGCCAAGGGGTCGCTCCCGGTCACCGAGGCGCTGGCCGGCGAGATCTTCTCGCTGCCGATGTACCCCTCACTCGCCCCCGACCTCCAGGACAAGGTCATCCATGCCGTGCGCGAGGTACTGGGGACGCTGTGACGCCCAGCCGCCCGCCGCGTTCCGCCGAGCCGACCACCGAGCCACGGGAGAAGATGTGAAAGCACGCGCACTCACCGTCGAGGGAGCAATCGAGTTCACCCCCCGCGTCTTTCCCGACGACAGGGGCAAGTTCGTCTCGCCCTACCAGGAGCAGGCGTTCACCGAAGCCCACGGCGCTCCGCTCTTCCACGTCGCGCAGACCAACCACAGCGTGTCCCGGCGCGGCGTCGTACGCGGCATCCACTACACGGTGACGCCACCGGGTACCGCGAAGTACGTCCACTGCTCCCGCGGCAGTGCGCTGGACATCGTCGTCGACATCAGGGTCGGCTCACCCACGTTCGGCCGCTGGGACGCGGTACTGATGGACCAGCGCGACCACCGGGCCAGCTTCATTCCCGTGGGAGTGGGCCACGCGTTCCTGGCGCTGGAGGACGACACCGTCATGTCGTACATGCTCTCCGAGAGCTACGTCGCCGAGAACGAACTCTCCCTCTCCGTCCTCGACCCGGCCCTCGCACTGCCGATCACCACGGACACCGAACCGATCCTCTCCGAGCGCGACCGCGCGGCGATCACCCTCGCCGAGGCGCAGCGGCAGGGTCTGCTCCCGGACTACGCCCGCTGCCGGCAGATCGAGAGCGGGCGGCTCGCGCCGGCGAAACCCGTGCCGTGACGCCTGTGCGCCCACTCGCGGTCCGTATCCCCCGGGGCACCGGGGAGCGCATGGGTTGTACGGCGCCCGACCCACCCGGCCGGTCGTGGCGGACGCGCCTCCCCACGCGAACGAGTGGGTCCTGACCGGCGCTCCCGCCCAGTGGCCCGCCCACCGGGATGCTGTGCCCCAGCCGGGGCCGCGCCCCGCCCGCCTGCTTCCTGCACCTGCCAACCAGAGAGGCCGTTTCCATGACCGACCCCGTCCAGACCCTGCCCGAGCCGGAGGCCGTCGGCAAGCTGTACGACCGACTCACGCTGAGCGCGATGAACGACGGAACCTTCAACCCCAACGTGCACATCGGCTACTGGGACACACCGGACTCCGAGGCCACGATCGAGGAGGCGATGGACCGGCTCACCGACGTCTTCATCGAGCGGATGAGGGTGGACGACTCCTCCCACGTCCTCGACCTGGGCTGCGGGGTGGGCGGTCCCGGTCTGCGGGTCGTGAGGCACACGGGCGCACGGGTCACCGGCATCAGCATCAGCGAGGAGCAGATCAAGACCGCGGGACGGCTGGCGGCCGAGGCCGGGCTCGCCGACCGGGCGGTCTTCCAGCACGGTGACGCGATGGAACTCCCCTTCGCGGACGCGTCGTTCGACGCCGTGATGGCCCTGGAGTCCGTCTGCCACATGCCGGACCGGCAGCAGGTGTTCACCGAGGTGTGCCGGGTGCTCCGACCCGGCGGCCGGATCGTCCTGACCGACGTGTTCGAACGTCACCCGCGTAAGGCGGTACGGCACCCGGGCATCGACAAGTTCTGCCACGACCTGATGTCGACCACGGCGGACATCGACGACTACGTCGCCCTGCTCCACCGCTCCGGCCTGCGGCTCCGCGAGATCCTCGACGTCACCGAGCAGACCACGCTGCGCCTCGCCGACGAGTTGGGGAAGCTGACGGCCGTCGGGGACCGCCCCGTGGCCATGGACGAGGGCAACTTCGACTTCGGCGAGGGCGCCTTCAAGCCGTCCGACCTGGCGGGTGCCGACGACTTCGGCTGCCTCCTGGTCACTGCCGAACGCCCCTGACCCGGTGCGCGCGGGGAGGGCACACCCGCGTGCCCTCCCCGCGCGGTGCGGACGGACCGTGAGCCGCACGAGGAGGACGGATCGACGAGGAGAGGCAGGAACGAGATGACGCATTCCGGCGAGCGGACCGATGTGCTGATCGTGGGCGGCGGCCCGGTCGGGATGGCGATGGCGCTGGACCTGACGTACCGCGGGATCGACTGCATGGTCGTCGACGCCGGTGACGGACAGGTCCGGCATCCCAAGGTCAGCACGATCGGTCCTCGCTCGATGGAACTGTTCCGTCGCTGGGGCGTCGCGGACGCCGTCCGGGGGGCGGGCTGGCCCGCCGACCACCCTCTGGACATCGCCTGGGTCACGAGGGTGGGCGGTCACGAGGTGTACCGGTACCGCCGTGGAACCGCCGCGAACCGACCGGCCTTCACGCACACTCCCGAGCCCGACCAGATCTGTCCCGCACACTGGCTGAGCCCGGTGCTGTCGCAGGCCGTGGGCGTCCACCCGGACGGCCCGGTGCGGCTCCTCACCACCGTGGACCACGTGCTGCCGGCCGACGACCACGTCGATGCCGTACTCACCGACCAGGCCACGGGCAGGACCGGCACCGTCCGGGCACGCTTCCTGGTCGCCTGCGACGGCGCCTCTTCCCCCATCCGCCGTGCCTGCGGCATCGAGGCACCGGGCCGTCACCGTACGCAGGTCTTCCGCAACGTCCTCTTCCGGGCCCCCGAACTCAAGGAGCGACTGGGCGACCGCGCCGCCCTCGTGTACTTCCTCATGCTGTCGTCCACGCTGCGCTTCCCCATGCGCTCGCTGAACGGCAGCGACCTCTACAACCTGGTCGTGGGCGCGGACGGCGACGACGGCGCCCGTGTCGACGCGCTGTCCCTGATCCACGACGCCCTCGCCTTCGACACGCCGGTGGAGCTGCTCGGCGACAGCGAGTGGCGTCTCACCCACCGGGTCGCCGACCGGTACCGGGCCGGGCGTGTCCTCCTCGCCGGTGACGCGGCGCACACCCTGTCGCCTTCGGGCGGTTTCGGGCTCAACACCGGCATCGCGGACGCCGCCGACCTGGGCTGGAAACTCGCCGCCACACTGAACGGCTGGGCGGGTCGGCGCCTGCTCGACACATACGACACCGAGCGCAGGCCGATCGCCCTGGAGAGCCTCAACGAGGCCAACACCAACCTGCAGCGCACGATGAGCAGGGAGGTCCCGCCCGAGATCCACCTGGACGGGCCGGTGGGCGAGCGGGCCCGCACCGAGATGGCCGGGCGGCTGGCGAGCAGCGGCGCGCGGCGGGAGTTCGACGCCCCGCAGATCCACTTCGGACTGCGCTACCGCTCGCCGGCGATCGTCGACGACCCCGGCGTACCGATCCGCCACGGTCAGCCGGACGCCGACTGGCGGCCCGGCAGCGAGCCCGGCCACCGCGCCGCGCACGCGTGGTGGGATGCCTCCACCTCCACGCTCGACCTGTTCGGGCAGGGCTTCGTGCTGCTTCGCTTCGCGGACCACGACGACCTCCCGGCGTTCGAGCGCGCGTTCGCCGAACGGGGCGTACCGCTGACCGTGCACCGGGGCGGTGACCCGGAGATCGCCAAACTGTACGAGCGTTCCTTCGTGCTGGTACGCCCCGACGGCCACGTGGCATGGCGCGGCGACGACCTCCCGGGGGACCCGGTGACCCTCGTCGACACGGTCCGGGGCGACCGGGGCGAGGCGGGGTCCGGCAAGCGGTGACCGCGCGGAACGCATGACCGGTCGAGGGCCACCCGCACGTGCGGCAGGCGCCGAACGTGCTCCGGCCGGACGGCCCGCGAGCCTGTCCGGGACGAGCCGCGTCCGGCGCAGCCGGGCTCTACTTCCTGGCGGAGTCGGGGTGGCTCTGCCTGGTCCCGCTGCCGGCCCGCAGACGGGCGAGGGGGCCGCTGCTGCGCCGACTCCGCGGTGCGTCGGTCGGCCGTTGCCGCCGGTCGACGCCTCCACCGGGGTGAGAGCGAACGCCGAGACGGCGCGGCGGTGCGTCGGCCCACCCCGAGACATGCCTCCACGGCCCATGATTGACGGTGAAACCCGGTACAGCGGCCATCGACTGGATGATGAGGGGCACGGCGTACATGTATGTGGCCGGCAGCGGCATCAGCGGGAGCACGGCTGACGCACTGATGTATTTCTGGTTCCTCCTGGTCGCACTGTCCACCGTCTACGTCGCCTACGACGCGTTCACCAAGAACCCCGAACTGACCGTCATGAAGTGGGGCTGGGTCCTGGTGACGCTCTACATCGGTCCGGTCGGCGCGGCACTGTACGTGCTCTCCTGCAAGGAACCCGGGCCCGGAACCCACGAGCGGTTCGTGGCACCCCTGTGGAAACAGGCTTTCGGATCGACCATCCACTGTGTGGCGGGAGACGCCAGCGGCATCATGATGGCCGCGGTGGTCGCGTCGGTGCTGGGCCTTCCTCCCTGGGGCGACAGTGTGCTCGAGTACCTCGTGGGTTTCGGCTTCGGGCTGCTCGTCTTCCAGGCCCTCTTCATGCGGGACATGCTCGGCGGAAGTTACCTCCGGGCCGTGCGATCCACCGTGTTCGCGGAGTGGCTGTCGATGAACTGCGTGATGGGCGCCATGGTGGCCGTGCTCGTGATCATCCGGAGTCATGTGCCGGGTACCGACGACGCGGGCAGCGTCCGCTTCTGGGCCACGTTCTCCGTCGCGGTCCTGGCCGGACTCGCCTTCGCCTACCCCGTGAACGTCTGGCTGGTGGCCAATCACCTGAAGCACGGGATGGGTACCGTACGGGTACTGGGCGAGGGCGGCGAGGCGGTACGCGCGGCGGCCCCCGGGCCGGTCCCGGCCGGCGCCGGAACGGACATGCCGCAGAGCGAGGTGACCGGGGCGCAGAAGGCCGCGATGGCGACCCTGACCGTCGTCTTCCTCGCCTCCGGTGTCCTGCTGGCGGGCATCTTCGGGGATCTCGGCTGACACGGCGTCGGTTTCCCTCCCTCGGGGGAATCCGGGACCAGCGCGGGAGCGGCCCGGCTGCTGGCCGGCGGGGAAGTCGGCGACGCCGGGCAACCGGACGCCGGCGCGACGGCACCCACGAGCCCGCGCCCGCACGAGCGCCGCACGAGTTGTGCCACGTGTCGTGGTCGGTAACCTGATCTCGTGCCGATGCCGAAGCACTCCCTCCGGTTCGCCGCACCGGGAGCCTCCGTGGCCGCGGTCGGCGTGCCGGCCCGTACTCCTCGCGCCCATGCGTGAGAGACTCCGGGCCCAATTGTGGCCCCTGCCGACGCTGGGTGTCGCTCTCGCCATCGTCGCGGGTGTGGGACTGCCCGTCCTGGATGGGCGGACGCAGCACGACATGCCGCCCTGGCTGCGGGCCTACCTGTTCGGCGGCAGCCCCGACGCCGCTCGCTCGGTGCTGGCGGCGATCGCCGGCTCGATGGTCACGGTCACGGCGCTGACCTTCTCGCTCACCGTGGTGACACTCCAACTGGCCAGCAGCCAGTTCTCCCCGCGTCTGCTGCGCACCTTCACCGCAGACCGGTACGTCCAGGCGACCCTGGCCCTCTTCCTGGCGACCTTCACCTTCGCCCTGACCGTGCTGCGCACCGTCCGCACCGGCGAAGACGGGCGGACCGGCTTCGTCCCGCAGACGTCGGTCACCGTGGCCTTCGTTCTCACCCTGGCGAGCGTGCTCGCTCTGGTGCTGTTCCTGTCGCACCTGGCACGCGAGATCCGGATCGAGACGATGATGAGCAGCGTCCTCTCCGCCGCCGACCGCACCATTCACCGGCTCCTCCCGGAGAATCCGGACCTCACGGGTGAGTCCTCCGCGAGGGGGGTCTCCGCTGCCGCTCCACCGGAACCGCCCGCGAACGCGCTCACCCTGGCCGTCGGAGCCTCCGGCTTCCTCACCTCCGTGGACGAGGCGGCTCTGCTGAAAGCAGCCGTCGAAGCCGACGCCCTTGTGCACATCGACCGCCAACCGGGAAGCTCGCTGATCGCCGACACGCCCGTCGGAGCCGCCTGGCCGCGCGCCGGACGGCCGTTCACCCCCGGCACCCGGGAGCGTCTGGCCGAAGAAGTCTCACAAGCGGTGCGGACCGGTGACGAACGCACCGACCTCCAGGACGTGGCCTTCGGACTCCGCCAGCTCACCGACATCGCCGCCAAGGCGCTCTCCCCTGGCATCAACGATCCGACCACCGCCGTACACGCCCTGTCCCACTCCTCCGCCCTGTTGTGCGAGCTGGCAGGCCGTGATCTCGGCCCTCGGCTGCTGCGCGACGAGCACCAGCAGGTCAGGGTCGTGCTGCGCCGTCCGGACCTGCAGGACCTGCTGGACCTGGCGGTGGACCAGCCGCTCCGCTACGGCGCCGCCGAGCCGGCCGTCCTGGCGCGCATCGCGATGCTCCTGCGCGAACTCGCCTGGTGCACCGCCCCCGCCCGCCACAAGCCCGTCGCGGCCGCACTCGCCCGGTTGCGTTCCACCATCGACGCCCAGGACCTCCACGCCTCCGAGCGCCTCCGTCTCACCGAGCTGGCCGCACACGTCGACGAGGCCCTGACCGGGCGATGGGCTCACGCCCCCAGGGGCTGACCGCACGCCCGTACGGAAACGGCGGGGAGCAGGTCCGCTTCCGCCACGCCGGGCAGTGGCCTACCACTCGCCGCCCCCAAAGGCCGTCCGACCGACACGTCCTCCGGTGGCCGGGGGCCGCCGCCTCTCCCGGAAGGGCTCCCTCCTCGATGGCCTTTCGGACATACGAGCAGCGGCGCCGGTCTTGGACTCGTCACGGGACTCTGGACGAACCGCAGGTCACAGATGTCCGCGGTACGTCCGATCTTCGACGCAGCAAGGGGGACGCACTTGCCCCCCGGCAGACCCGGCTGCGAGCATCCCAGCGCGCGCTGCGGCGACCGGAGCACGGGACAGACGCCGGTCGACCCCCCACCCGTTGGTTCTGCCCGTCGGACGACCAACACAGGAGTGCCCCCATGCTGCGCTCGAAACTCCGGTCCCTGTCAGTCGGCGTCGGCTCGGCCGTCGCCATGGTGGGCGTCGCCCTTGCCCCCACTACGGCATCCGCCGCCCCGGCGCTCCCGTCGCACACCGAGGGCGGCGCTTCAAGCGTCTCCTCGCAGACGACCGCCGCCGGGTTCTGGTCGTGCACGGTACCGCCCGGCTACACGTACACCAACACTCAGAACACCCTGTCCTGTTCGACCAGTGGCGGGTTCCGGACGATGTACTACGTGCAGCCTCCCGCGGACGGCCTGTGGGCCTGCACCACCATGCCCGGCTTCACCTACAGCAATACCCAGAACACCCTGTCCTGTTCGACCAGCGGTGGGTTCCGCACCATGTACTACCTGCGCACGCCCAAGACGGGCCTGTGGGCCTGCACGGTACCGCCCGGCTTCACCTACACCAGCACTCAGAACACCCTGTCCTGTTCGACCAGTGGCGGGTTCCGCACCATGTACTACCTTCGGGCGCTGTGATCTCCCGTTCCGCGCGCCGCTCCGGGCGGCGCGCGGAACGGCGCGGTCATCGTCGGCGTCGGAGCTCCTGCCGCAGGCCACGCCCGTGCCCCTTGTCCACGATCGCTGCCGGTCCGGCGTACGGCGAACAGGCCGGCACGGACTGCTGAACACCCCTGCGGCTCGGATCCCTTGGGCCGGCACCGCCCCCGTACCTTCCGCAGTAGCGGATCGACGACGGGGGAGCGCTGCGTCTGATCGAATGCACGGACGCGCTGCTACGCTCCGACCATGTCGTCCGAAATGCCCTCTGCGCCTCTTCGCTCCTATTGGAGCAACGGCCGGCAGGGAACTCTCCTCGCGGCATATCTCGGGCTGTTCGTCGTCAATGTCAACGTCCTGATCACCTACGTCGGGATCTTCGACATGCAGCGTCGTCTGGGCATGGGGGAATCCGACCTGCAGTGGCTCGTGGGTGTCTACAGCATCGGTATGGCCTCGGCCACGATGATCAGCGCGACACTGGCGGACGTCTTCGGCAGGAAGATCGTCTACGTGGTGAGTCTGAGCGTGTACATCGCGTGCTCGTTGGGCGCTGCCACCACGTCGAGTGTGCTCGTCCTCGTGGTGGCAAGAGGAGTTCAGGGGGTTTCGGCCGCTGCGGTCATCGTCACCTCACTCGCCCTTGTGAGCAGGGTGAGCACCACTCGGGAGGCGGGAACGAAGGCTGTCGGGACCTGGGTTGCCGTGGGGAGCGTGGCGGTGGCCATGGGGCCGCCCGTGGGAGGAATCCTGGCCCAGTTGATGGGCTGGCGCGGCCTCTTCGTGGCCACGGTTCCGCTCTGCTTCGTCGTGCTGGTCATCACACTCCGACGGGTGTCCGAACCTCAACACGTGCCCATCCGCAGATTCGACTGGACGGGCCAGTTCTTCTTCATCACGACGGTGGCGTCACTGGCCTTCGTGATGATCCAGGGGCCGTCCTTCGGATGGCTCTCGGGCATCACGCTCTCGCTGCTCGGGCTGAGTGCGGTGGGATTCCTCGCCTTTGTGGTCCGTGAATCCCGAGCCCGCCATCCCATGCTCGACATCTCCCTGTTCCGTAACCGGTTGTACGCCCTCGCCGTGGCCACGGTGTTCTTCGCCGCCTTCTGCAACGAAGGGGCGTTCTTCGTCGTGATGCAGTACTACCGGAGCATTCGAGAGTATTCCCCGGTGGAGGCCGGGTTCCTCGTCCTTCCGTTCGCCGTCGGGTATGCGGCGGTGGCCCTGAAGGCCGCAGGGCTGCGCAAGAGATTCGGCCTGCGGCGTTTGCTCCTGTCCGGTCAGGCGGGTCTGCTGCTCGGTCTGCTCACCATGGTGCTCGGCTTTCCCGTCGGCAGAGGCACGGTGCTGCTCGGCATGGCCGTCGTCGGCATGGCCTCGGCCATGGTCATCACACCGGTCGTCGCACTGGTGCTGGAGATCATGCCACCGGACCGGTCGGGTATGGCGTCCGGAATCGTGAACACCCAGCAACCGCTCGGCGGGGCGATGAGCTTCGCCGCACTCGGCACGGTGATGACCGTGTGGTTGGGAGCCACCCTCGGCAGGGACATCGAGCAGGTGATTCCCGATCCGGCCGAGAGGATCGGCGCCAGCCGCGACATCATTCTGCACGCGGATCCACACACGCATGTCTCGATGAGCGCACCCGGCGCGCAGATCCGCCACTTCGACGCGCGCCTCGCGGACATCGCGGAGCGGAACTTCATCCAGGCCGGCCAGCTCAGCCTGGGAGTGGCGGCGCTCGTCGCCGCCGCCGTTCTCGCCGTGCTCTTCGCGGCTTTCCCCGGCGGTGCGGAGCGCCCCTGAACCGGTCGTGCGCGGTGCGGACCGCCCCTGCCCACGGCCCGTGCGCCCGGGTTCACGACGGGGAGGGCGGGCCGGGAGTGCAGCAGTGAACCGGGAGTGCGACTTCGGCGGGGCAGGGGGCGAAGGGCGGCACGGGGCACCTGGGCAGCGCGACGCCCGCACTCGCGCGTGGCGCTGCGGGATCCCGACCGGAAGGGGAACGCGTGATCTGCCGGTGCCCCGAGGCACCGGCAGATCAGCGGGCGGAACCGTCAGAAGGTCAGGCCCCAGGAGTCGATGTACCCGGTGTCGCCGGCGTAGACATCGGACACCCGCAGCTTCCAGGTGCCGTTCGCCGCGACCCCGGAGGCGTCGACGGTGTAGGTGGTGAGCAGGTTCGCGGTGCTGTCGCCGGACGCTTCCTTCAGGCGCGCGGACGAGCCGTTCGGGGCGACGATCTCGATGATCAGGTCACCGCGGTAGGTGTGCTTGATGTCCACGTCGATCTTCAGGCTCGACGGGGCGTTGCCGCTGCGGCCCGTCACCGCCACGGACGAGGTCACCCAGCTGCCGTTGTCGGGGATGCTGACGTCGGCGGTGTTGCGGAAGACGTTCGAGCCCGTGGGCGTGGTGCCGCCGGAGCCGAGAGCGGCACCCGCGTCGGCGAGGCCGGCGCCGCAGCCACCGGAGCAGGAACCCGGCAGTGTGCGGGCCTTGCTCTTGATCGTCGACTCGATCTGCGCCGGGGTCAGGGACGGGTCGGCGTCGACCATCAGCGCGGCGAGGCCGGCGACGTGCGGTGCGGCCATGCTGGTGCCCTGGTAGGCGACGTAGTTCTCGCTCCCGATGCTGCGCGCACCGCTGTTGAGCGTGGAAAGGATGCCGTTGGAACTGCTCGGCGAGGTCTCGCCGCCGGGGGCCGTGATGTCGACGACGCTGCCGTAGTTGGAGTAGTAGGCGCGGTTGCCCTGGCGGTCGCTCGCGGCGACGGTGATGACATTGCCGCAGCCGGCCGGGTTGAAGTAGGCGGCGTTGGCGTTGTCGTTGCCCGCGGCGACGACGATCGTCGTCCCGCGGCCCACGGCCGCGTTGATCGCGCTCTGGGTGCCGGAGTCGCAGCCGCCCTCGCCGCCGAGGCTCATGTTGATGACGTCGGCGGGGTGCGGGTTGTTCGCCACGCCCTGGACGGAGCCGCCGGACGCCCAGGTGATGGCGTCGATGATGTCGGACGTCAGCCCACCGCACTTGCCGAGCACGCGCACCGGCTGGATGGTCGCGTCGTAGGCGATGCCCGTCACGCCCTTGCCGTTGTTCGCGGCGGCGGCGATCGTGCCGGCGACGTGCGTGCCGTGCCAGGAGTTGTCGGTGTTCTGCCCCGGCACGGGCAGGCCGTCCTCGTCCACACCGCACTCGCCGCGGTTCATCCAGTCGCCTGGGTCGGCCGCGTTGCCGTCCCGGCCTCCTCCGTCCTGGGAGATGAATGGGTCGGAGATGAAGTCGTAGCCGCTGACGACGTTGACGGCGAGGTCCGAGTGCGCGACGTAACCGGTGTCGATCACCGCGACGTTGACGCCCTGTCCGGTGGCCTTGCCCCAGGCCGCGGGAACGTTCATGCCCGCGGTGCTCTCGAAGAGGTCCCACTGGTGGCTGTACTCCGGGTCGTTCGGGGAGACGGCCGTGGCGTACATACGGGTGTCCGGGACGACGTAGGCGACGTCCGGGTCGGAGCGGAAGGCTTCCATGACGTCGGCGGCCTCGCCCTCGTCCAGCTTGCCGCCGAGGTCGAGGAGGGCTGCGCCGGTGCCGAGGCGGCGGTCGAAGCCGACCGATTCACCGGCCTTCTCTCCCTTGGCCCGGGCGTCCTTGTCCGCGGCGGAGTCCGATGCGGCCTCCGCCGCGCGGGACTTGTATCCGACGATCAGGCGTTCGACGGGCGTGTCCGCGGTGGAGGGCGCCGCGGAGGCGGCGGGTTGCGGGGAGGGCGTTGCTGCGGCGGAGGTTGCGGCTCCCGTGGCGAGAAGTGCGGTGGTGGTCACCGCGAGCACGGATATGCGAAAGGGTCTGGAACGGTTCAAGTCGTGTCGCCTTTCCGGTCTGCTCCCGGCCGGTCGAACCGAAATGGGTTGGTTCGGTCATGACAAGCCGACCCCTGGCCGCGTCAGGGAGATGTGGGGGTCGGTCGAGCCGGGCGGGGCCTCGTGGGAGACCCCGCGCACGGCGCCGGCCGGCCGGCGTGCATCAGGTGGTACCTCGCGGCGGATGCAGGTCGACCGGGCAAGTGGAAGGAACGTACGGCCGGAGTCCGCACACGAATATCCGGGGCCCGGGGACTACGGATACGTGATTAACCTCTGACCAAGCGCTTGCCTGTCCGATTGATCACTGAATGTGCATGTCATGGCGCGGATCGACCGGAGCGCAGAAGCACATGTGCGGGGATGCGGGTGCACATGAGGTCGCGCAGGGATGCGAAGCCGAGGTCGCGCAGGGATTCGAAGCGGATCGGTCAGGCGTCGCCGGGAGTGCCGACCGGGGCGTTCCGCGTCCGCTCCGGCCCCTCCGGCGCGGCCGGCCCCCGCCAATCGGCGAGCTCCTGGCGAGAGGGCGTCCCCTGCTTCCGCATGGCCCGGGCGACGTGCTGCTCGACCGTGCGCGGTGACAGATGCAGGATTGCCGCGATCTCTCTGTTGGTGAGCCCGGCCGACGCCAGCTCGGCGACCTCCCGTTCACGCGGGGAGAGTTGACCGCCGTACGCGGGACGACCCGGCGGACGGCCCTCCTTGGCCGGCTGGTGACGGCGTAGCTCGGCACGGGCGCGGGCGGCATCCCACACCGCGCCGAGCTCGGTGAACAGAGCCGCGCAGGACGTGAGTTCGTCGACGGCGAGGGTGGCGGCCGCTCCGGGACCGTCCTGCCGCTCGGACGGCTTCCGGCCGTTGGCGCCGAGCGCCTCGAGCGTGCAGCGTGCCGCGCCCTCGGTGACCAGCGCCCTCGCGTAGGGGCGCGGCGCGCGTTCGAAGGCCGCGGCGGCCTCACGGTACAGGGGGACGGCATCCAGCGGGCGGCCGTCCACCTCGGCCAGTGCCGCCCGGCTCCAGTCCAGCGCGGCCGTGGCGGAGGGCGCGTCCACCCCTGCCAAGCCGGACGACAGTTCCTCGAGCATGGCACGGGCCGCCGCCACATCGCCCGCTCGGGCCACCGCCTCGACGGCCCAGGGAGCCAGCTCCGCGGCCCACACCCACACGCCTTTCGCCGCGGCCTTCCGCCAGGCGCTCCCGGCCTCCTCGGCCGCGGCCGGCACGTCCTGACGGGCCAGTGCCAACCGGATCAGGGCTCCGGACGTGGCGGCGGCGTGCGGCGCGGCGGCATGCTCGGCCGAGGACGCGTCAGGGCCGGCCAGCCATGAGAGTGCGGCGCCCCAGTCGCCCTGGGCCAGCGCGATCATCCCGCGTACCATGCGCGCGTCCGCACTGATGACCGGCATGTCGGCGGTCGCGGCGACGAACTCCTCGCAGCGCTCGGCAAGCCCCGCCCAGCGCCCGGTGAACCACTCGAGCAGGAGCCTCGCCCCCAGGGCGGTGTGCTCGGTGTACGGGGCGCCACTGCGTGCCGACAGCTCGAGTCCCTCACGCAGCAGGTCCTCGGCCCCTCCGAAATGGCCGAGCCACACCGCGGAGTCGGCCGCGTTGCACAGCCCGCGGGCGGCGTGCCGCCGGATTCCGGGGTCGGGGTGGTCGGTGGGCAGTGCCTTCAGCAGGTCCCAGCCCTCGGGGTCACCGCAGCTCATGGCCAGCCCGGCGCGGTTGGCCCGTACCGCCGTGCGGACGACTTCGTCTCCGCTGTCGTCCGCGGCCACCGCGGCGCCCTCCAGCCAGGCGCGGTGGACGTCGATGGAGGAGCCGGGCCAGTACGGCATCGCGAGGGCCGACATGGCGCGGGCGGACAATCCGGGGCGCTCACTGCGAAGTTCGGAGGCGGCCCGCTCCAGCTCCGTCCAGCCGGTGCCGCCCATTCCGACCTGATTGCACAGCAGCAGTCCCAGGTCGAGACGGATCTCGCCGCGCAGCACGGCGGGAAGGCTCTCGTCCTCCACGATCTGCGAGAGCACCTCGACGGTCTGGTCCGAACGCAGCCCGTTGACAGCGATGTCAGCCAGTCGCGGCGCCAGCCCGGCCCGGGCGGCACGGGGTATGTCCGGGGACGCGAGGGCCTCTTCCAGCAGTTTGATCGCGGCCTGGTGGTCTCCGGCGCCGGTGGCCAGGGCAGCTGCCCGTTCCACGGCACGCAACCAGGCTTTGACGGGTCCGGCCTCCCGGCGGTGCCGCGCCAGCGACGTCCACGGCACAGGCTGCCTGCGCACCAGCACGTCGGCGGCCCTCGCATGCAGTTCCTGCCGCACCGGGCCGGGCAGCACCCGACGCACGGTGCGCGCGGCGAGCGGGACGAGCAACCCGTACCGGCGGCCCGGGTACTCGGTGAGCACGGCCGCATCGAGCGCTCCGGCCAGAGCGTCGCCGAGTGCGGGGCTGCACCCGGCCCTCCTCCCGGGTGCGGGTCCGCTCCCGCAGGCGCCGCCGTGCGTCGCCCCCGCGGCGACGGTCAGCAGTTCCTCCCGCGTCACCGGCTCTCCGAGCACCGCGGCTGCCCACACCACGGCCCGCTGCGACGCGGGCAGCGAAGCCGTCCGGCTCAGTACCAGTTCGGCGAGGCGAACGGGCACGCCCGCGGCGTCCACGTCGGCCGCGGTGCACCGCGGCAGGTCCTGTTCGCCCAGCACCACCAGCAGGTCCACCACCACCTGCGCCACGCCACCGGACTGCTCGTGCAGCCGTGTTACGGCCTCGGGCGTGCAGCGGTCGCCGAGGACGGCCGCCACGGCCCGCTGCACCTGCTCGGTGGTCCACGGCGTGACCCGGTGCTCGAGGACGACCATGTCGCGCGGGTAGCGCAGTGGCGGCGTGCCCAGTGGCAGGCCGGGGTGGGGCAGTTCCTCGGGTCGGTACAGCACCACGGTCGCGCGCGCGGGCCGGGACTGTTCCAGCAGCCGGCGCAGTGCGCCGCGTTCGGCCGCGTCCGCCCGGTGCAGGTCGTCGACCAGCAGCAGGACGGGCCCGTCTCCTGCCGGTTCGGGCACGGCGGATTCCTCGCCGCAGGTCCAGGTGAGCACCTCGGCCCCGGTGGCCTCGGGCAGATCGGCGAGACGCCGTGCCAGGTGGCTCTTTCCGGTGCCGGCGGCTCCGGCCGCAAGGACGAGCAGCGGTTCGGCCGTCTCCGATGCGAGGGTCCGTCTCAGCCTGCGCTCCCAGGCGGGTGTGCTCATGCTGCCTGCCCCCTCACCGACGGTCCCCTCCGCGGCCTTGGCCGTGTGCCGGCCCCAAGTCTGCCGCATCGGTCGCATGTTCGGTCGTGGAGTCCGGCGGGCCGGGATCCGGGATCCGTCCTCGACCGGTCGCCGAGGTCCTTCCCGTACGGCGCGGTCGGCGGGTGGGCGGATCGTGACGGCACGGGCGCGGCGAGCTTCAAAGGGGATTCTCATCCCGCTCCCAGCTTCGCCACAGCCTTGTGTCCGATCTTGGATGACGACAAGGATCCCGGAAGCGGAGGAGTGTTCCATGGTGACCAAGAGAGCTCGGGTGGGGCTTGCCGTCGCAGGAGTCGCGAGCGTGGGGCTGCTGTTCCCCGCCGTGGCCCTCGCGGAGGACAGCGCTCCGGCCACGGTGACGGAGTCGACCGCGCCTTCCGGTGAGACGCCGAATCCGCGGGAGGAGCGCCGGGAAGCCCGGAAGGACCGTCTGGAGGAGCGACAGGAGGAACTGGCGGCCGCGCTGGCGAAGGAACTGGGCGTGTCCGAGGACAAGGTGAAGGCGGCGCTGGAGAAGATCCGGAACGAGAGGCAGCAGGAGCACAAGGAGGAGCGCGAGAAGCGGCTCTCGGAGCGTCTCGGGAAGGCGGTGTCCGAGGGGAAGCTCACCCAGGAGCAGGCCGACGCCGTCCTCAAGGCCGCGGAGAGCGGCGTCCTGCCCGGAGGCCCGGGCGGGGGAGCCGGTCGCGCTCGCGGCTGAGGTCGCGGACCTCCCTCCCCGCAGCTGGGCGCGGGGCGGCCGCCCGCCGGCCCCGCCGGACGGGGCGGCCCCCCGCCGTTCGGATCCGCGCCGCAACCGGTGGCGACGCCGGGTGCCCGTCCCCTTCCTCCCGGGCGACGGGGACACAGTACGGCCGGGGCACCCCCACCACCGCGGTGCCGGTACCGCTCGCGCCCGAGCAGCACGGCAGGGCTCCCGCCTCAGGGGCCGGCGGAGGCCGTGTACCCGCCGCGCCGAGCGCGACCACCTGACGCGCCAGGCCGCCCGGCTCAACGCCCGCCGACGCCACTGACGGTCCCGCTCGGATGCTCCCGCCACGCGCCCCGTGGCCGGACGCCGGTGTACGTCCCGTGTCGCGCGTCCGTTCCCTGCCGGGCAGGAACACGCGGTGCGATGCGCGGCCTCCCGTCGAGCGGCGCGACCACCTGCCTGACCGTCCCGACACGGCGGGCAGGGTCACGGATGGGGATGTCGAGGAGCGAGTCGGGGGGTGGGCGCCGGACGAGGCATCGAGCTGTCGCCGCAGCTGCACACGGGCGGCCTCGTCGAGAAGGGGGCACGGCAGGCCGGCCGCATGAGTGGAAGCCACCCCTCGTACCGTCCGCGCCGGCCGCCGGTGGCGACCGCGATGAGTGGAAAGGTGTGCCCGTACCAGGCAGGCTGATGGCATGCGGTCGGACATCCGCTCATCCGTACGCCCGCGAGCGGACGGTCGTCACCGGGTCCTCTGGGTGCTCGCGCAGTGCCTGCCGTTCGCGATCGCGGTCCTGGTGGTGGTCATCGAGCTCACGCCGCTGCACGTCATGTACACGGGGCCGCTGCTGACCGCGACACCGGCATTGGCGGCCGTGACCATGGGCCCCCGGGGCACGATCGCGGCGGCCGCCTTCGCCCTCGTCGTCAGCGTGATCACCGCCACCTACAACCAGGCCTGGCAGAATCAGCAGGTCTACACCAACCTCCTCGCCCTCGCACTGGTGTCCGCGGCGAGCATCACCACCAGTAGCGCCGCCCGCACACGCAGCGAGAACGAGCTCAATCAGATCCGCAGGATCGCCGCCGCCGCACAGGAGGTGCTGCTGCGACCGGTGCCCGCCCGGATCGGCCCGCTGCACGCGGGCAGCAGGTACGTCGCCGCCGAGACCGGCGCCCAGATCGGCGGCGATCTCTACGAGGCCGTACAAACCCGCTTCGGGGTACGGCTGATCATCGGTGACGTCCGGGGCAAGGGCCTTCCCGCAGTGCGCGCCGCCGCTGCCGTGCTGGGTGCGTTCCGGGAGGCGGCCCACTACCAGGAGGACCTGCCGGCCGTCATGGACCACTGTGCGGCGGCCCTGGAGCGGGAGCGCCTGTCCCCGGGGGTGGACCCGGACGCCCGTGTGGAGGGGTTCGTCACGGCGCTGGTGGCCCAGGTCCCGCAGGAGCCGGTGGTCGAGATCGTCAACCGCGGACATCCGCCCCCACTGCTGCTCCACTGCGGCAGGGCGGAGGCCCTGGCACCGGGGTGCCCGCTGCCGCCGCTCGGCCTCGACGAGCTCCTGCCCGAGCCCTCCGAGGCCAAGGTGGAGTCCTATCCGTTCGTCCGCGGCGACCGCCTGCTGCTGCACACCGACGGTGTGATCGAGGCACGCAACAGCGACGACGCCTTCTTCGCGCTGCCCGACGCCTTCGAGGCCGTGCGCGGCAACGCCCCCGGAGAGTTCCTGGACGAACTCCACCAGGCGCTGATGCGGCACTCCGCGGGCTGCCTCGCCGATGATGTCGCGATGTTGATCATCGAGAGGGCCGAGTAGGACGGGGACCGGCCGGTTCGGGTGCGGCCTGCGTCGCATCCGCTCCGACGGGTCGCCGCTCACCGTGCCCAGGTGCCGCCCGCCTCGCGCGCCCTCCGGTCCGAGCGTCGGGCCCTTCCTCGCGGGCCGCGGGCCGTTCGGCGCCTCCCGTACACCACAACGGTGGCCGACAGACCCGGTCCACACCGGCGCCATGTCCGGAAGGAGGAAGGGCGGGACCGGAGTGGTATCGATTCGATCGCTGTCACGCTCGTTTCGAGCGTGAGGGCTAGCCGGATCGATGAATCCGCGTGTAACGTCAAACGCAAGCGCTACCGAGGAAGGCTTACCTATGTCCATGCCCATCGATCGCGCCCGGCTGCGGCAACTGCTCTCCCGCGAGACCGCCGAGGCGACGGCCCGCAATCCACGCTCGAAGGCCGCCTACGAGGCTGCCGACCACCTGTTCGGGCGGGTGCCGATGACGTGGATGAACAAGAACGCCGGGACCTTCCCCCGCTACCTCGCCGGCGCCCACGGCGCCCGGGTGACCGACATCGACGGTCACGAGTACGTCGACTTCTGCCTCGGCGACACCGGCGCCATGGCCGGTCACTCCCCGGCCCCCGTCGCCGACGCCGTCGAGCGCCGATTCCGCGAGCAGGGCGGCGCCACCGCGATGCTGCCCACGGAGGATGCCGAGTGGGTGGGCGCCGAGCTCGCCCGCCGCTTCGGCCTGCCGCGCTGGTCCTTCTCGCTCACCGCCACGGACGCCAACCGGTGGGCCATCCGGCTGGCCCGGGCGGTCACCGGCCGCCGGAAGATCCTCTTCAACAGCTACTGCTACCACGGAAGCGTCGACGAGTCCCTCATCGTCACCGGTCCGGGAGGGCGCGGTGCGACCAGCCGTCCCGGCAACGTCGGAGCTCCGTGCGACGTGACGCTGACCAGTCGCGTCGCCGAGTTCAACGACCTGGAGGGGCTGGAGCGGGAACTGGCGCACGGTGACGTCGCCGCGGTCCTCATGGAGCCCGCCCTCACCAACATCGGCATCGTGCTGCCCGAGCCGGGCTACCTCGAGGGCGTCCGCGAGCTGACCCGCCGGCACGGCGTACTGCTGGTCAACGACGAGACCCACACCTTCTCCGCCGGCCCCGGTGGTGCCACCGCCGCCTGGGCCCTGGAACCCGACATCCTCACCATGGGCAAGGCCGTCGCCGGAGGAGTCCCGGCCGGCGCCTACGGCCTGTCCGCCGACCTCGCCGACCGACTTCTCCGCCGTGGGGACCTCGACCTCGTCGACATGGGCGGGGTCGGCGGCACCCTCGCCGGCAACGCCCTGTCCGTCGCCGCCATGCGGGCAACCCTCGAACACGTCCTCACCGACAGCGCCTTCGCGGCCATGTCCGCGCTCTCCGCCCGCTTCGAGCAGGGCGTCCGGAGCGGCATCGACAAGCACGGTCTGCCCTGGTCGGTCAGCCGCCTCGGTGCCCGCACGGAGTACCGGTTCACCGCGCCCGCGCCGCGCACCGGCACCGAGTCCGCCGCCGCCTCCGACCCGGAACTCGAGGACTTCCTGCACCTGTGGATGGCCAACCGGGGAGTCCTCATGACGCCGTTCCACAACATGGCGCTGATGTGTCCCGCCACCACCGAGGCCGACGTCGACACCCACACCACGCTCTTCGCCGACGCCCTGGCGGAACTGGCAGGCTGACCCCCGTGGACGACATCGACCGCGCCATTCTCCGCGAACTCCAGACGGACGGCCGCATTCCCTACGCGGACCTCGGCCCCAAGGTGGGTCTCTCCCCCTCCGCCGCACGGCAGCGCCTGCAGCGGCTCATCGACACCAAGGCCGTCCAGGTCGTGGGCGTCACCGACCCCATGGCCATGGGCGGCCAGGCCATGGCCATGCTCGGTATCCGCGTCGACGGCGATCCGCGGGCCGTCGCCGACGCCCTCTCGTCCCGCGACGAGGTGGTCTACGCGGTGCTCACCGCCGGGCACTACGCCCTCTTCGCCGAGGTCGTCAGTCCGGGGCCGGCCGACCTGCTCGACTTCGTCAACGACACCGTCCGGCTCATCGAGGGGGTGGCGGGTGTCGACACCTTCCCGTACTTCGGCATCCACACCCACCGCTTCATGTGGGACGTCGGCTGATCGGTCCGCCACCACCGCTTCCGGCTCCCGGCGTCACGGCCGTCCCCGTCCCCGTTGCGTCGGCACGCCGGCCGGGGTCGGCCGATCTCGATCCGGGGACGGCATCCCACCGCACCGCGGCTCGGCGTGCTCACCGTCCCGTGGTGGCCTTGCCCCTCGCGAGGACGGCGGAGGAGGCGGTGTCACGGGCCTTCGGGACCACGCTCGCCGAAGGCGTCCGTTTCGAACGCCGGCTGTTCCACGCGGTGTTCGCCGCCGCTGATCAGAAGGAGGGCATGGGCGCCTTCGTCGACGAGCGCCCGCCGGAGTTCCGCCACCACTGACCCGGCGTCCACGGCCGTGTGGCCCGCGCTCGGCACGAGCGCGGGCCACACGGCACGGAACCGGTCGTCAGGAACTCGCCGCCCCACCGGCCGTGCGTCGCCGGTGGATCAGCGCGAGCACACCGTCCAGGACCAGGAAGGCCAGCAGGGACCAGCCCAGCAGCGGGAACGCCCAGCCGACGGCGATCACCAGCGGCACGGCCACGGCCAGGGCGGGCCAGGGCAGGTGCCGCCACGTACCGCGTGCGGGCGCGCGGCCCATCAGGGCACGGCGGTCCGCCCGGGTGGGCCGGCGCTGCCACCACATGCGGTAGCCGAGCACGATGCCGACGCTCAGCCCGAGCGCGATGACCGCGAGGACGATCTGGTTGGCCAGGCCGAAGAGGGTGCCCATGTGGGCGCGTACACCGAGGCTGCTGAGCTTGGCCAGCACCGGGTGGTCCGCCCAGTCGACACGCGAGGTGATCTCGCCGCTGTGCGGGTCGACGGCCGCCTGGTCCATGCGGACCGGCCACAGGCCGTCGGTCTGGGCGACCGTCCAGGTGCTCTTCTCGTCGGCGGGCACGCTGAGCTCCACCGGGCCGTCGAGACCCGCGGCACGGGCCTTCTCCAGGATCCGGTCGACGCTGAGCCCCTCCGGAAGGCCGCTGCCCGCGGCATCCCCTCCGGCCTCCTGCCCGTCGGAGTGGTCGTGTCCGGAGGAACCCTCAGCGGATGCGGTGGTGTTCAGCTCGGGCGCGTACGCGCTCAGTGAGGTGCGCAGTTCGGTGAAGCGTTCGCCGGCGTACGCCGACCAGGTCAGACCGGTGGCACTGAGGACGAGCAGCCCGGCCGAGATCCACACGCCGGTGATCGCGTGGAGGCTGCGGCTGCGGCGCACGCCGCGTGCCCCCCGCTCGGGCAGCAGCGTGTTGCGCTTCGCTCCGCCCGCGTAGGCGCGCCGGCGTCCGAACCACAGCAGCAGACCGCCCAGGACCAGCACCCACAGCCAGCTCGCGGCGAGTTCGGAGTACAGCCGGCCCGTCTCCCCGAGGTGGAGGTTGCGGTGCAGGTCGTCCAGCCAGGTGGCCAGGGGTGTCGAGCCGAACCAGGTCGTCAGGGCGCCGCGTACCTCGGCGGTGTAGGGATCGACGTATACGGTGCGCTGCTTGTCCTGCTCGGCGAGCTCGGGGACGGAGAGCACGACCTTGGTGGTGTGGTCGGCGGCCTCGGGCGGGACGACCGACATGATGCTGCCCTCGGGGTGGGCCTCGCGGGCGGCCGCTATCTGCTCCGTCAGCGGTTTCGCCGTCCCACCCACCTCCTCCACGCGCAGCTCCTGGCCGTAGACGAGTTGGTCCAGCTGCGGAACAGCGGTGTACGCCAGCCCGGTCAGCGCCGCTACCAGCAGGAACGGGGCGACCAGGATGCCGGCGTAGAAATGCAGCCGGGTCAGCAGGGGCCACCAGCCGGAGCGTGTACGACCGTTGGCCGGGGTGACGGGCGGGGTGCTGCCGGACTGGTCGGACATGGGCTTCTCGTCCGGGGAGTCGGCGGTCGGCGCCCCGTCGGGAGAGGCGTCGGATGTGGTGCTCATGAGTGGGCTCAGCTCCTGAAGTCCTGCCCGGCCCGCACGCGGGCGGCCGGGGGCTGTTCACTGCCGGAAGGGCGCGTGCCACGGATCGGTTCCGGCGCGACGAGCGGAGCCGCGCGGAAGCCGGGGTACGCATGAGAGCCGCCGCGTGCGGCCGGATGGTCCGGGTTCACGGGCGGTGGGGACACCGGCCGGGCGAGCGGCGTGTCTTCACCGCTTCGGCCGGGTCAGTGGGTGAACAGCACAGGCGGACCACGCCGGGCGACCGTGTGCTCCAGGAGCCGGGTGCGGTACGGCACCTCGCGGTCCGTGCCGCGGTCCAGCGGAATGCGGCGGCGTGCGAGCATCGCCCGGAACCGCGACCACCGCCGCAGTAGGACCGGAGCGTGCAGTGCCGCCGACAAGGGTGCGCCCAGAAGTCGGCACAGCCGCCATACCAGGGCCTCCCCCTGGCGCAGCCACCAGGCGGCACCGAGCCCGGCGGCCAGGTGGGCGAGCAGCATGAGCGGACTCAGATGGGCGGGGGCCAGGGCCGCGCCGAAAGGTTCGGCCCCTGCGCCGGCGGCTCCGGTCACGACCTCCGGGCCGTAGGTCCCCATCTGTTCCGCATGAGACATATGCCCGACATGCGGGCCGCTGTGCACGGAGGGCGACGTCCGGGAATGGTCCGGGCCGGTGAACGCGAACAGCAGGTGCAGCGCACCCTGCGCGACCGTGACCGCACCCGCGATCTGCCCGAAAGTACGCTCCCGTCCGGCGAGGCGCCCCGCCGTGACCGCGACGGCCGTGCCGCCGACCGCGAGCAGGACGAGGGGCGGATGATGCCCGCCGGCCACGCTGTGCCCGGTTGCCGCCAGCAGCACGCACACCAGACTGAACACCGCCACCCGCGCGCCACGGAGCAGGCCACGGTCGGCCATCACTCCTCCTCGCGTTCGTCGGGCGGCTCACGCCTCTTCCGCACTACTACGTGTGCGGACCCGTCACCGTTCAATCCCGGCCACACATGGTCTCCCGACAGCGGTCGGGCCGGTTGACGTGACCGAACCCGTGCGGCACGTCACGGGGATCGTTTGGGCGCGCGGCTCGGGCCGGGTGAGCTTACCGTGACCGAAATCAGCCGCATCATTGGGCGTGACCGAGGCCCGATGCGGCGCGGCCCGCGGGTTCCGTCACCGATCGTGGGTCTCCACCGCGTCGGCGGATCGGCCCGCGGCGGCCTGGTCCACTCGGACACCGTGCCGTTCGCCAGATGCGCGACGAGTGGGTCGGCGCCGCGCCCCGGACGCAGGCCGAGCGACTCCGCCATCACCTGGATGTTGTCGAGCAGGGCTTCGACCACCGCGCGCGGCAGCGGGCGGGCAACGGTGTCGAGGAGCGCGTCGCGCAGGGCGCGTATCCAGGCGGTCTGACTACCGAGCTGTCTGCGCATGTCGAGCAGGCTCTCGAACTCCTTCGCTTCTTGCTTCTGCTCGTGGCGGTACTGCTCGTCGGGGCCGGGGCGCCCGTGACGCCCCGGCCCCGGGATGTGCGGGTCAGGACGCGGACAACTCGCCGCGTACGGCACGTGCGGCGGCGACCAGGTTCTCCAGCGAGGCCCGGGTCTCGGGCCAGGCGCGGGTCTTCAGGCCGCAGTCGGGGTTGACCCAGAGCCGCTCCGCCGGGATGGCCCTCAGACCCGTGCGGAGCAGGTCGGCCGCCTCCTCGGCGCTGGGGACGCGCGGTGAGTGGATGTCGTACACGCCCGGGCCTGCCTCGCGCGGGTAGCCGTGGGCGGCCAGTTCGCGGGCGACCTGCATGTGCGAGCGGGCGGCCTCCAGGCTGATGACGTCGGCGTCGAGGTCGTTGATGGCCTGGACGATGTCGCCGAACTCGGCGTAGCACATGTGCGTGTGGATCTGGGTGTCCGGCCGGACACCGCTCGTGCTCAGCCGGAACGCCTCCGTCGCCCAGGCCAGGTAGGCCGGGTGGTCGGCGGCGCGCAGCGGCAGCGTCTCGCGCAGCGCGGGCTCGTCCACCTGGATGACGGACGTACCGGCCGCCTCCAGATCGTTCACCTCGTCGCGCAGGGCGAGGGCCACCTGGCGGGCGGTCTCGCCGAGGGGCTGGTCGTCGCGGACGAAGGACCACGCGAGCATGGTGACCGGGCCGGTGAGCATGCCCTTGACCGGGCGGGACGTGAGGGACTGGGCGTACCGCGTCCAGGGCACCGTCATCGGCTCGGGGCGGGAGATGTCGCCGGCCAGGATCGGCGGGCGGACGTAGCGGGTGCCGTAGGACTGCACCCAGCCCTGCTGCGTGGCGAGGTAGCCGGTGAGCTGCTCGGCGAAGTACTGGACCATGTCGTTGCGTTCGGGCTCGCCGTGCACCAGGACGTCGATCCCGGTCTTCTCCTGGAAGGAGATGACCTCCTGGATCTCGGCCTTGATGCGCTCCTCGTAGCCGGCGGCGTCGATCCGGCCGGCGCGCAGGTCGGCGCGGGCCGTGCGCAGCTCGCCGGTCTGCGGGAAGGAACCGATCGTGGTGGTCGGCAGCAGGGGCAACCCGAGATGGGCGCGCTGGGCGGCGGCCCGTTCGGCGTAGGGCTGGGAGCGGCGGCCGTCGGCCTCGGTGACCGCCGCGGCGCGGGACCGTACGTCCGGGTCGTGCGTGATCGGGGAGCCCGCTCGGGAGCTCAGGTCGGCGCGGTTGGCGGCGAGTTCCGCGGTGATCGTGTCGGTGCCCTGGGCGAGTCCCTTGGCGAGGGTGACGATCTCGGCCGTCTTCTGCTTCGCGAAGGCGAGCCAGCGCAGGATCTGCGGCTCGATGTCCCGCTCCGGGGCCGTGTCCAGCGGCACATGGAGCAACGAGCAGGAGGCGGCCACGTCGACCCGGTCGGCCAGTCCGAGCAGGGTGGCGAGGGTGGACAGCGACTTCTCCAGGTCGTCGACCCAGATGTTGCGGCCGTTGACCACACCCGCGACCAGGCGCTTTCCGGGAAGTCCGCCGACGGCGGCGAGGGCGTCCAGGTTGGCGGCGGCGGACTCGGTGAAGTCCAGGGCGAGTCCCTCGACCGGGGCCTTGGCGAGCACCGGCAGGGCGTCGCCGAGCCGGTCGAAGTACGAGGCGACGAGCAGCCTGGACCGGTCGGCGAGGGCGCCGATCTCGCGGTATGCGCGCTCGGCGGCGTTCAGCTCGGCCGGGGTGCGGTCCTGGACGAGGGCGGGCTCGTCGAGCTGCACCCATTCGGCCCCGGCCGCGCGCAGGTCGGCGAGGACCTCGGCGTACACGGGCAGCAGCCGGTCCAGAAGGGTGAGCGGCTCGAAGTCCGCGGGCACGCCGGGGGCGGGCTTGGCGAGCAGGAGGTACGTGACCGGGCCGACCAGGACGGGGCGTGCGGTCAGGCCGAGAGCCTGGGCTTCCGTCAGCTCGGCGACCTGCTTGGTCGAGTCGGCTGTGAAGACGGTGTCCGGACCCAGTTCCGGGACCAGGTAGTGGTAGTTCGTGTCGAACCACTTCGTCATCTCCAGCGGCGCCACGTCCTGCGTGCCGCGCGCCATGGCGAAGTATCCGCCCAGGGCGTCCGCCTCGACGGCGGCGCGGTGGCGCTCGGGGATCGCGCCGACCATGACGCTGGTGTCGAGGACGTGGTCGTAGTACGAGGAGTCGCCGGTGGGCACCTCGTGGATGCCGGCCTGGGCGAGCTGCTGCCAGTTGGAGCGGCGCAGTTCGGCGGCGGTGGCACGGAGGGCGTCGGCGGTGACTCGGCCCTTCCAGTAGCCCTCGATCGCCTTCTTCAGTTCCCGGTTCGGGCCCTGGCGGGGGTAGCCGTACACGGTGGCCCGTGCTGCCGCGGCTGCGGACTTCGGTGTCACGGAGATCTCCTTCGCGAGATGAATCCCTGAGATCCCGGAGGTGGGACGAGAGCGCGAAGGGGTGACGAACCGGACGGTACGAGCGTGCGCGGCAAGGCACGGTCGATCGCCTGGTATGTACGCCGACCCGCCCTCGAGGTCACCGGGATGTCCACGCACGGAGTGGTCCGCGCGCGGGCAACGGGCAGGTCTTCGGACTCGCGGGCACGTCCTCCTGACCGGAGGGCACCTACTGGCCGTCGCTTCCCAGGTCCGGTACGGAGGACCCAGTGCGTTTGACGGCGGTCGTTCCCGCTCACCGCTGCGGGGCAGTCCCGGATTCCCACCGGGTTCCCTCTTGCGACGTCCCGCCTGGAGGACGGGGCGAACCAGCTGCACGGGTCAGCCTAGTCGGTGACACGAGCCTGAGCGGCGCGGCGTCCACGATCCGGATGGTGAAGTGGACCGCGAGGCGGTGACGCCGCAGGGCGGGAGCGCCGCACTCGCGCTCCCGCCCTTTCCCTGTGACGCCACCCGGGCCTCCCAGCCCGGGCCCTCCCGGGCCCCTCAGCCCGGTGGACTTGGATCGTCAGGCACGGTCGTACGCGTGGAACCCGCGTCCGGTCTTCCGGCCCAACAGTCCTGCCTCGACCATCCGCTGGAGCAACGGCGGCGGGGCGTACAGCGGCTCCTTGAACTCGTCGTAGAGGGACTCGGCGATCGAGGCGACGGTGTCGAGGCCGATCAGGTCGGCGAGCTTGAGCGGACCCATGGGGTGGGCGCAGCCAAGTTCCATGCCGGCGTCGATGTCGGTGGCCGTGGCGAATCCGGACTCCGCCATGCGGATCGCGGACAGCAGGTAGGGGATGAGCAGCGCGTTGACGACGAAGCCGGCCCGGTCCTGGGAGCGGATCACGGTCTTGCCGAGGGTGCCGGTCGCGAAGTCCTCGACGGTGGCGGCCGCCACCGCCGACGTGTGCAGGGAGGTCACGACCTCCACGAGCGGCAGTACGGGTACCGGGTTGAAGAAGTGCAGTCCCACGACCCGGTCGGCCCGACCGGTCGCCATCCCGAGCCGCATGACGGGGAGGGAGGAGGTGTTGGTCGCCAGGACGGCTTCCGGGTCCTCGACGATCTTGTCGAGGTTGGCGAAGACCTCGGTCTTGGCGTCGGTGTTCTCGATGACGGCCTCGATCACGAGCTGCCGGTCGGCGAGGTCTTCCAGGCTGCCGGTGAACACCATGCGGGTGAGGGCGTCCCGCGCGGCGGACTCCTCCAGCTTTCCGCGCCGCACCGCACGGTCGAGCGACGCCGCCACCCGGTCCCTGGCTGTGCGCGCGGCGATCGCATCCGCCTCGCAGACCACGGTGTCGAGCCCGGCCCGCGCGCACACCTCGGCGATGCCGGCGCCCATCTGCCCTCCGCCGACCACACCGACGCGCGTGATGTCCCCGCTCATGCCCCGGCCTCCGTCCGCTCCACGAGGTGACGGGTGTAGGCGTCCGGTGTGAAGAACAGCGGCAACTCACCGGCCAGGGTGGCCCGTTCGAAGAGCGCCCGGATGTCCTCCAATGGCGCCCAGGGGTGCTCGGCTCCGAGCGCCGCGAGCTCGTCGTCGAGCAGCAGCAGCACCGTCTGCCGTTCGATGACGCGGTGCCGCAGCCACTGCCAGATCTGCACGCGGGCGATCTCGGCGGTGGCGGCGTCCTCCATCAGGCCGTACAGCGCCACGGCGCCCTGTCCGCGCAGCCAGGCGGCGAAGTAGCGCAGTGCCACGGCGATGTTGGTGCGGACCCCCTCCGGCGTGGGCGGGCCGCTGATGCGACGCACCGACAGCAGGTCGGCCGGGGTCACCTCGACGTCGTCGCGGGTGCGGTCGATCTGGTCGGGCCGCTTGCCGAGGACGCCGTCGAAGACCTCGCGGCAGACGGGGACCAGGGCCGGATGGGCGACCCAGGAGCCGTCGAAGCCGTCCTCGGCCTCGCGTTCCTTGTCGAGCCGGACCTTGGCGAGCGCGGCCTCGTTCGCGGCAGGGTCCTTGCCGGGCACATGGGCGGACATTCCGCCGATGGCGTGGGCACCGCGCTTGTGGCAGGTGCGCACGAGGAGTTCGGTGTAGGCGCGCATGAACGGGGCGGTCATCGTGACCTTCGCCCGGTCGGGGAGGAGGAAGTCGGTCCGGTGCCCGAAGGTCTTGATCAAGCTGAAGAGGTAGTCCCAGCGGCCCGCGTTGAGGCCGGCGCTGTGCTCGCGCAGCTCGTGGAGGATCTCCTCCATCTCGAACGCGGCGGTGATCGTCTCGATCAGGACCGTGGCCCGGATCGTGCCCCGCGGGATGCCGAGCAGATCCTGGGAGAGGAGGAAGACGTCGTTCCAGAGCCGGGCCTCGTACCGGTTCTCCAGTTTCGGCAGGTAGAAGTACGGGCCGTACCCGGCGTCGATCTGCCGCTGGGCGCAGTGGAAGAAGTACAGGCCGAAGTCCACCAATGCGGCGGGCACGGGGCGGCCGTCGTACTCCAGGTGCTCCTCGTCCAGATGCCAGCCGCGGGGGCGGACCATGATGGTGGCGAGCTCGTCCGGGTCCGCGAGCCGGTACTCCTTGCCCTCCGGCGTGGTGAAGTCGATCCGGCGCTCGATGGCGTCGAGGAGGGTGAGCTGCCCGCCGATGACGTTCCCCCAGGTGGGGGAGGTGGCGTCCTCGAAGTCCGCCATCCACACCGTGGCGCCGGAGTTGAGCGCGTTGACGGCCATCCGGCGGTCCGGCGGCCCGGTGATCTCCACACGGCGGTCGGCGAGACCGGGGGCGGGAGGCGCGACGCGCCACGACGGGTCCGCGCGCACGGTGCGGGAGACCATGGGGAAAACGAGGGGGGCTCCCGATGCCAGTCGCAGTGCCTGCCGGCGGCGCTCCTTCATGAGGTCCAGGCGGCGCTTTCCGAAGGCTTCGGCCAGATGACCGACGAAGTCGAGGGCGGCGGGGGTGAGGATCTCGTCGTGCCGGTGGCCGGGCGTGGCGAGGACACGGACCTGCTGGGTGAGTGCGGTGGTGGACATCGGGATCTCCTGAGGGGTGGGAGCGGAGGGCGGACGGGGACGGTCGTCCGCCTCTCCGCTCGGCCATGGGGAGCCTCGCGGCGAGGCTTCCGGCCGGGTGGCCTAGTGGAACTGCTCTTCCTCCGTGGAGCCGGCCAGGGCGGTGGTGGAGGAGGCGGGGTTGACGGCCGTGGAGACCAGGTCGAAGTAGCCGGTGCCGACCTCGCGCTGGTGCCTGACCGCGGTGAAGCCGTGCTCCTGGGCCGCGAACTCCTTCTCCTGGAGGTCGACGTAGGCGGTCATGCCGTGCTCGGCGTAGCCGCGGGCGAGGTCGAACATGCCGTGGTTCAGGGAGTGGAACCCGGCCAGGGTGATGAACTGGAACCTGTAGCCCATGGCGCCGAGTTCGCGCTGGAACTTGGCGATCCGGTCGTCGTCCAGTGCGGCCTTCCAGTTGAAGGACGGGGAGCAGTTGTAGGCGAGCATCTGGTCCGGGTACCGGGCGTGGATCGCCTCGGCGAACTCGCGGGCCTGTGCGAGGTCCGGGGTACCGGTCTCCACCCAGATCAGGTCGGCGTACGGGGCGTAGGCCAGACCGCGCGCGATGACCGGCGCCATGCCGTTGCGCACCCGGTAGAAGCCCTCGGCGGTGCGCTCGCCGGTGACGAACTCGGCGTCGCGCTCGTCGACGTCGCTGGTCAGCAGGTTGGCGGCGAGCGCGTCCGTACGTGCGATGATCACGGTCGGTGTGTCGGCGATGTCGGCGGCGAGGCGCGCCGCGTTGAGGGTGCGGATGTGCTGCGAGGTCGGCACCAGGACCTTGCCGCCGAGGTGGCCGCACTTCTTCTCGGACGCCAGCTGGTCCTCGTAGTGGATGCCGGCCGCACCGGCGGCGATCATGCCCTTGGTCAGCTCGAAGGCGTTCAGCGGACCGCCGAAACCGGCCTCCGCGTCAGCGACGATCGGCGCCAGCCAGTCCGTCGTGTCGCCCGCGCCCTCCGCGGTGGCGATCTGGTCGGCACGCAGCAGCGCGTTGTTGATCCGGCGCACCACCTGCGGCACGGAGTTGGCCGGGTACAGGCTCTGGTCGGGGTAGGTGTGTCCGGCCTGGTTGGCGTCCGCGGCCACCTGCCAGCCCGACAGGTAGATCGCCTGAAGGCCCGCCTTGACCTGCTGCACCGCCTGGCCGCCGGTCAGCGCGCCCAGCGCGTGGACGTAGTCCAGGTCGTGCAGCTGCCGCCACAGCCGCTCCGCGCCGCGGCGCGCCAGGGTGTGCTCCTCCCGGACACTCCCGGAGAGCCGGAGCACGTCCTCGGCGCTGTAGGTGCGCTCGATGCCCTTCCACCGGGGGTCGGTGGCCCAGCGCTGAGCCAGCTCCTCGGCCGCCTGCGTCCTCGCTTCTGCCATGACTGTCACCGTCTCCTCGGTCTGTTGCTTCTGCCAACCTCACCGTTCGGATGAACAGAGGTGGCACTGCGTGTCGTCCTGCTGGGATGCGGCCCGCCGTCACCTGGTGGTGAAGCTGAGCAATGCTGCCGGTGCAGGTCGCTGCCGTTGCCGGGGGTCTCCGACGTCAGGGCAGAAATCGTGCCCCGGATCCGGCTGTGCCTACCGGATCCGGCGGGCCGCACTACGACTGTGGCACTGGCACTGAGTGCCATCAAGCTGGGATGCATGCCAATCCTTGCGAATCTTCCCGCCGGTTTTTGCCAATCTTGCGAAGGGTGCGAGCGGCTCCGGTTCGCCTACGCTGACGGAGTCCCGTCCCGGATCTGGAGGAACGCACGGTGAGCAAGACCTACGCGGGTGCGCGGCTGCGGCGGCTGCGCGAGGAGCGCCGGATGAGTCAGGCGGAGCTGGCCCGTGTGCTGGGTATCTCCCCGAGCTATCTGAACCAGATGGAGCACGACTCGCGCCCGCTCACCGTGCCCGTCCTGCTCAGGCTCACCGAGACGTTCGGCGTGGACCCGGGCTTCTTCTCCGAGCGCGACACCGCCCGCCTCGTGGCCGACCTGCGCGAGGCGCTGACCGGTGAGATCGCCGCTGCCCGCGTCTCCCGCTCCGACCTCGCCGAATTGGCTTCGCGCATGCCCGCGGTCGCGCAGGTCCTCCTCGACCTGGGGCGCCGCAACCAGCACCTGGCCGAGCGCCTGGCCGGAGCCGCCGACGGCCGCGGGTCGGATGAGCTGCCCCGCTCGGCGCACGAGGACATCCGCGACTTCTTCTACCGCCGCCAGAACTACCTCCACGACACCGACGTCGCCGCCGAGCGCCTCGCCGAGGAGATCGGCATCCGGCCCGGCGACGTCCTCCGGGCCCTGACCGCCCGCCTCGCGGAGGCCCACGGCATCCGCCTGTCCACCGACTCGGGCGACCACCTGCACCACTACGACGAGCCGACCCGCACTCTCCATCTCTCGACCCGTCTGCGCCCTGGCCAGCGCGCCTTCCGCATGGCCACCCAGATCGCCCTCCTCGAACACGGCGGCGACCTCGACCGCCAGGCCGCCGACGACTTCGATCCAGGGTCACCCGCCCACGCCCTGGCCCGCATCGGCATCGCCAACTACTTCGCCGCCGCACTGATCCTTCCGTACACCGCCTTCCACACGGCGGCTGAGGAGTTGCGCTACGACATCGAACGCCTCACCGACCACTACGGCCTGGGCTACGAGACCGTCTGCCACCGCCTCAGCACTCTCCAGCGTCCCCGACTGCGCGGCGTGCCCTTCTCGTTCGTCCGGGTCGACCGCGCGGGCAACATGTCCAAGCGGCAGTCGGCCACCGGCTTCCACTTCTCCCGGGCAGGCGGCACCTGCCCGCTGTGGAACGTCTACGAGGCATTCGCCTCGCCCGGCCGCATCCATGTCCAGATCGCCGAAATGCCGGACGGTCAGCGCTACTTGTGGACCGCTCGTGCGATCACCCGGCATCGCGGGGGCTGGGGCGAACCCGGCAGGACGTACGCCATCGGACTCGGCTGCGAACTCCGCCACGCGCACCGCCTCGTCTACTCCGACGGCCTGGACCTCACCAGACACTCCGCCGCCACCCCGATCGGCATGGGCTGCCGCGTCTGCGAACGCCTCGACTGCCCCCAGCGGGCCGCGCCGCCCCTGGACCGCACCCTGCGGATCGATCAGAACAGCAGCACCTTCGTGCCGTACCCGGTCGACGAGACCGGAACGGGGTGACCACCTGCCCACGCGACCGGTCCGCGTGGGCAAGCGAAATTCGTCGACTGCCGGGAACCGGCACGCCACTCGGGCCGACTACTCACCCGTGGGCGGGCTCGTGGGGCTCGTCCGGGCAGTGGCCGAGGGCCGGAAGGACACGTGGATGGGCGGGCTGGACATACATATGCGGGGCGTTGCCTGCCGTCACGGCCGCGTCGAAGCAGTCGCCGACATCGATCTCGAGATCGCGGCGGGCGAGACCGTGGCGCTCACCGGGACCAACGGTTCGGGGAAGACGACCCTGCTCCGAGCCGTGCTCGGCCTGCACAGACAGGTGGCAGGCACCATTCTCGTCGGAGGACGAGGGGCGCAGTCGGCGGCCGAGTGGGCGTGGCGGCGCCGGTCGTGCGCCTGGATCCCGCAGAAACCGGCCGCCGGGAGGTTTCCCCTTCGAGGGGAGGAACTGCTCGCCAGCAGTGGCGCGCCGGTGGAGGCGCAAGAGGCCGCCGACCGGCTCGGCGTCGGCCCACTGGCCCGGCGCCCGCTGCACACCCTCTCCGGAGGGCAACTGCAGCGTATGTACCTGGCGCGGGCGATCGGTTCCGTGGCGGCCGGCGCGGGGGTGCTCCTGGCCGACGAGCCCACAGCGGCGCTCGACTTCGCGGGACAGGAGGAAGCAGCCGACGTGCTGACCTCGCTGCCGGTCACGCTCGTCGTGGTCACCCACGACCGTACCCTCGCCGAACGGTGCGACCGCGTGCTCGAGATGGCCGCCGGACGGCTCCGGGAGGGCCGGTGACCCTGGCGACCGCCGACCTCGGAGCACTCCTGCAACTCGTTCCCGTACAGCGCGCGGGCTTCGCCCTCGTGCTTGCGGCCGTCGGCCTGCCGATCGTCGGCGTGATCATCGTCGGGCTCGACATCATGCCCGTGCGCTTCGCGATGATGCACGTCGCCCTGCTCGGCATAGCCGTCGGACTCCTCACGGGCCTCGACCCGATGCTCTGCGCGCTCCTGGCGTGCGCCCTCTCCGGCGCGGGCATCGCCCCACTGGCACGCACGCCGGACGGGCTGTCCGGCGCGATGGGCCTGCTGATGAGCCTGGCCATCGCGGCCGCCCTCCTCGTCCTCGCGGTGTCCGGTGTCAACGCTTCCGGAGCCTTCGCCCTGCTGTGGGGCTCCATCCTCTCGGTGGGCGCCGCGGACCTCACCGTCCTCGGTGTGCTCGCCGCACTCGTGCCGGGCCTGTTCTGGTGGCGCCGCCGGGACGTGGCGCTGTTGCTGTACGACCGTGAACTCGCCCAGTGCTCGGGCGTTCCGGTGCGTGGACTCACCGTGGCGCTTCTGGTCCTGGTCGCCGTCGCGGTCGCCGGCGCCATCAAGCTGACCGGCGCGCTCCTGGTCGACGCCCTCACCCTGCTCCCCGCCCTCGCCGCGCGCCGGCTGGGCAGCTCCCTCAAGTCGATCACTCTTTGGGCGGTCGGTATCGGCGTCGTGGTCAACGCGGCGGGATTCCTGTTGGCCCTCTGGCTGGACTGGCCACCCGGCCCGGTCCTGGTCCTCACCGCGGGGGCGGTCGTCCTCGCTGTCCATCTCGTACCCGAACGGAGAAACACCTCATGGCGCGCACCCGCGTCCGTATCGCTTCCCTCGTCGCACTGAGCACCGCACTGCTCCTGACCGCCGGCTGCGGAGGGGAAGGCGACGGCGACACGTCGGCCAGGGCCGGCACCGACGGCGCAAAGGGCGGTGCAAAGGACAAGCCCGTCGTGGTGGTGACCACCACGTGGGAAGGCGCCTTCGCCAAGGCCGCAGGCGCCGAGGACGTGAAGGTCATCGTGCCCCAGTCCGTGCACCACGCTCCCGACTACGACCCCAAACCCTCCGACCTCGCCGCCGTCGCAGGTGCCGACTTCGTGCTGTACGCGCCCTTCGAGCCGTACGCGGCGAAGATCAAGGAAGCAGCGGGCTCGAAGGCGGAACTCGTCGAAGTCGATCTCGACAACGACGTCGACAAGGTCGGTGCCGAGGTGGCTCGGCTGGGCAAGCTGTTCGGTACGGAGGATGCCGCAGCCGAATGGAAGACCGCCTTCGCCGGCGAGTACGCCAAGCTGACCGCCGATGTGAAGACGGCCTGGCCCGCCGGCAAGAGCCCGAATGTCGTCACGCAGGTGTTCACCGCCTGGTCGGCGAAGCTCGCCGGAGCGAACGTGGTCGGCACCTACGGTCCCGAGCCCGTGACACCGGCGCAGCTCGCCGACCTGTCGAAGAAGAAGCCCGCCCTGGTCCTGGACAACGCCCACATGTCAACCGGACCGGTGCTGCCCGACTCAGGGGCGAAGCAGGTGAAGATCGTCAATTACCCCGGTGACGACCTGGACCTGCTGCCGGTCTACCGCAACGCGGCAACGGAACTGAAGAAGGCCATGGGCGCGTCCTGAGGCGTGCCGCGCGGCACGGGTCGTCACAGCCGTGCGGGCGGTCCGCCGCCGGCTGTCGCCAGTGCATGCCATGACGCAGGAAAGCGCTCGGCCCGTCCGTCCGCCGCGACCGGGTCGTGGCGGACACGAGCAGGGACGATGCCTCGCAGTGCCGCGGTAGCCCCCTGTTGCCCGGTGAGCGCGAAGGGCGGGAGGGCACCTCGGTGCCCTCCCGCTTCGTCGTTCCGCTCGAGGCCGTCAGCCGGCTGATGCGAGTGAGCCCGTCCCGGCCGTTACGGGCGACGGCGCTGGTGCGGACAGGCGCTCCCGGAGCGCGGCCCGGTCGGGCTTTCCGGCCGGAGTCAGCGGGAGCTCTTCCACCACCAGCAGGTGCTCGGGCCGCTTCCGCTGCTCCAGCCCGCGGGTGGTGAGGTGCTCGCACAGTTCCTCGAGCGTGGGGGCCTCTGCTCCGCGGACCACCACACAGGCCGCGAGTCTTTCGCCCATCAGCGCGTCCGGGACGCCGACGCACACCACGTCCCGGACGAGGGGGTGGGAGGTGAGTTCGCGCTCGACCTCGGCGGGGCTGATGTTGGCCCCGCCGCGGATGACGACGTCCTTGAGTCGTCCGACGACATGGAGAAGGCCCTCCTCGTCCAGGAAGCCGAGGTCGCCGGTGCGTACCCAGCCATCGGGCGTGCGGTAGCGGGCGTCGAGGTCCGGTGCCCCCACGTAGCAGAGCGGGGTCATCGGCCCGCGGGCGACGATCTCACCGATCCGGCCGCGGTCCAGGACTTCGCCGTCGTCCGGGTCGGTGACGCGGATGTCCGCCACGCGGGGGTCCGGGCGACCCGCCACCACGCCGTGGCTGTCGGTGGGCGGGGTGCGGTGGTCGAGGCCGGTATGGCAGTTGACGCCGTCCGCGGAGCCGTAGAGGTTCACCACCGGGCAGCCGAACGCCTCGGCCGCAGCGCCGGCGGTCGTGACGTCGAGCGGTGCCCCACCGAGGACCAGGGCGGTGGGAGCCGGGAGTTCCCCGCCCGCTTCGTCGAGCCGGTCGAGCATCATGCGCACCATGGTCGGCACGCCCAGCACATGGGTGGGCTTGTGGTCCCGTATCGCCGCGAGGGCGCTCTCCGGTGTGAAGTGGTCGAGCAGGACGAGTGTGCCGCCGTGCCGGGCGAGGGTGACGGCGGTGCCGTTGGATCCGAAGGCGGTGGAGAGCGGTACGAGGAACAGGCACCGGGGCGGGGTGCCGTCCGTGATGAGTGAGGCCAGGAAGTTGCCCCGCCCTCCCGCGAGGGCGTTGTGCGAGTAGGCGACCATCTTCGGCTCCGCTTCGGAGCCGGAGGAGACGAGGATCCGGGCCGCGCTGTCCGGGTGGGGGCGCGCCGCGACGAAGCCGCTCGGGTCGGAGCGCATCAGCCGAGCGAGCGGAATCGTTCCTTCGGGGGCGGTGTCCGAGCCTGCGGCGACGACGTGACGCAACGCCGGCAGGGCTGCGGACAGGGTGAAGAGGTCGGCGGCGTGCCGTGTGCCGCGGTGCTCGGTCGCCGCGATGACGGCGACGGCTTCGGCCCGCCGCAGCAGGCACTCCGCCTCCAGGCTCCCGCGGCCGACGGGGAACGGCAGAGCGATCGCGCCCAGCGCCGCGAGTGCGAGATCGGCGATGACCGCGTTGCGATCGTTGGGCAACTGGACGCCGACCACATCACCGGGACCTATGCCCAGATCCCTGAGCCCTCCGGCGAGACGTCGGACTTTGCGGTCCAGGGCGGTGTAGCAGAGCTTGCCCTTGCCGTCGAGGACGGCGGTGCGGTGCAGGTCCGAGATCTGGCGTGCACGGAAGAGGCTGTAGAGGTCGAGGTCGGGGCAGGTCCCGTCGACCACCCATGAGCGGCGGAGATCGGCGGGCAGCAGGTCGTGCAGTTCGACGGTCACACGAAGCTCCAGGGGTCGGGAACGGCGGGTGCACCGTGCGCGTCGCGGCCGATCGAACCGGCGAAGCGCGGATCACGGTGCAGGCTGGACAGATCGGTGGTGACCGAGGTGGCGGTCAGGCCGTCCGCGCGCAACTGCTGCACCGCGTCGGCCGTGGTCAGTTCCCGCAGGTCGTGTGCGGCCGCGTCGACAGCCGAGTCGTCGCAGGGGGCAACCCAGCCGTCGGCGGTCGGCAGGGGGCGGCGGAACCCTGCGGGCCTACGGGGGTTCTCGCCGTGCGCCGCTCGGGCCAGTGCGGGAGCGGTCAGGATCTCGGCAGCACCGAGCAGCGAGGACTCGACGTGCACGCCGTGCCCGGATCGTTCGCGCTGCAGCAGCCCGGCGAGGATCGCCTCCGCTCCCAGCAGCCCGCCCAGCACGTCGAGGAGCGTCATCAGGGACGGCGCCGGCACCTCGCCGTCGGGGCGCACTGCCTCGCCGACCCCGGTGCGGGCCTGGACCATGAAATCGGTACCCATGGGGGCATCGGCGACCCTGCCGGCCCAACCGCTGGTGTACGCATACACGAGGGCGGGATTGACCGAGGCGAGGTCGCGGCTGTCCAGGCCCAGCTCGGAGGCCTTGCCCGGCGCCCAGTTGTGCAGGAAGACATCGGCTTCGGCCGCCATTTCGCGCAGTCGGCGGCGGTCCGCGTCCGCTTTGATGTCGATCTCGACAGCGTCCTTGCCCCGGTTGAGGGCGAGCCAGCGGGCCGAGATGCCCGAGGAGGCGGGCGGCATACCCCGCAGCGGGTCCCCGCCCGGCGGCTCGATCCGGATCACTTCGGCACCGAGCAGCCCGAGCAGATGCGCGGCGAGCGGCGCCTGGATGCGTCTGCCGGCCTCCAACACCGTGGTTCCGGCCAGCGGACGCCCGGGAGGCGGCGGAACCGGCGGGCCGGGCCGGTCGCCGCAGGGATCGAGGAGGCTCAGCCGCCAGGGGTCGGCGTCCTCGTGCTCCGCTGCCCTGCCGGCCAGCGTTCCCAGGACGCACACCTGGGCGCCGGCGTCCGAAGCGGCCCGGCGGATCCGTGCCAGCGGGTACCGCCGGGTCGTGGCGTGCAGGGCCGGCGGAAAGGGAGCGCAGGCCGTGGCGTACCGGAACTGGAACGGCCGCCAGCCGCTCCGGACGGCGTCCGCCGGCGTGTCCAGGGCGCGCCAGAAGGCGGCCCACGCGGCCGGATCCAGAGTCTCGAGTTCGAAGTGGAGGCCCTCGGCCGAGGTGAAAGGCGGCCCTCCGGCGGCGATGTCGGCGGCTTCCCCTTCGTCGGCGCCGGCGGCGGCGAGATATTGGGAGACGGTCAGCAGCCCGGCGTGGTCGGCCCGGGTGGACACCCGGGTCGGGCCACTGCCTCTTGCCTGGGCCAGCAGACCCGCGAGCAGCCCCTGCACGGTCAGCACGGCGGTGGCGGTGGCGGTGTAGTCAGCCGCAAGGCCGCACGGCACCCCGTGCTTGCGCCCGTGCACGCCCATGAGGCCGGTCGCTGCCTGCACGGTGGCCTCGTCGACGATGCCGGTCCCCGGCTCCGACCAGGTCGTGCTCGCCTCCGCGGGACGGAAGCCTCCGCCGGCCAGGACGGTTCGCCCGGTCGGTGCCGTGCCGGACACCGAGCCGGCTGCCTGCGCACCGAGGCGGAGCAAGTGATCCGTGACGACGCTCGTGATCTCCGGCGGTCCGGACGTCTCGAAACGCAGTGTGTCGAGTGGCCGGACCGTCCTCGTGGTGACTGGTGACGCCATGCCTCTCCTCTCCTGGCGCGGCGGTGGCCGCCGCCGGGGGTCGTTCGGAACGCGGGAACTCCCGGGCGTCTCCACCCGACCAGTTCCACGGAGAGTGAGTCGGACGGACGTTCCCATGGGTTCCCACCCAACTGGAGGAAAACAGTGGCGAGTACAGAGCGGACGAGCAGCGGGCATCCCCACGGCACCGCGACAACGCAGCACCTGCGGGACCGGGTTGAGGGATTCGTGCGGAACCGGGTGGTCCCGCGGGAAGGGGTGCTGGACGCAGGGGGGCCTGACGCCGGAAGGGCTCTGTCCGAGCTGCGCGGTGTGGCCCGCTCCGAGGGGCTGTGGGCGCTGGCGCTGCCCGCGGAACTGGGTGGCGGCGGTCTGACGCTCGCCGCCTATGCCGAGATCGCCGAGGCCGAGGGCGCGAGCGACCACGGTCCCGCGGCGCTGGGTTCGGCGCCCCTGCTGGACGTACGGATGCTCGCCCGTCACGGCGGCCCACGGGTCCGGGAGCTCTACCTCGAACGCCTGGTGGCGGGGGAGATACGGTCCTGCTACGCGATGACCGAACCGGACGTGCCCGGCACGGACCCGTTCCTGACCGCCACGCGGGCCGAACAGCAGTCGGACGGGACCTGGTCGATCACCGGCCGCAAATGGTTCACCTCCGGGGCCGCGGACGCCGATCTGGTCACGGTCCTGGCCCGAACCGACGGCACGGCCGGTGACCGGGACGGCCTTTCCCTGCTGCTGGTCCCGACCGCCTCCCCCGGATTCCAGGTGGGGCGCGAGCTGCCCCTGTTCGGAGCCGGTGGGCAGTGGGAGATCGAGCTCGACCACGTCACCGTGCCCGGCGACCACATGATCGGCGAGCGCGGCCGGGCCTTGGCGGTGGCCGGAGAACGGCTCCAGCTCGGACGTGCCCTGCGATGCCTGCGTTGGCTCGGACAGGCCCAACGCGCCTTCGACCTCATGTGCGAACGAGCCGTCGCACGAACCGGATCCCGCGGACCGCTCGCCGGCCACCAACTCGTCCAGCAGCACGTGTTCGACGCACTACTCGCCCTGCGTACGACACGACCGCTGGTTCACGAGGCGGTGGCCCTCCTCGACGCCGGACGGGACGCGCACACCGAGGTCGGACTCGCCAAGGTCGCCGCGGCCCGTACGCTCCAGCAGGTCACCGATGCCGCCATCCAGATCCACGGCGCCGCAGGACTCGGTCCGGACACGGCCCTTCCGGCGCTGTTCCGCACCGGCCGAGCCGCCCGCATCCTCGACGGCCCGGACGAACTGCACATCACATCGGTCGCCCGCCGCGTTCTGCGCACCTACGGACGGAACCCGGCTACACCTCGCTGACATCGACGAGTCCGCTGACTGCCGCCAGCCCCAGGGCCAGGAAGAAGTCACCCCAGATGAGTTCATGGCCGACCGCAGTGCCCCGTCCGGCGTCGTAGCATCCGTTGAGCAGCATGCCGTCCGGTCGGCCGTCGTCGCCCTCGGACATCTGGGTGCCGACCAGATGGTCCAGTACGGCACCGGCCCGACGCGAGAACTCCGAGGCTCCCGGCCCGCCGAGGCGCGACAGCTTGAGGAGCGCGACAGCGGTGATCGCGGCCGCCGAGGTGTCCGGGGGCCCCTCCGGTCGGGACTCCTCGGCAGGCGGGACGAGCGGTCCCGCAAGGACATCGCCCTCGGCGAGCAACCTCTCGACAACGGCCCGCAGACGCTCGGGCCGCCAGTCCGGCGCCTCGGGACGGTTCAGGGCGTCGGCGACGGCCAGCAGCAGCCAGGCGCGTCCACGGCTCCAACCCGGCTGCGGGTCCGCACAGGGACGCCACCCCGCACCCTCGTCGAAAGCCCATGCCGGGTGCAGGAGGCCACCTGCCGCGCCACCGACGTCCAGGCCGAGGTCGAGCTGGCGATGGAGATGGGAACCCGCCGCAGCCACCCCCTCCCCACCCGCAGAGGCCAGCAGCTGCACCATGCCGGGCACACCGTCGACGCGCGCCAGCAACCGGGGCCCGCCCAGTGCCGACCCCCAGGGCACCAGGCCCAGTTCCGGATCCCAGGACTCCAGGCACGCGCGGGCAGCACGCTTGCGCAGCGCTGCGGCCGCACCGTCGTCGGCCGCCAACGCGGTCCCGTACCAGAGGATCAGACCCCGCGTGGCCGTGTCGGCATCGGCCCAGGGCGCGAGTCGTGCCAGGCACGACGACGCGGCGTCCCGGTCCTCGGCCGCGCCCGTCCAGCGCGCGCGCAGCCACAGCAATCCCGCCCAGAAACCACCGGTCCACGAACCGCGGCCGGTCGTGGTCCAGCGGCCGTCACACGGATCGGCGAACAGCGGAAACCGCACGCCGACCTCGGCTCGGGTGACGGTCGCCCGGTCGAGAACCGACGCCAGCGCGTCCTGTCGGTCCACCCTCGCCGTCATGCCTGGGACCCGGACCGCTCACGACGGTCGCGCCCGGCCCACACGAAGGCGACCGCGGCGGCCGCCGCGAACTCCACCGCCACGCACAGCCATCCCCATCCGTAGTGACCCGCTTCGGCCAGGAGTCCGAAGAGCGGGGGCCCGACGGCGAACCCCGCGAAGAACCCGGCGGCGACGAGTGCCGAATCCTGGCCCGCCCGACCGGGGACCGCCCGCTGCATGACCAGCACCATGGACACGGCATTGCCCGACACCGCGAACACCCCCACTGCCACGGCCGCCACCCATGCCAACGGGGGAACGAGGAGTGCCGCCGCAAGCAGCCCGGCCGCGCCGACGGCCCCGGCGCCGAGCCACCCCGGCAGCCACTCGGCACGTCCCGGCCGGGCGGCCTTCGCCCAGCCCACCCGCCCGGCGATCCCGGCGACGCCCAGCACGGCCACCAGAGCGGCGGCCGCCGTCGGCCCCAGGCGGAGTCTCTGCGCCCCGAAGAGCGAGAGATAGGTGTTGACGGAGGCGATACCGCAGCCCAGGAAAAGGGAGTACACCGCCAGCCAGACGATGTGCCGTCCCCGGCCCAGGGCGGCACGTGGCACCGCGGCGCTGGGCCGGGGCGGATCGGCAGGCAGCGCTCGCAGGGTCCACACCGCCACCGTCACGGCCGAACCGGCAGCGGTCCACACCGCCCCTCGCCATCCGATGCCACCGGCCAGAGCCGCGAGGGGCAGTCCGGCAGCGAAGGCGCCCAGTTGCACGCCCGACTGCTTCAGCCCGGTGACCGCTCCCCGTCGCTCGGTGGGGATCACGGCCAGAATCGCCTTGTTCGTCGCGGGGTTGGCCAGTGCCTGGGGCAGTCCGCCGAGCGCGACGGCCCCGAGCAGCAGCCCGGCTCCGGGCGCCGCGCCGATCGCCGCAAGTGCCGCCGCCGCGACCAGCAACAGCACGACGAGCCCGCGGCGAGGGCCTATCCAGTCCACGATCCGTCCGCTGACGGGCGACAGCACCGCCGCGGTTCCGAAGCCGATCGTCGTCGTGAGGCCGAGCAGCGTGGCAGAGATGCCGAGTTCCCCGACCAGGCGGGGGCCCAGGGCGCCGAGAAGGAACAGTTGCAGCATCGAGAAGGCCATTGCGCTCGTGAGTACTGCCGTCAGCCCCCGGCCCCCCCGGCCTTGCCCGTCCGTTGTCGCCACCGCCACCGCTGTCCCCTCTCCCGTCGCAATCCGTCCTGCGCCCACGAGAGGTAGTCGGGTCGCTCAACCCCCCGGTTCCGCACAGGTCTTGTGGCGTACAACACAGACAGGGAATGAGATTTCCGTCGTCGAGGATCCGTACCAGCCGGTGCTCCACCAGGCGACGGGATGCGAGGATGAGTCCGCCATGACCTCAGGCCGATGTTGCCGCGCGGTACGGGCTGCCACGTTCGCAGCCACCTGCGTGCTGCTCGCCGCCGTCGGCCACGTCCTGATGTCGGGCATCCATGTGCCGTGGTGGGCCGTGGCAGGTGCGTTCGTCGCCGCGTGCGCGACGGGCTGGGCGCTCACCACATGTGAACGCGGCTTCCTCGTCGTCACCTCGGCCACCGTCCTCACCCAAGGCGTCCTGCACTCCTGCTTCTCCCTCGCCCAGGCGGCCGTACGTCCCCGGCTGCCGCAGAGCGCCCCCCTCGGGAGACAGTGGGCCGACTACCTGCTCTGCGGAACCACTGCGGCCGGCGGATCCTCCGGTCCGGCAGCCGCCGGTGGGGGCCTCCACGCCACCACCCTGACCGAGTCGGCTCACCTGCTCGTCCCCGGTACGCACTCCGGGATGCCCAGCGCCGGAACCCACCTCCATCACGCTGCGGGGGCCATCACCGAGAGCGCCGTTCCGGCGGTCGGACACGCCGTCAGCGGACACGCCTCACCCTTCGGCATGCTGGCCGCACACCTGGCCGCCGCAGTGCTGTGCGGTGTCTGGCTCGCTCACGGCGAGCGGGCCGTCTTCCGTCTGCTGCGCGCGTTCGCCGGTTGGTTGCTGGCTCCGCTGAGGTCGATGCACCGTCCCCTGGTGCCGGCGCACCGCTCGCGCATCCATGTCCGCAGGTCACGCCAGTCAACACCGCCGCGCGAGATGCTGCTCGTCGGCGCCTTCACCACTCGGGGTCCACCCGCGAGGATCGCTGTCGTCTGACAGCCGGCTCCTCGAAGGCACGCCCCTCGCGTGCTTCGGGCATCGGCCGTGCCATCCGGCAGGCCGTACCACTCACCGGACTCACGCCGTCTCGCAGCGGCGCCGGATCTCCCGAAGGACCTCTGGCGATGAGACTTGCCATGACCCTGCAATCCGACCCGGACCAGCTCGAACACGGGATCGACACCGACGCGACAGTGACTCGATTGGCCCTCACCGCGCGTACCGGAGACCCCGCCGCCGTCGAGCAGTTCGTGCGGGCCCTCCACCGCGACATCTGGCGCTACGTCGCCTACCTCAGCGCCGACAGACAGGCGGCGGACGACCTCACCCAGGAGACCTTCCTCAGGGCTCTGGGCAGCCTCCACCGGTTCGAAGGGCGTTCCTCGGCCCGCACCTGGCTGCTCTCGATAGCCCGACGCACCGTGGTGGACAGCCTCCGGCACGCGGCCGCACGTCCCCGTCTGTCCGATCGGGACGACTGGCAAGCGGTGGCCGAGGAGACCCAGCCGCGTGGAATGCCGGGGTTCGAGGACGGGATCGCACTCGCCGAACTCCTGGCGCAGATTCCGGCCGAACGTCGGGAGGCTTTCGTCGTCACCCAACTCCTGGGACTTCCCTACGCCGAGGCGGCCGAGGCGATGGGCTGCCCGATCGGGACGGTGCGTTCGCGTGTGGCCCGCGCTCGCACGTCACTGATCGGGCTTCTCACGGACGGCGACGCACCGACGGCTGCGCAGAACCGCACGTCTCCGGGGAACGAGGGACAGCGTTCAGCGGCCAAGAAATGGAGCGTGATGGCAGCCGTGGCCTGATGCGCCCTCGAGGCCGGGGTTCGTCGTCCGTGTCGACGACGAACCCCGGCCCGGCAACCGGAGTGAGCACGTCGCCGGGGTGCGTCGCCCGATTGTCGGGATCCCGGGGCTCGGTACCCGTCCTCCGGGTTCAGGACTCGGCGCGCTGGGTGACCGGGGCACTGCTGCGGTCGCCGAGGAACTCGTACCAGCGGTGCTGCAGGCACGGGTACTGGATGTCCGCCTCGACCAGGTCCAGGAACGAGTTCACGGTCGCCCCGAGACGCTCCTGGAGCCCGCCGTCGGTCAGGTCACCACTGTCGGTGAAAGCCTGGTGAGCGGCGGCGAGACTGAACATGCCGGGGTAGACGCGGGCCCCGAGGTGCTCCAGGGGTACGCGAAGGGCCCACAGGCCCCGGTTGCCGCCCACCATGGACGGTGACGCCGAGACCAGCAGCGTCTGCTTGTCCTTGAAGGGCTGCGGCCGGAAGCGGGAGACCCAGTCGACGGCGTTCTTCACGGTGCCCGGTACCGAGGCGTTGTACTCGGGGGAGGCGATGACGAGGGCCTGCGCGGCCTCGATCCGCTCCCGCAGGGCCGTGGAGCCCGGCGGAGGCCCCTTCGCCTCCTCGGCGTCCCCGTCGTACGGGGGAACGGAGAAGTCGCGCAGGCCGGCGAGGTCGACCAGGGCGCCCGCCCGTCCGACGAGCCTGCCGACGAGCATGGCCAGGCGCTCGTTGAGGGAGCCGGTCCGGGACGAGCCGGAGAGGACGAACACCCGCAGAGCCGAGCGGCCGACAGATGAGGACGGCACTCCGGAGCCGTCCGGGACGGGGGCGGAATCTTCCATGATCGTGCCCTTCTCTTCGCGGGGGTGGCGCTCATCGCTGATCGAGGCCGTGGACTCCCTCCGGCGCCGATCATGACGCCGATGTCCTCCCCGCGCACCCGTGGCGCGGCTCCGGCGCGCCTGGAACGTACGGACGAGCAGAGGCAGGATCGGCCGATGGGAGCAGTGGCCGGCCCCGCCCCGGCCGCAGTCCGCTGCCATGGCCGACGCCCGGACCCTGACACCTCGTTGGGCCTTCGAGATGCTGCGGGCCGGCCACCAGCGGTTCGATCCCGGCCTCCGCCGCCGCACCCCCACTCCTGACGGGCACGCGGTGTCACCACCGACTGCGAGCCGGTCCCGTTCAGTTGACAGATCCCGTGTCCGGCGGCCGGGCCGCCGTCGTGCGACGCATCCGCCCTTCACGAGCCTGTTCGCGGAGCTCGGGATCGTCCGCTGCGGCCCTGGGCGGAACGCGACGGCCGATGGCCGGCCGGCAGGCACTGGTTCGGTGAGGGAACGAAATGCGGCGTACACGCATATGTGGATCTACTCCTCGGGGGAGAGGCGCACGGAGCCGCGCTACACCCGATGCAGTACGCCGGTCCAGCCCCAGGGGCGGATCAAATGAGGCCCAACCCGGGCGAGCATGAACGGGTAGCCCGGTCAGAACCCCTGCCTCCCCATCTGCCGGGTCTCGTCCTGCCCGTATCCGACGGATTGGTCCCAGGTGGCTACGTTCCTCTATCGACTCGGCCGACGCGCCTTCCGGCGCCGCGGTCTCATCGCCCTGCTGTGGGTGGCCGTACTCGTGGGCGCCGGCGTTGCCGCGTCCGCCGCCCCCGCCCCTCCCGAAGACTCCTTCTCCATGCCCGGCACCGAGTCCCAGAAGGCGTTCGACCTGCTCGATGAGCGTTTCCCGGCGGCCGGGGCCGAAGGCGCCACGGCGCGAGTCGTGATCCGCGCCCCCGAGGGCGCGAAGATCTCCGACCCGGCCGGCAAGACCACGGTCGAACAGCTGGTCACCGCCCTCGGGGAAGGCCCGCAGGTCGCCTCGGTGGCCGACCCGTTCGAGGCGGACGCCGTCAGTCAGGACGGCACGACCGCGTACGCCTCGGTGACGTACACCGTCAGCGCCATGGAGTTGACCGACCGGGCCCGCGAGTCGCTCACCGCGGCCACCGACGACGCACGCAGCGGCGGCTTCACCGTCGAAACCGGCGGTGACGCGGTCATGGCCGAGCAGGAGATGGGCGGCACCGCCGAGCTGATCGGCATCGGTGTTGCGGCCGTCGTGCTCGTGCTGACCTTCGGCTCTCTCGTCGCGGCCGGTATGCCGCTGCTCTCGGCGATCATCGGAGTCGGCATCGGCATCTCCGGTATCGCGGCACTCGGCAGCACACTGGAGCTGTCCGCCACGACCTCCACGCTCGCCACGATGATCGGCCTGGCGGTCGCCATCGACTACGCCCTGTTCATCGTCTCGCGCTACCGCGCCGAGATCGCCGAGGGCCGCACGCCCGAGGAGGCCGCGGGACGCGCGGTCGGCACCGCCGGCTCCGCCGTGGTCTTCGCGGGACTCACCGTCATCGTGGCCCTGGCGGGCCTCGCGGTGGTCAACATTCCGATCCTCACCAAGATGGGTCTGGCCGCCGCCGCCACGGTCGGCATCGCCGTGCTGATCGCGCTCACCATGACCCCGGCGCTGCTCGGCTTCGCCGGCAGGAAGGCACTCAGCCGCAGGGACCGCAAGGCGGCCGCCGGACAGCGGACGGCGTCCGCCGCGCCGAAGCTCGGCACTCGCTGGGCCCGCTTCGTGCTGCGCCGTCCGGTGACCGTGCTGCTCACCGCGGTGATCGGCCTCGGCGTCGTTGCCGTGCCGGCCACCAGCCTGGAGCTGGGCCTGCCGGACGAGGGCAGCTCGGCCCCCGACACCACCCAGCGCAAGGCGTACGACATGCTGTCCGAGTCCTTCGGTGCCGGGTTCAACGGCCCGCTGATGGTCACCGTCGACACGCGGGGCGCCGACGACGCGAAGGCAGCCGCCGCGACCGTCGGCAAGGAGATCAGCGGCCTTGGCGAGGCCGCCGCCGTCACCCCGGCGAACTTCAACGAGCAGGGCGACACCGCGGTCCTCACCGTCGTGCCCAGGACCGGGCCGAGCGACGCGGCCACCGAGGAACTGGTCAAGGACATCCGCTCCCTGTCCGACGGCATCAGGTCCGACACGGGCGCGACCATCCTGGTCACGGGCATGACCGCGATGACGATCGACTTCTCCCAGACCCTGGACGATGCGCTGATCCCGTACCTCGCCCTGGTCGTCGGCCTCGCCTTCCTGCTCCTGATGCTGGTGTTCCGCTCCGTCCTCGTCCCGCTGAAGGCGGCCCTGGGCTTCCTGCTCTCGGTGGCGGCGGCGCTCGGCGCGGTGGTCGCGGTGTTCCAGTGGGGCTGGCTCGCGGACGTGTTCGGGGTGGACCAGCCGGGCCCGATCATGTCGATGATGCCCATATTCATGATCGGCGTGGTCTTCGGACTGGCGATGGACTACGAGGTCTTCCTCGTGACCCGTATGCGCGAGGCCTACGTCCACGGATCGTCCGCCGCCGAGTCTGTCACCACCGGCTTCACCCACGGCGGCCGGGTAGTCGCGGCAGCCGCGATCATCATGATCAGTGTCTTCTCCGGGTTCATCATGGAAGACGACGACATGATCAAGATGATGGGCTTCGGTCTCGCCATCGCGGTCCTCTTCGACGCCTTCGTCGTGCGCATGGCCATCGTTCCCGCCGTGCTCGCCCTGTTGGGCACCAACGCGTGGTGGCTGCCCACATGGCTGGACCGCGTCCTGCCGAACGTCGACGTCGAGGGCGAAAGGCTCCGCAAGGAACTCGGCGACACCGCCGAGTCCGCGGAACCTGCCCGCGAGCCCGAGACGGCCGGGGTCTGACGGTCCCCCGCGAGGACGCGGCTGCTCCGCGGCAGCCGCGTCCTCGCCGACTCGGCCTCACCGCAGAGTCTCCCCACGGTGGTTCCTCGGCTCACACCCGGACCTCGTGCAACGCCGGTCCGCCCGGGTCGCCGCCCGGTCCCCGTCGTCGGCGGACGCTCGTACCCGACGCCGCGCGCGATCGCCGAGGAACCTGTGCGCGCCAAGGCCGTGTGGCCCATGGCGTCGCTGGAGTTCAGGCCCCGTCCAGTGGGACCCGCACCGTCTCCACCCAGCAGGGAGGGGCCGGAGCGTCGGAGCCGATCAGCGCGGCGACAACCCGGCAGGAGGAGGGTTCGGCATCGGGCCAGGGCGTATGACCGTCCGTCAGGACGACGACGAGGTCGGGCCGGTCGGGCCGGGCGAGGGCCGCCCCGATCCCGACGCGCATGTCCGTGCCCCCGCCCCCGGCCAGTTCGATCTGTTCTGCCGAGGTCACCCTTGACACGGTGTGCACTTCGGCGTCGCACGCCAGCACCGTGACCCGGTCGTCCCGCACGCCGACCTCCCGCAGCACTCCGGTGATCTCGGCCATGGCGGCGGTGAGTTCGTCCTCGCCCATGGAGCCGGAGGTGTCCACCACGACGGCCACGCGCGGCAGCGGGCGCCGCAGACTCGGCAGGACCACCCCGCGCAGCGCCGGAGTGCGGCGGGACGGGCGCCGATAGGTGTAGTCGACGGCGCCGCCCGCCCACGCCGCGGCCGCCCGTACCGCGCCGGACAGCGCCTGGCGCCAGTCCACGGTGGGTTCCAGGATCTGTTCCGCCCAGCGCCGCCAGCCGGCGGGGAGGGTGCCCCGGGCTCGCCGGTGGGCCCGCATGGCCTCGGCAGTGGTGCGGCGCAGGGCCTCCGCCTCGGCCGGGCCGAGGCGGGCGGGGCCGTGCGGTCCCCCCAGCTCCCACGGCACCCTCTGCCCATGGGCGCCGGACCCGCAGTCGGGTGCGCGCAGGTCGGGCGGGAGCCGGTCGACGTATGCCTCGAACAACTGCCCTTCCGGCAGGCCGAAACGGCGGGGCTCCATCCGTCCCTCGGGGAGGGGAAGACCGTCGGCGAGGAGGTCGTCGTTGATCTCGCAGTCCTGAGCGACGTTGACGCGGTAGCGGTCGAGCCGGTCGGCCGAGGGGAGCCTGTCGGCCCGGCCGTGGTGGTCGCGCAGCACGTGGGACGCCTCGTGCACCCACACGGCGGCGAGTTCCGGTACGGGCGTCGCGTCCACGAACGCCGCAGACACGTAGCAGCGCCAGTGCCGGTCCACACCCATGGTCGGGACGTGGCGGGAGGGAACCACCGTCAGGGCGTACAGGGCCGACGCCAGGTACGGGCGTTCGGTCGCCGCGCGGTAGCGCGCGGCGAGCAGTTTGGTCATGTCGAGCGTCGGCTCCGGCCCGTGGCTCATGGCGGCCGGGTCCTCAGCCGTCGGCCAGGGCGCCGGACTGCCTGAGCAGGTCCAGGAACGCGTCGATGCCCGCGGGCACCGGCCAGTCGGTGCGGCGCATCGCGGCGAGATCGGTGGCGGCGCGGGCGGCGACGTCGGGCACACCCGCGTCGACGGCCTTGGCGAGAACCGCCCAGCCCGCCTCCCAGCGTTCCCGGGTGAGGTCGCTGCGGACGGCAGCCACCACGGCGATGAGGAAGGCCAACTGCCGGTCGCCGCGCTCGGGCAGGGCGAAGGCGTCCGGGGCGGCCAGGACCCGGTCCGGGTCCGGCAGGTCGAGGTGCTCCAGAAACGACAGCAGTTCGATGCCCGCGCCGTCGCCGACGGCGCCCGTGAGCGCGGCCGCCAGGGCCTCGCGGCCGGCCCCGGTCGCGTAGCCGATGGCGAGCATCCGCAGGGCCATCTCCCAGGTGCGGGGTGAGGGCCAGGCCCGGCCCCGGCTCTCGGCGTCGCCGGGGATGTGGTGGACCAGCCCGGGGCGAGCGGTGAGGAAGCCGGAGACCACACCACGGGCGCGGGCGGCCGCGCCGGGGGCCTTCGCGGGATCGACGACGGGGACGGCGAACTCCGGCCAGGTGCCGGCCATGCCCCGGGCGACGGTGTGCGGGTCGTGGGTCCAGCTCAGGTGCACGAACCGGTTGGCGAGCGGCGGGCTCAGGTGCCAGCCGTCGGCGGCGCTCGACGGCGGGTTCGCGGCGGCGACGATCCGGACGGCCTCGGGCAGGGCCAGGCTCCCGACGCGACGCTCGAGGACCACGCGCAGCAGTGCTGCTTGGACGGCGGGCGGCGCGGAGGACAGCTCGTCGAAGAAGAGCAGTCCGTGTCCGGTGCGGGCGAGACGGACCGCCCAGTCGGGAGGAGCCATGGGCACGCCGGTGGTGGCGGGCTCGTCGCCGACGACGGGCAGGCCGGCGAAGTCGGACGGCTCGTGCACGCTGGCGATGACCGTCTCCAGCGGCAGGCCGAGCCCCGCGGCCAGCTGTCGGAGTCCGGCGGACTTGCCGATGCCGGGCTCACCCCACAGCAGCACCGGCTGGTTGGCCGTCACCGCGAGGGCGAGGGCCTCCAGCCGGGGGTTGGCGGCCGGCTCGGTACGGGTGGCGCCCAGCGCGCGGTTGACCGCGTCGGCGGCGGCGAGCGGGCCGGCCGGGTGAGCCGGGCCGGGCCGGGCGGTGGCGGCGGTCACGTGTGCGTGTCCTCATCGGTCGTCTTCTTCTTCGTCCTGGTCTCCGAGACGCGAGCCCGTGCCTCCCACGCGTCGTCGCCGAGGCCGGGATGTTCACTGCGGACGCGGTCGCGGAGGAAGGCCAGGTCGCCCCTTCTGCGGAGCCTGATGACGTGGGCCAGGGACATGTCCGGCGGGACCACCGTGTCGATCCTCGCTCCGGCGTCGATCAGCGCCTCCACGAAGGTGCGCGATCCTCCTTCGGAGGCGGCCGTGAACAGCGGCGTCCGGCCGAAGTCGTCCGTGGCCTCCAGGTCAGCTCCCGCCGCCAGCAGCCGGGGCAGCAACTCCTCGTGGTCCAGGAGGTAAAGGGCGTGCAGCAGGGTGCGTCCGGCACCGTCGCGAACGTGCGGGTTGACGCCCGTGTCCAGGAGTGCCCGCACGCCCGGGGTGTCGCCGTGCTCGGCGTACCGGAAGAGATCGGACCGCTGGGCGCGCAGTGCCTTCGGCAGCCGGCCGGAGGCGGACGTCCAGGCCTGCTCCACGGCGAAGCAACCGGTGACGGCACCGCCGAGGGCGCGCAGGGCGCGTTCCCGGCGCTGCTCCTCCTCGGCGTGGGGCATCCGGAGGCCGCCGTCGGCCCAGGCGACCCGGTGCCACTGGCCCCGGCAACGCACGCGGAACGGTTCGGGGGCCTTCGGACCCGGTGGTCCCGGGGCGCCCTCGGTGACCTCCAGCGCGGGGAACAGCGCCCCGACGACCAGTGGGTGCAACCGTGCGGGTGTCACATGCCCGTTCCGGACGAGATCGAGGTCGGGCAGTCGGCGCCAGAGGGCTTCGGGCATGTGTGGCACGGTTGCGAGCTGGTCGGGCACGGCCAGGCTCGCCCGGAGCGACCCGGAAGGGCCGGGCTCGGAGAGCTCCAGCAGGATGGCCGCTCCGCGGTTCTGCGGGATCTGGAAGCTGCTGCTTCCTCGCTCCCGGGAGAGCCGCCGGACCTCGGAGGTGAGGCGGGGGAGAGCGAGGGGGCACCCGCGCAGCAGGGAGTCCGGCTCCACGCGGTACCAGCTCTTGGTGGCGGGCGGGGTCAGATCGAGGCCGATGCCCGCGGCGGCGAACGCCGCTTCCAGTTCGCCCTGCTCGTGCAGCCGGGTGATCCACTCGGTGCGGGCCGCCGCGTCGCCGGAGCCGGGATCGGCCGTGGGCAGCTCGTCCGGCGGCAGAGGCGTGCCGTCGGCGCGGCAGAACGGTGCCCGGTCCCGGCCGCCGCCGCACCGCTCGCGGAGCGCGGCCGTGTGCCGGGCGTCCCACAGGTGACGGGCCGAGGTCCAGTCGTGGACACGGGGACCGGTGTTGCCGAGGAACTCCTGGACACCGGGGATCGCGCAGTGCAGCACGAGGCGTTGGGGGCCTACCGGCCGGCCCGGGGTCGTTATGCAGAGCAAGGGCCCGGCCGGCCGTTCGGCGGATGGACCGTAGCGGGCCAGCAGAACCGTCGTGCCGGGAACGAGCCGGGTATGGCCGCCTCGTGCGTAACGGGGCAGGTGCCAGCGCAGCAGGTCGGGCACGAAGTACCGCAGGTCGTCCAGGAGTACGGCGGCCGTCTCGGCGCCGTGACGGGCGGCGATGTCCGCCGGGTCGAAGGCGAGGTCCACGCGGGCCGCGGCGCAGGCGGCGGCCCAGTCCCCGGCGAGGCGGTGCGCGGTGGCCTGCTCGATCATCCAAGGGGGCACGGCATGGTGGCGGATCCGTCGCCAGGCCGTAGCTGCTTCGGGTGGGAAGGAGCTCACCGGTGAACACTTCCTTTCGCACGCGGGTCGCGGTGTGCGGTGGGCCCGGAGACGGGCCGCAGCCGCGGGTGGTGGCGCTCCCTCCTGCGGGGGAGACGGGGGCGGGGACCGACGCGTTCCACGAGTGGACCGTCGGGGACGGCCGCCGGAAGCGCCTTGGCACCGCGGCGGGTCAGGCCGGTGCGGCGCGGTTCCGGACGGCTCGGCGGGCTGCCGGGCGGGGCGGTGGCTTCGGCGTCACCGGTCGGGTCGGCGGGGGCACCGGGGCTGTGCCCGGAGGGCGGTAGGCCCGGGTCGAGGGCCCCGGTGCCGTCCGAGGCGTCGCCGAGGGCGCGGGTTTCGGTGGGACCGACGGCGTCGCCCCCGAGGTCGAGGCGGACCGGGCGGGCGGCGGGGGCGGTGAGCGGGATGATCGGGTGCTCGACCGCCGGACGGCGTACGGGGGACGGCTGCGTCATCACCACTCCACCGGTGTGTGTCGCCGGTGCCCGGCGTTCGGCGTCCTCCACGGGGAACAAGGGTGGCAAGACCGACCGGATTCGAACCGGCGTCCTCCTACTTGACGTTTGGGCGCGACGACCTCTGCGCTACGGCCTTGCCAGGCGTGATCATAGCGACCGATCGCACAGGCGGTCGACGCCTTTCACCGTGGAGGTCGGCGCCCGCGGAACGTGCGGCCCCTCGCCGCACTCGACGGCGACCGAGGCGTCGTCATATCCGCTTCGGCAAGGCGTCGGCCTGTCAGCGGCCCGTCGGCCTGCCAGCGGCATTGCGGGCGGGGGGCCGGGACAGCACCACGGTTGTGACGGGCCCGTCGTCGCGCTCCACGCGGACGGTCGGGAACATGGTCGTGGCGGCAAGCCGCCCAGTCACTACGTGACCAAGGGCGAAGCCCTCCTGCTTTGCGGGAGCCGGAACGGTCGTCGCTGATTCCCGCCGCGGGACGCCCACCATCCCCGACCCCGAAGTGCGCGGCTTGGTCACAGGGTCCTGCGCGACCACACGGACGACGAGTTCAGCCTGGAGGTGACACGGCCGATGTCCGAGGTGGTGATGATGCCGACCAGTCGTCCGCCTTCCAGCACGAGGGCACGATGGGCGGAACTCGCCTGCAGTTCGGGGACCAGCCTCGCCAGCGGGTCACCGGGTTGGGAGGTCGGCACCTCCTCGAGCGGCATCGAGACGCGTGCGACGGAGAGGGACGGACGTTCCTCCACGGGGACAGCGTCGGCGCTTTTCAGCGTGATCAGGCCGATCGCGGTGTTCCCGTCGTCGACGACGGGGAAGGCCGAGTGGCGGAAGCGGTAGTGAGGGTCGGTGAGGAAGTCGCTGATGGTGGCGGTTGCCGGGACGGTCTCCGGACCGGGCGTCATCGCCTCGCTCACCGCGATTCCGCCCAGCTGTTCACGCAGTGCCGCCTGGCTGCCTTCCATCGTGGCCATGACGATGACGAACCAGCCGATGACCACGAGCCAGATGCCGCTGAACGCAGCCCCGACGACGACGAGGTACAAACCGATACCGACCAGCGCCCACCCGAGGCATCGTCCCGCGATCGTGGCCACCGCAGTGGCACGCAGCCTGCTTCCGGTCCTCCACCACACGAGGGCTCGCAGCAGCCGTCCGCCGTCCAGGGGCGCGGCGGGCAGGGAGTTGAAGAGGGCCAGCAGGACGTTGATCCCCGCCAGCCAGGCCAGCGCCTCCACCACGAGCCCTGCCCCGAAGAGTGCGGCGACCAGCCAGGCCGTCAGGGCGAACACGGCGCCCAGCGCGAGGCTGACGAGCGGTCCCACGCCGGCGATGCGGAATTCGGCACCCGGCCCGGCTGCCTCGCTCCTCAGCCGGGCGAGTCCTCCGAGCAGCCAGAGGGTGATGTCGTCGACGGGGACTCCGTTGCGGCGAGCCACCAACGCGTGGCTGACCTCGTGTGCCAGAAGCGACAGCAGGAAGACCACCGCGGTCACAGCGGACGCGAACCAGTACTGCCACGTCGGGCGACCGGGACCGGCTTCCGGGAATCCGCCTTCCGCCAGCCCGAACAGGATCAGAGCGAAGACGAAGAGGACGCTCCAGTGCGCGCGCACCCGAATACCGCGCACTTGCCCCAGTGAGAGTGTCGCTCGCACGGCAGCCACCTTTCCGACCCTGTCCTGAGCACCGGCTCCGCACCGGGAACGAGCGGAGGCGCGCCCACGACCGGTTTGCGGCCGATGCGCGCTCCGGTCAGTGACCGAGGAGCCTGCGGTGCCGGTGTGCCGGCTGCGACCGCGGCGCCTCCGGTTCCGCCGGCGCGGCGGAGGCGAGAGCCCTCTGCACACGCCTGCGCTGCTTGAGCCCGGCAGCTGCCATCGCGAGCCCCGAGCAGAAGATCAGTGCCAGCGCCACTCCGGACAGGAACAGCCCAGGCGGGCCCAGCGTCGCGATCTGGTTGCCGAAGATCTCCACCGCGTACTGCGGGCCACCCTGGAAGTTCTCCGCGACCGCTATGGCCGCGAACCCGCCGGCGGTCAATGCCAGCAGAAATCCCAGTACGATCACCACTCTCACCTCCTCATTCGGACTTCTTGGGCGACTACCCGATGATTTTTGGGCGAAACGCAACCATGATCATGAATGGGGTTTTTCATTCCGAATGCCTGATATCTGGAGGGTGGAGTCCACGCCTCAGCGTGGCCGAGCCGTTCACGGACGCAGCGGACGGCCGACGCGGTCGTTTACGCGGCCGTAGCGCGGGGACCCCGAACGCATGGACATGTGGGGCACCGCAGCGTCCCGGCCCACGCCTCTGCGCAGGCTGCGATTCCTCGTGGCGCTGCTGCCGCTGCTGTTGCTCGTCGGTTGCCTGGTGTACGAGGACCCCGGAGACCGGGGTGCGGCCCAGCGCTCGCCGGGGGTGACGCGCGAGGTACCGCTCAGGGTCGCGAAGGAGGGCGGCCGGACGCTCGCGTTCGTCCCGGTGAGCATCGAAGGCACGGGGCCGTTCATGTTCGCTCTCGACACCGGCGCCTCCATCAGTGTGGTCGACGACGACGTGGCGGACCGCGCCGGTCTGGAGCGCACGGGCGAACGACGTCCGGTGAGCGGGATCCTCGACGCGGGACAGGTGCCGGTGGCCCGGGTGGAACGCTGGGAGCTCGGCGACATGGTTCTCGACCCGGCCGAGGTCGCGGTCATCGACCTGGGGCAGCCGAGAGGAGACCACGGCATCCAGGGGCTGCTCGGTTCGGATGTGCTCAGCGGCTTCGGTTCGATCACCGTCGACTACGACGAGGGCGTGCTCGAGATCCCCGCCCCGTGACGAAGCGCCTCCGGTCGGAGGAGGCTCCCCTGCGGTCGCTCGCGGCCGGGAGGAGCGGCCGGCGGTGGCGACCGACCGCGCTCCGGCCGTGGAGCGGGCGCGGGAGCGCGGCCTGTACAACTCCGCTGCTCGATGTGGGCATCCGGCTCATCGGACCTGACGGGACCGCCTCGGGCGGACCGCAGCCGGAGGCGCCCGTACCACTGCCCCACGACGCTCCCGAGCCCATCACGGTGCGGGACGGGGACACCGGCTGGCGTGCCCTGTCGGTGCGGAAGCCCTGTGCAAGCGCGTCCCCAAGATCGAGAAGCGCATCGAGCGCGCTCTGGAGCGCATCAACGGCGACGCCGACGAGCGCGGTTCACTGGCCCGGCTGGAGCAGCGCGCGGCCGCTGCCGAGGACGCCGGCCACACGGAGATCCACACCTTCTCAAGATTCGTCTCACCACCCGCAAGACGTTGAAGACGACTCTTGAGCAGCGCCGGAAGGAGGCGGCCGCGGTCAAGACGTGGTGCCAGTCCCAGAGGAACGGGAGCGACCACTGATGCACCCGCTTCCGCGCCGCCGGGCTCATGGTTCGGCTCGTCGTCGACCGCCATACCCTCGGCGGCGACATCATCGAACCGGCGGCTCCTACCGACTCGCCACTACCCGAGCCCGAGCCGAACAGCAAGCAGCCGGCTGACGACCACGCTGAGCAACACCGCACCAGGACGGTCAGCCCGCAAACGCTCGCCGCACCCTCTCGAGTCGCCCACGCTGATCATCGATCCAGCCAGCCGATGGGAAGAGCGGCAAGCTGACCGTCACCTGCGACGACGGGCCGTCATGGACCGATACGCCGATCACACCTGGGCTCAGCGGCTTTATCCTGAGCTGGACCGTCCGTCCCGAGTTCAGCCACGACACGAACCGATTCCCGGCGAGCGCCCCCAGGGCCTCCTCCCAGTCATCGAGGTCATCGGACGTGACACAGACGGGGAAGCTGCCCTTGACGGTCTCGGTCTCCACGACGAACTCGCAGTCCAGAAAGTCCCTGCCGGGGGATGGCAGCTCCAGCACACGCAGAAGGACGACGTGACCGCTCGTCCCCGGCGGGTCGGCCAGATGAATCAGCTCGCCCAGCTCGTCCTCCACCACAGCCCCTCTCCATCGGCCTCCAACGGAAGCATCATTCCCGAACCCGTCGACGCACACGGCGCCGAGGTGGGAGTCACTGATTCCCACTGACATTCCGCAGCCGGTTGATCACCTGCTGCTGCCGAGACTCCCCTACAAACGTTCTTCGTTGTCACCTACGGAGCCACGTCCGGTGCACACCGGCATCCCCGTCCCCGGCGGACGCCAGAACGAGTGGCCGTCGGTCGTGTCGTTCTTGGTGGTCGTGTCGTGGCGGCCGGTGTGGTGCCGCCACGCGAGCGAAGCCCGGCCCGGGCGGTGGCTACCGCCGACCTTCTGCGTACCGAGCCGGTCGTCGAGGCGCCGTGGTCCGTCTGCCACCGACGACGCCCCGCCGGGTCGGTGAACGTACCGTCAGTTCGCGTTCACCAGGTCGTGTGCCGGCACCGTCACCGTCCGCTTGCCGGGCTTGCCGCCGAGCACGACCTTCCGCAGAGCGCTGTTGTTGGCGGTGCTGGTCTCCTTCAGCCGGTTCTCCGGGTTCGCCAGCACCTGGATGTAGTACGTGCCGTTGGGCAGGTTGGTGATGTCGAAGGACTGGCCGGGCAGGTCCTGGGTGTAGGTGTCACCGGAGCCGACGTCCAGCACCTCGCGGACCGAGATCGAGTTCTCCTGGCCGCAGGCAGTGGCCAGATCGGTGTTGTACGGGTGCCAGTTGGCGTTCTTCACCGTGTAGTCGACCGCGTCGGTGTTGGCCAGGCAGAAGGCCTCCTTGCCGCTGCGCACGGTCTCCTTCTTGTCCGCCTTCAGCAGCCGGTAGCTGGCGAAGTCGGTGAAGTGCCAGTGCATGTGGCCCGGCCGCGGGTCCCATTCCATGGTGCCGGTCGGGGTGTAGCCGACCTGCTTGCCTTTGGCGTCGTAGAAGTACTGGTAGGCGTCCATCTTGGCCTTGCCGGGCGAGCGGAATCCGTCCACCACGAGCTGCGCCGGGCCCGCGTTCCAGACATTGGCACTGAAGGCCAGGTAGTCCTTTCCGGGGACGTCCTCTCCGCCGTCGCTGATGGTGATGCCGTAGGCCGGCAGCGACCGCAGGTCGGGCTTGGGGACGTCAGGGACGGAGGGCTTGCCGGCGGGCCGCTTGGACAGCGGCCCCAGGGCGGGGGCTTTGCGCGAGCCGTCGGTCTGGCCCGCGGTGTCGCCGACCTTTGCCGAACGTGCCGCCTGCTGCTTCTTCAGTGCCCAGGGCAGAGCGGGAGGGGCGGCCCTCAGCGGCCCGTGACCGACGTTGTACGAAGGACCCGCGCCGCTCGTCACCGCCGCGGCGGCCTGGGCGGGGGTCGGGGCGTGCCCCGGCCCGTGGCCGGCGTGAGCGGCGCCGGCTGCCGACGGCGCCGGGTGGGCGGTGCCGTGTCCGGCGTGCCCACCGGGCTTTGCTGTCCGAGCCGCGGCGCCCCGGCCGTCCTCGAAGCTGCGCTCCTGCACGGTGACCTTCACCGTGGCGGGCTTGTTCGCGATGCCGAACAGGTCGCGGTACTTCTTGGCGACCGAGACCTTGGCGGTGTAGGTACCGGCGGCCAGCTTGACCGGCTCGGTGTACGAACCCGCGTACGTGTTGGCGGCCCAGCCCTTCTCCACGCCCCACACGGAACCGAGGGTGAAGGGGTTGGTGGGGCAGCTCTCCGGATACTTCGAGGTGGCGGGCGCGTCGGGCCGTACGCGCCCACTGGCGTTGTTCGGGCAGAAGTTCTCCGCCCGTCTGAGGACCTGCTTGCCCGCCCTGTCGGTGATCGTGATCTCCGCGAAGCCCGGCAGCCCGGAGAAGTCCTTCACGGTGCCGTTGGGCAGTGCCCTGGCCTTGGCCCTACCGCCCTCGTACACGGTCTGGGTGATGGCCACCGGGTCCTTGTAGGACTTCCGGGTCACCTTGAACTCCAGCGGCGACCCCTCCGCGGTGAGGTAGGTTCCGAGATCCAGGTAGACGCCCGGATCCTCCTTCCAGGAGGTGAGCGTGATCGACGGGCTCGCCGCGATGAGGCTCAGACCGGGCCCCGCCGCGGCCTTCGCCGAATTCGACGTGGTGGCCACGAAACCGGCCGTCACAGCCATGACAGCGATGGCCGTGGTTCCCGCGAGCAGCGGGCGCCGCAGCCGGGTGGTACACGTTGTGGTCATCGTTCCCTCGTCCTCCGGGGTGCTGTGAGAAGCAGGCGGAGGGCGTCCCGGCTCGACGACGTACGACGGCCGGTCGCCCGAGTGGTGAGAGGAACGGACCGGATGCTCGGTTGTCCGCAGGATCGAAAACGCTGCGAGGTTGGCCGGATAGGGCCGTTGCGGAGGAGAGCGGCCATGGCCGCCGGTGCGGCCCCACCGGGTGGCGACCCTCGACCGGTCGTCTCGGAATGAGATCGGCGTGCTGGTGCGGCAGTTGGGTGTGGCGGCGTCAGGGTCCGCCGGGTGTCCGATGATCTTGTGCCTGACGGCCTGTGACACGCAAGACCCCCGACCGCACGCGGCGGTCCGCGAACGGGCGGTCGAGCGTGCCTGAATGCGACTGCCCGTTCGTGCGACTCGGCAGTAGCCTGATCCGACGTGACTAGCAGAGTCCGCACAACCACGAGTCGGCGCACGGTCGTCAAGGCCGCTGCCGCCACCGCTGTCGCCGGATCCGTGATGGCCGGCACCGATGTTTCCTCGTCCGCGTCGGCCCACGAGCGGGTCGTTGCTTTCCTTCACGGGGTCGCCTCGGGCGACCCGCTCCCCGACGGCGTGCTGCTGTGGACCCGGGTCACCCCGGCCCCCGACGCGCTGCCCGGTTCCGGCAAGGGCCCCGACACCGAGGTGAGTTGGGAGATGGCCGAGGACAGGGGCTTCACCAAGGTCGTCGCCCGGGGCCTGACCACCGCCACCGCGGCCACCGACCACACCGTCAAGGTCGACGTCAGGGGGCTGTCCCCGGCCACCGCCTACTTCTTCCGCTTCGCCTCCGCGGGCACCGTCTCCGCCACCGGCCGCACCAGGACCGCGCCCGCCGCCGACGCCGCCGCGCCCGGGGTGCGCTTCGGCGTGGTCTCCTGTGCCAACTGGGAGTCCGGATACTTCGCGGCGTACCGTCATCTCGCGGCCCGCGCCGACCTGGACGCGGTCCTTCACCTCGGCGACTACATCTACGAGTACGGCACCGGACGTCTCCCGGCCGACGAGTACGTGGTGCGCCGGCACGAGCCCGCGCACGAGATCACGACGCTCGCCGACTACCGCGTCCGGCACGGCAAGTACAAGACCGACGCCGACCTCCAGGCAGTGCACGCCGCCCATCCGCTCGTCGCGATCTGGGACGACCACGAGATCGCCAACAACGCCTGGGCGGGCGGCGCGGAGAACCACACGCCCGGCACCGAGGGCGACTACGCGGCCCGCGCGGCGGCCGCCAAGCGGGCCTACTTCGAGTGGATGCCCGTGCGCACCTCCACCGAGGGCACCGTCTACCGCCGGCTGCGCTTCGGCAAGCTGGCCGACCTGCACCTGCTGGACCTCCGCTCGTTCCGCTCCGAGCAGGCGTCCGTGGGCAGCGGAAAGGTCGACGACCCGGAGCGCACCATCACCGGCCGCGCCCAGCTGGACTGGCTCAAGTCCGGCCTCGCGTCGTCGGACGCGACGTGGAAGCTCGTGGGCACCTCGGTGATGATCTCCCCGGTGGCCTTCGGCGCGTTGCCTGCCCATCTGCTGGGGCCGATCGCCGAACTGCTCGGCCTGCCCAAGGAGGGCCTCGCCGTCAACGTCGACCAGTGGGACGGCTACACGGACGACCGGAGGGAACTGCTGAAGCATCTGACGGACCGGGGGATCGAGAACACCGTCTTCCTCACCGGCGACGTCCACACGGCGTGGGCCAACGACGTGCCCGTGAAGGCCGCGACCTACCCGTTCTCGCCTTCGGCGGCCACGGAGTTCGTGGTGGCGTCGGTGACCACCGAGAACCTGGACGACATCCTGCACGTCGCCCCCGGCACGGTATCCCTGGTCGCGGCCACCGCGATCAAGGTCGCGAACCGCCATGTGAAGTGGCTCGACATGGACCACCACGGCTACGGCGTCCTCGACGTGACCCCCGAACGGTCGCAGATGGACTACTACGTCCTGTCCGACCGGACGAAGAGCGACGCGACCGCGGCCTGGGCACGCTCCTACCGGACGCTGAGCGGAACGCAGAAGGTCGAGCGAGTGAGCCGGCCGGTGCGCTGAAGCCGAGGGCGCGGGCCGCCGGGCGGGCTGTCGGAAGGAGCGACGGGCCGCCCGGCGGCGGCCCGCTGCCGCCGGACGGCCATGTGTCGGAGCCGGGGCGCAAGACGCTCGTCGACGGCCCGCCGGTGCGCGGGATGCAGCACGAGCCTCAGTCGCGCACTCCCTCGCCCGATCCGGGCAGCCCCGGTCGACTGCCGCGAGCGCCAGCGGCCGAGTGCGGGATCAGCCGCCTCGAGCGCCGTCGGGCCGTGGCCTTCTCCGACGAGCTCGCGGTGCGCCATGGGGCGACTGTCCTCGTCGCGGCCATCGACGAGTGGCTGTGATCGCAGGGGTCACTAGAGCTCGTAGTCCCAGGCCAGTTCCTCCCAGTGGATGTCGCGGAGGGCGAGAGCAGCACCGTCGCCTGACGGGATGTCCGGGGTCGGCTGGAACCACACGACGGTGAGGCCGGAGCGGTACAGCACCGGATCGTGGTCAGGGTCGACCGCGGTTGAGTGGAAGGCGCCGATACAGGCCACGGGGGGCAGCACCTCGACGGGGCCGAAGGCACCCGCGGTGTGGTCCGGGTACTCACGGGAGGGCTGAACGAGATGGACCGGCGTGGCGGGAAAGGCGCGTTCGGCGGTCCGCAGAAGACCGCTGACCCTCAGGTCGTTGACGGGTTTGCACGGATAGCCCTCCAGCATGCCGCCGTAGGTCGAAGACAGCCGCACCTCGGACAGCTCGATCGAACGGCCGGACAGGAGGACCATGCGGCTCAGCGACATGCCAACACCCTACGCGTGAGATCCACTTCCCATACACGCCTCAGCTCAGCGTCTTCAGCGCCGCCGCGTCGTACGGCTTCAGCTCCTCGAACCGGCCCTCCAGCACCTTCGCCGCCCACTCCGGGTCCTGGAGCAAGGCGCGGCCGACGGCGACCAGGTCGAACTCGTCGCGCTCCATGCGGTCGAGCAGGTTGTCGAGGCCCTGGACCGGGGCGCCCTCGCCCATGAAGGCGCCGATGAAGTCGCCGTCCAGGCCGACCGAGCCGACGGTGATGGTGGGCCTGCCGGTGAGCTTCTTCGTCCAGCCCGCCAGGTTCAGGTCCGAGCCCTCGAACTCCGGGAGCCAGTAGCGGCGGGTGGAGGCGTGGAAGGCGTCGACGCCGGCCGCTGCGAGCGGCGCCAGGATCGACTCCAGCTCCTCCGGGGTCTCGGCGAGCCTCGCGTCGTAAGCCTCCTGCTTCCACTGCGAGTAGCGGAAGATCACCGGGAAGTCGGGCGAGACGACCTCGCGGACCGCGGCCACGATCTCGGCCGCGAACGTCGTACGGGCCACGCCGTCGCCGCCGTAGGCGTCCGTACGGCGGTTGGTCCTCTCCCACAGGAACTGGTCGAGGAGGTAGCCGTGGGCGCCGTGCAGTTCGACGCCGTCGAAGCCGATGCGCTCGGCGGCCTCGGCGGCCTCGGCGAACGCGCCGATGACGTTGTCCAGGTCGCTCCGGGTCATCGCCTTTCCGGTGCCCTCGGTGCCGTCGACGCGGATGCCGGAGGGGCCGACGGCAGGGGCGTCGGCGTAGGGCGGCTGGCCCTGCTTGCGCACCATGCCGATGTGCCACAGCTGCGGCACGATCGTGCCGCCCGCCGCGTGAACGGCCTCGGCGACCTTCGCCCACCCCGTCAGCTGCTCCTCACCGTGGAACCGGGGCACACGGTCACTTTGGCCGGCCGACTCGTGGCCGACGTAGGTCCCCTCGGTGACGATCAGGCCCACGCCCGCTGCGGCGCGACGGGCGTAGTACGACCGCACGTCCTCACCGGGGACGCCGTCCGGGGAGAACATGCGCGTCATCGGCGCCATGGCGATGCGGTTCGGGACGGTCAGACCGTTCAGTGTGACGGGCCGGGACAGGATCTCGGCCGCGCGGGAGGTGGGGGACGCAGTGACGGTCACGGGGATGCTCCTCACAGGTACTTGACAACCTTGATGCTTGAGAACTTCAGGCAACGAGGAGACGGTAGATGTAGATATTTGAGATCGTCAAGTTTCCTGGGTAGGATGACTCCCATGACAGGACCTCCCCGCGTCGACACGGCCCAGCTCATGGAGCTGCTCTCGGTGTCGCTCGGCGCCTACTACGGCGACTTCACTGTCGCGGCGGCGAGCGAGAACCTCACAGCGAGCCAGGGCAAGGCGCTGACCGTGCTGCGCCGGGGGCCCGCCGCGATGCGTGCCCTGGCCGACACCATGACCTGCGACGCCTCCAATATGACCGGGATCATCGACCGGCTGGAGAAGCGCGGCCTCGTGCGCCGCGAGGCCAGCGCGTCCGACCGGCGTGTCAAGAACGTCGTCCTCACGGCCGAGGGCGAGCGTGTCACCGACGCGATCCGCGCGAGGATGCACGCCACACAGGATGGCCTGGACAGGCTCAGCGACCAGGACCGGGACTGTCTGTACACCCTGCTGGAACGAGTCTTCGTCTCCCGGCCCGTCGCCTGACCGGGGGTGACCTGCGGTCGACCGAGTCGATCAGTTGGCCTGGGGCCCGGGGTTCGTGCCCGCCCTCACAGACCGGAGCGCACCGGCGGAAGCCGGGCGGGAGGGGCGCCGGCCGGAGACGGCGGATCCGAAACCCCGCTTCCGGACGGTGCCGCTGGCAGTCCTGGACAACAGCGGCACCGGCACCGCAAATCCACGGCCCCTACCGGCAGTCGCACCGCCGTACAGCGGGGTGATCGGGCCCGTCAGCGCGTCAGAGCGGTCCGCCGATCTCGCACGCCTGGCAAGGCGGTCGGCCGCAGGTGCACTGCATGATCGCGTCGAGGACGTCACGGTCGTGGTACAGGCACTCGTCCTTGCAGGTGTGGCGCGGAATGAACCCGGCCGGAATCTCGCCGGGCCACGGCTCGTGGCCGTCCCGGCAACGGGCGAACCGCTCGGGGTCGGTGGAATGCAGTTCGTGCATGCTCGACCGCGCCTCGTCCTCCAACTCCCGCACCCGCTCCACCAGGGCCTTCAGCTCCGTGGCGAGTCCGGCGTAGCGGTCGGCGCCCGTCCTCACGTGTGCGGCACGCAGTGCCATTGCTGCGTTGCCGAGAAATCTGGTGGCATCCTGAAGGTCGGTCACGTGATGCAACTGAATGCCGTTCACGCCCCGTACCCACACGGCGTCCATGCTGCTCACTGACCCACCTTCCCGGCGTTCTTTCGCCTTGTTCACCTGCGGAACAGTATGCGCGGCGCCGGTGCCCTCGCATAGTGATAAAACAAACTATTCAAGGACGCTAAAACCCTCGCGCCTGCCCGTCCAGTGAATTCGGCGTGAGTCCGCTCACAGCCGCAAACGGGGACTCGCGGCATATGTGGATCCTTCGCGGAATCTTCCGCTGATTTGTTGTCCGCGACTGTTATTCGTTATCCGGCGACCGTGTAGGACCGCGCCCCGGTCCCGGCGAGACCGCCGCCGTCGACGATCAGGTACTCCGGGCGGATGGGACGTCCGTCGAACCAGCACTCCAGGATCTCCCGGGTGCCGGCCGCGTAGCGCGCCTGTGCGGAGAGGCTCGAACCGGACACGTGCGGTGTCATCGCTTCGTGCGGCATGGTGCGCCAGGGATGGTCGGGTGGTGGTGGCTGTGGGTACCACACGTCACCTGCGTAACCGGCCAGCCGGCCGCTGCTCAGGGCCCGCACCACCGCGTCCCGGTCGACGATCAGCGCGCGTGCGGTGTTGACGATGTACGAGCCGCGTCTCATCACCCCGATCAGTTCGTCGTCGAAGAGGTTCAGCGTCTGCGGATGCAGGGGGGTGTGGATCGACAGCACGTCGACCGAGGAGGCCAGCGCGCGGGCGTCGGGGTGATACGTCAGCTCCAGTTCCTTCTCGACCTCCTCGGGGAGCCGGTGCACATCGCTGTAGTGCAGCCTGACATCGAACGGCTTGAGGCGGCGCAGCACCGCCTGGCCGATACGGCCGGAGCCGAGGACGCCGACGTCCATGCCCTCGATGTCGTAGTTGCGCGAGACGGCGTCGGCGATGTTCCAGCCCTTCTTCGTGGTCACCCACTCGTGGGCGGCCATGTAGTCGTGCACCAGGGTCAGAATCTGCATCACGGCGTGTTCGGACACGCTGATGCTGTTGCTGTAGGTGATCTCCGCCACCGTCATGCCGTGCGATATGGCGCTCGGCAGGTCGACGTGGTCCGACCCGATCCCCGCCGTGATCGCGAGTCTGAGCCGGGGAGCCGCGCCGATCCGCTCGGGGGTCAGATAGGCGGGCCAGAAGGGCTGCGAGATCACCACGTCGGTGTCGGGCAGCTCGCGGTCGAGCGTGGAGTCCTCGCCCTCCTTGTCGGACGTGACGACGAACGTATGGCCGCGTTCCTCCAGGAAGCGGCGTAGTCCCAGTTCCCCCGATACGCAGCCGAGGAGCTGCCCCGGGGCGAAATCGACGGCTTGCGGGGTCGGCGCGGTCTGACCGCCCGGGTAGCCGGTGATGGTGGGAATCCCGTCGCGGGCGTACTCGGGTGGATAACCGCCCACGGGATCCGGATAGAGCACCGCAAGGATCTTTGCCATGGCCGTCCTCCATCGGTGTGGCCACTGATCCGGTAGACCGGTCGGGCCGAGAACCGGTCTGCACCGATGATCTTGAATATTAGTCGAGTGGGCGTCGGCCGTGCAATCCCGTGGATAATGATGCGGGTGTGCCGGTGGACAGAGATGCGGACGTTTCGTTGACGAGTCGACGCGAGCCGTTCCGGGCCCGGGTGCAGGGAGGAGTCCTGGCTGCGATCGCGCTGGGCGGGCTGCTGGGCGGGACGGCCCGTTACGCCCTGGGGCTGGCGTTTCCCACGTCTGCGGGGACGTTTCCGCTGACGACGTTCGCCGTCAATGTGTCCGGGGCGTTCCTGCTGGCGTTGCTGCTGGTGTACATGATGGATGGCCGGCAGCGGTCCCGGTACGTAAGGCCGTTCGCCGCCGTCGGGTTCCTCGGCTCGTACACCACGTTCTCGACGTGGATGGTCGACACCGATCGCCTTCTGGGCGACGGCCATTACACCCTCGCGGCGCTCAACGTGGTCGGCAGTCTGCTCGCCGGCCTGGCCGCCACCGTGCTGGGCCTGGCGGTCGGTCGGAAGGCAGTGATCTGGACCAGCGGCCGCGCCCGGACCGGGAGCGGGTCCGGGAGGGCGCGATGATCACCCTGCTCGGCGTCGGGGCGGCGGCGGCTCTCGGGGCGGTCGCGCGGTACGTGCTCGACCAGTACGTGCAGTACCGGAAACCCGGTGCGTTCCCGCGTGGCACCTGGCTGATCAACATCACGGGCTCGTTCGTCCTGGGGCTCTTCGTGGGCCTCTTGGCGCGGCACGGGCTTCCTGAGCAAGTCCTGACGATCGTCGGTGCGGGCTTCTGCGGGGCCTACACGACCTTCTCCACGTTCAGCTACGAGCTGGTCCGCCTGTGCGAGCAGGGCAGGGTCGGGAAATCGCTGCTGTACGGCGCGTCCAGCCTCGCGGTGGGATTGCCCGCGGCTGCGGCCGGGTTTGCCGCCGGGACGTTCTGAGACCGCAGTCGGCCCGTCCTGAGAACGCCGTCCGGGGAACAGCGCGGCCCGGATGTCCGGGACTTGACACGCGGATTCGCGAGTCGTCTCCTGGAAGGAGAAGGAACACGTCGTGGCACACGCTGATCAGAGCGACCGCCACACTTTATCTGGTTTGCCAGCACCCACCGGCACCCGGAGGCTGCTGATGGCAACCTATGAATACCTATGCAGCCGTTGCGGGCCTTTCGACGTGAAGTTGGCGATCGGGACAGCGCCCACCCATCACGGCTGCCCTGTTTGCACGGGCACCGCGCGACGCGTGTACTCCTCGCCCGGCCTCGCGCTGACCTCGCACACGGTCGCCGCCCTCCACGAGCGGGACGAGCGCTCCCGTGACGCCCCGGCAGTGGTTTCCGAAGTGCCGCCGGGCGAAAGGGTGCCACGGCGCCCCCATCCCGCCCTCTCGCGGTTGCCGCGACCCTGAGGGCGGTGGTCGCCAGGGCAGAGAACGTTGTCAGACGGGTTTCGGTAGTCTCCATACGGCCTGAGGAGGTGCGTCCCCGGTGGGCAACGTGGGACTGCTCTTCGTCGGTGCGGTGCTCTTCATCAACGGCTTGCTGCTCCTCGGAAAGGTTGACGCCAAGGCGGGAGCGGTGTTCAACCTCTTCATAGGCGCACTGCAGGTACTGACGCCGACCTACCTCATCTTCACCGCCGGCGACGACCCCATGAAGATCCTGGCGGCGTCCGGCATCTATCTGTTCGGCTTCACCTACCTCTACGTAGGTATCGGGCTGCTCGCCGGTCTCGACAGCACCGGTGTCGGCTACTACTCGCTGTTCGTGGCCGTCTCGGCCCTGGGATACGCGTTCGTGAACTTCCGGCTCCTCAAGGACCAGGCCTTCGGCGTCATCTGGCTCTACTGGGCCTTCCTGTGGTTCCTGTTCTTCCTGCTGCTCGGCCTCAAGATGGACGCCCTCAGGGAATATACGGGCTGGGTCACGGCCATTCAGGGCTGGGTCACCGGAGTGATTCCCGCCGGGCTGCTGCTCTCCGGCTACTGGAAGCACCCCACCGAGATCGCCATTGCTCTGGCGGTGTTCGGCGTCGTGGTGTTCGCGGCGCTGTGGCCGCTCACCCGGAGTTCACGGCAACCCACCCGTGCAACTCCGGGGGCAGAAGCGTGAGCACACCAATGTGACCTGATCGGAACTAAGGAGCTGTCATGCCCGAAGTGGTATTCAGTGTGGACCAGAGCAAGTCGATGCGTGATCAGGACGTGCCCGGGCACAACAGGTGGCACCCGGACGTCCCCACAGTCGCGATGGTGAAGCCGGGAGCGGAGTTCCGTGTGGAGTGCCGTGACTGGACCGACTGCCAGGTGGGCAACAACGACTCCGCCAACGACGTACGCGACATCGACCTGACCATCCCTCATATGCTCAGCGGTCCGATAGGCGTGGAGGGCGCCGAACCCGGCGACCTGCTCGTCGTCGACATCCTCGACCTCGGTCCCGTGCCGCAGCAGACCGGCGACATGGCGGGCCAGAACTGGGGCTACACCGGCATCTTCGCCAAGGCCAACGGTGGCGGCTTCCTGACCGACTACTTCCCGGACGCCTACAAGGCGATCTGGGACTTCCACGGGCAGCAGGCCGTGTCCCGTCATCTGCCCGGGATCCGCTTCACCGGGATCACCCACCCCGGGCTGTTCGGAACAGCACCGTCGGCCGAGATGCTCGCTCGCTGGAACACCCGTGAGAAGGCGCTGATCGACACCGACCCGAACCGGGTCCCGCCACTCGCCGTACCTCCGGACACCACCAACGCCCTCGCCGGCACGGCGACCGGCGACCTCGCCGATCGCATCGCAGCGGAGGGCGCTCGTACGGTGCCGGCCCGCGAGAACGGAGGCAACCACGACATCAAGAACTTCACACGCGGCTCGAGGGTCTATTACCCCGTGCACGTCAAGGACGCCAAGCTGTCCGGAGGCGATCTGCACTTCAGCCAAGGCGACGGAGAGATCACGTTCTGTGGAGCCATCGAGATGGGCGGCTTCATCGACTTCCACGTCGACCTGATCAAGGGCGGCATGGAGACGTACGGCATCTCCACCAACCCCGTGTTCGTCCCGGGCAACGTCGAGCCCAGGTACACGGAGTTCCTCACCTTCATCGGGATCTCCGTCGACCACGACACCGACACCAACTTCTATCTGGACGCGACGCTGGCCTACCGCCGGGCCTGCCTCAACGCCGTCGAGTACTTCAAGAAGTTCGGCTACAGCGGAGAGCAGGCCTACCTGCTCATCGGCTCCGCCCCCATCGAGGGACGCATCAGCGGCATCGTCGACATTCCCAACGCCTGTTGCTCGCTGTACGTCCCCACCGCCATATTCGACTTCGATGTCCGGCCCACCGCCGAAGGCCCGATGAAGGCCGATCGCGGCAAGTGCGCGGTGAGCACCGCCTGACCCGCACCGGACGACCACGCGGCCCCGCAGCAGGAAGGACTGTCGGGGCCCTGCGGTGCGGGGATCGGCCCCCCCACCGGGCCCAGGGCGATGGATCAGCTCTGCGAGTCCCCTTCGCGGACGGACGGCACTGCGACGGACGGCGACCACGCTGCCCGTGACCCCCGCGACCCGCGGTCGCCTCACCCCAGGACCGCGGCGAGCTCCGGGAGGTAGTCCGCCAGGAACCCCAGGTCGGTGGCCCGGCCGAAGTCCGGGTGGTCCCGGTGATCGGGCAGACGGGCCAGTTCCCTGCGGCCGAAGTACCCACTGGGGCCGGCGCCGCCGGGGCGGGCCGGATCGCCGTTCCAGGCGGGGTCGGCTGCCACCAGGGGCAGACATCGCTCGAAGAGCCGCTGGCAGATCCGCAGCCCGCGGCGCAGAACCAGGTGGAACGGCTCGTCGGGCCCGATCGGATAGCGATCGGCGGCAAGAACGGGGCCGGTGTCGATGCCCTCGTCCACCTGGTGGAGGGTCGCGGCGAACTCCCGCTCGCCGCGCAGCATCGCGTAGACCAGGGCCACTTCCGGCAGCCCCCGGTAGGCGGGCAGCGGACCGTGGTGGACGTTGAGGACGCGCAGCCCGCTGGACAGCACCGGCGCACGGAAGACGTTCCGGTTGTTCAGCGACCAGACGACGCCGTCCGTGCTGGCGTCGACCAGTTCGGCCGCCATGGAGTTGACGTCCGCGACGGCACGGAAGGGAACATCGGGCCGAGTGGCGTTCGCAGCCGGGGGAGGCCCGCAGACCAGGTCCACCGGCAGGTCGCTGTCGAGGGTGTGCTGAACGGCGCGCCACAGGAGAGCGCCCTCTCCGACGAAGATCACGAGCCGCTCCGCAGCGCCTCGACGGCCTCGACCACCCGGCCCAGTGTCAGTTCGTCGCTCAGGGTGCCGAGTCGGGTCAGGAACCGCTGCTCCGCGTCCCTCCCCAGCAGCTCCTGGCCCAGCGCTGCCAGCATCTCCAGGACGGCGAGCGAGTCGCCGCCCAGAGCATGGAAGTCGGACGAGGCATCGAGGTCCGTGGCTTCGCAGCGCAGGACACGGGCCCAGATCCCGGCCGTCACCGCGGCCACACCCGGACCCGGCTGGTGTGCCGACCCCGCGGGACACGGTCCGCCGGCGGGGGCCGGGACCTCGGTGGCCTCCGCGGGGCGCGGCCCGGCGGCCGGTTCCGGGACGTCGGTCGCCCCGGCAGGAGCGGCTGCCCCGTCGAAGGGGTTCGGCAGCGCGCCGCGGTCGGTCTTGCCGCTGGCTGTCTCCGGCAGTCCGGTGACCGTACACATCACCGAGGGCACCAGGTGGGACGGCAGCGAGCGCTCGAGCTCCGCTCGTACGGCCGCCTCGTCGAAGGCGGCAGTGCTCCGGGCCGGCACCACGAAAGCGCACAGCGCCGGCGCGCCGGTGTCGTTCCTGCGGCGGGCGACCACCGCGGCCTGCGCGATGTCCGGCAGAGCGGTGAGCGCGGCCTCGACCTCGCCCGGCTCGACACGGTGACCGCGGATCTTCACCTGGGAGTCGATCCGGCCGGCGTACTCCAGCTGTCCGTCGGGCAGGCGGAGCGCAAGATCACCCGTGCGGTAGGCGCGTCGGCCGTCCGGGAGATGGACGAAACGGTCGGCGGTCAGGTCGGGGCGGCCGAGGTAGCCGCGGGCCAACTGGACGCCGGTCACGTGGAGTTCACCCAGCTCGCCGTCCGGGACTTCGCGTCCCCGCTCGTCGAGTACGGCCACGGACGTGCGGTGCACCGGCACTCCGATCGGTGCCGACGGGCGTCCGGTGCCGTCGTCGACGACGGCGACGGTGCAGGCCACCGTGGCCTCGGTAGGGCCGTAGATGTTCACGAAGAGACAGTCGGGTCCGAAGGATGCGCGTGCCCGGCTGCTGCCGGCCGTGGTGAGATTCTCGCCGCCGGACTGGAGGGCGCGGATGCCCGTGGCGCGGATTCCGAGGCGCCAGGCGAGATCGAGGTGGGTCGGCGTCATCCCCAGGGTGTTGGCCAGCCGTCCGGAGAACATCTCGCGCAGCTTGACGTGGTCGAGCTCACCGGGCACCGGCACGACGGCACCGCCGTGCACCAGGGGCGGGAAGATCTGCATGATCGAGAGGTCGAATCCGGGGGAGAAGGAGTACGCGGCCCGGGTCTCCTCGTCGCAGCGCATGAAGGGGGCGATCCACCCGACGACGTTGGTCAGGCTGCGGTGCTCGATCTGTACGCCCTTGGGCCTGCCGGTGGAGCCCGAGGTGTAGATGACGTACGCCAGATCGTCGGGACCGGGAGCGGCGGCGGCGAGGGCCGCGCGGTCCTGCTCGTCGACCGTCGCTCCGTCGCCCGCGACGTGCTCGAGGAGGAGCGTCGTGCAACCGCTGCCCCGGGCCCGGTCGCACGAGGCCGTCTCCGAGAGGCAGATGCGAGCCCCCGCGTCGTGCAGCAGTTCCTCGACCCGCCGCGCCGGATTGCGCACGTCGACGGGCAGGAAGGCCGCGCCCGCCTTCAGGACGCCCCAGACTCCGGCCAGGCCCATTGCCGAACGGTCCGCCAGTACTCCGACGACCTCGCCGCGCCGGACGCCGCGGGCGAGCAGCTCGGCCGCGACGGCGTCGGAGCGACGGTCCAGTTCCGCGTACGACCACCGCAGGCCGTCGCCGAGCACAGCGGGTGCGTCCGGCCGGCGGGCGACCTGAGCCCGGAACAGCCGCACCACCGAGTCGTCCAGCGAAGGGAGGCCGCCGGGCCCGGGCGCGAGCAGCAGCTCGGCGGCGCCGGGCTCCCGCGGCGCCGCCGGGGGCGGCGTGCACGAGAGGGGTGCGTCCGCGCCCAGCGCGGAGTCGATGCGATCCAGCAGGGCCTCGCAGTGCTCGCCGACGTCCGCGGCTCCACGGGCGGAGACCACGAGCTCGATGTGCTCGGGCAGTTCCAGCAGCGCGATGCTGACCGGTACCAGGGGAGCGTGCACCGGCAGGGCGTACACGGTCGTCGCGGTGAACTCCCCTGCGCTGAAGTCGGCAGGCGCCAGCCGGCCGGCGTTCGACACGATGGCCGACGCCAGGTACCGGTGCCGTGCCGAGGCGGCGGCCCGCGACGCGCCCACCAGGGCCGCTGCCGCCGGAAGCGGAAGGCGGGCCAGAGCCGCTTCCACGCCGGCCGCCAGTTCCCGCCGGGAGGCCAGCGCGCCCAGCAACCGCCGGTGGACGGCGTCCGCGCCCTGGCCGGACGGGACGTCCAGGAACACCGGTAGCGCCAGATTGGCCGTCGACGACACACCGGGGTCGTGACGTCGCAGATCCACGGGCACCATGATCCGGGCTCCCGGGCCGGGAACGCCCTCCGCGATCGCGGCCGCCACCTTGGCGGCCAGCGCCGGGTGGCGGCCCGCCACCGTACGCCGCCGCCACACCGAACAGCTGCCGGACCGGCCGCCGAGCGGTGAGCGCTGGTCGAGCCCGAGACGGGGGCGCTGCCCGGTTCTGCCCACCGCGTCCAGGAGCGCGTGGTCGGTCAGCGAGTCCCCGGCGCCCCGCGGAGGTTCACCGCGCAGGGCCCGGAACACCTCCGTGGCCCATACCGACACGCCCTTGAGGTCCATCACGGCGTGGGACGCCCTGAAGACCACGGTGCCGGGTTCGCCGGTGAGTAACAGCACTTCGCAGCCCGGGCGGCCCTCCGCGTGGGCGAGCGGGGTGGTGAGCTCCGGCGGTCCCGTGAGCGCCGTGCGGTCGAGCGCCGTTCCTTCGACGACCACGACCCGCGGGGGACGTCCGCCGTCGACCCACATCCTGCCGCGGCGCACCAACCGCGCCCCGGGGCATGACGCCGAGGCCTCCGCCACGGCACGGCTCAGGGCCAGGGCGTCGATCGGCCCGGTGCCCTCGACCACCAGCTGGAGCACCAGCAGTTCGCCCAGCCGGGCGGCGGCGAGATAGGACCACTCGGTGGGGGAGACGGGTCGGCGGAAGGTCGCCCGGCCGCGAGACCCGGTACCGGCACCGCCGCCCACGGCGACGTGCTGCGTGCTCATGACTACCGCACCTTCCTGATGTACTCGTTGACGCCGCCGATGCTGTCGATCCAGGCCTCGAGCCGGGCCATCCCCACGTCGTGGGGGACCGGCGGCGGGGCCAGGTCCCGTCGTGCGGCGGAGGTGTCGTACGTCGCCGAACGCGTCAGCAGGGCCAGCGTGTACCGGGAGAGCGGCGGGGAGGAGTGCCTGGCCAGCGGCGGCAGCTTCCAGAGCGTGTCCGCCGTGGTGGCGAGCGCCCGCAGCAGCCCGTGGGAGATCTGCCGGGTGGGGGCCTTGCCCCCGAACCGTCCGGCGAGGACGGCGAGCATGCTCCACACCTCCACCGGCTCCCGGTCGGCGATGAAGTACGCCCGTCCGCCGACCCCGTCGGCACGTGCCGCCTTCACACAGGCATCGGCGGCGTTCTCGCAGTAGCACAGCGAGGCGTACACCGGCCTGCCACCGGAGAGGTCGGGCAGACGTCCCGTCATCATCTTCGCGATCAGCCGAGGCATGAAACCGGAGTGGTCACGCGGGCCCCACACGGCCCGCGGGCGCAGTGCGACGGTGGTGAACTCCCTGCGGTCCGCGGCCAGGACGAGACGCTCCGCTGCGGCCTTGGTCTCCGAGTAGAGGTTGAGGTGCCGTGCGGGGTAGGGCTCGCTCTCGTCGATGTCGAGCTGGTCACCACCGCGAACGCCCATCAGCGCGCTGGGGCTGCTGATGAACACGAAGCGCCGTGCCCCGGCCCGCCGGGCCGCCGTCATCAGGCGCTCGGTGCCCCCGACGTTCTCGTCCCGGAACTGTGCCCGGGTGCCTCGGTCGGTGACCCGGGCCGCGCTGTGGTGCACGACGTCGATCCCTTCCGTCGCCCTTCGCAGGGACGCGGTGTCACGCAGATCCCCGTACGCGAACTCGATGCCCGTGACGGTGCGCAGATGGCTGAGGTCGCTCTCCTCGCGGACGAGGACCCGCACCTTGTCGCCCGCGCGCAGACAGGCATCGACGATGTGGCTGCCCAGGAACCCGGACGCGCCCGTCACCAGTACCTTCACGCCGCCGCCCCCTTCCGCCTGCCGCCGCGCCGGCGCCACCAGGTCGCACCGAACAGCATCGTCAGCGCGGCCGTCGCCCAGGGCCTTCGCCCGGTGGCCAGCTCCTGCTCCCTGCGCAGGGCGGACGGTATCTGGAGCGCATGGACGACGACGCTGAGGAAGGCGTCGATCCACCACAAGGCCGTCAGCGCCACGTGGTCCCAGGGCAGCAGCGGCCAGGTCGGCAGATAGGCCCAGCCGAGCAGCGGGACGGTGCGCAGCGCCCGGTCCGCGGCGGTCGGGCGGCGACTGCCGGTGAGCCGGTCCTCGGCCCAGCCGGCCAGCAGCTCCCGGCGGATCTTGGCGTTGTGGCGGATGTCCACCGGGAAGGCGGGGTGCGGCAGGAAGTCCTCGATTGCCTTGGTCACCGGGTTGTCGGCGCCCAGAGCGCGCAACTCTCGCTCGATCCGCGGCCAGTGCCCCGGACCTGTGCCCGGTTCGAGCTCCACGCACAGCACGGGTCGCTGCTCGCCATGCGGGCCGAAGCCCACCAGTGCGGTGCGTTTGACCTGCGGATGGGCGTTGAAGACGCCTTCGCATCGCACGGTGTGCAGGTCGCCGTTCGCCGTGCGGACACGGTGGCTCTTGCGTCCGCAGAACCAGATGCGGCCCTCGCCGTCGATCCATCCGACGTCACCCGTGCGGTGCCAGCGACGCCCGTCGTCCTGGATCTTGTGCTCGGCATCGGCCCCGGGTGAGCGGAAGTAGCGCGGGCTGACCGTCCGGCCGCTGACCACGATCTCGCCGATCTCACCTTCCGCGACGGGGAGCTCGGGCGTCCAGAGGGGTACCGGTCCGTCGCTGACCTCGATGGTGCGGACCGTTGTGCCGGGTGCGGGCCACCCGACACAGACACCGAGGGCGGCGGCAGGGCCGTCGGCGCATCCGGCCAGTGCCTCCCTGCTCTCGACCAGCGCCATCGGCAGGGCCTCGGTCGATCCGTAGGTGCTGAACACGTTCGCGTCGTCCGGCAGTACGGCACGCAGCGCTCTCATCAGCCCAGGGCTCACCGGGGCTCCGCCGGAGACGATCAGACGCAGTGACGGCACTCGGGCGCCGGATTCCCCCAGATGTTCCGAGAGCGGTCCCAGCAGGGCGGGCGAGGCGAACATGGCGTCCACCCCGAAGCGCTGGATCGCGTCGGTGAGCAGCACCGGGTCGGCGGCGCCGACGCGGCCCATGTCCATCCTCGGCACCACCACCGTGCGGCCCGCCGCGAGGTCGAACACACCCATCAGCGGCATGGTGACCAGGGTGCTGGTCATGTCAGCGGTGAAGTGGCCGGCCTCGACGCCGTGCGCCATCCCCCGCAGCATGCCGACGGTGATCTCGACCGGCTTGGCCGGACCCGTACTGCCGGTGGTGTAGCCGATCAGCGCGATGTCGTCCGGCCCGGACGCCTGCGGAGGCAGTTGCGGCTGGTCCGCGCCGAGGGCGGACAGCTGCTTGAGCCCGCTTCCCCGGGGCAGCGTGATCACGCTCTTCACTCCGGCGAAGGCACGCGGCCGAAGGCGCCGGAGCATGTGCGCGGACGGTACGCCGATGAAGGCCTGGACCCGCACCCGGCGGATGCAGTCCAGCATGCGGCCCAGTCCCATGCCGGGGTCGACCACCACGGGAACCGCGCCTGTGTGCATCAGGGCGAGGACCAGGACGAGCAGATCGGCGCCGGGAGTGACCAGCAGGGCCGTACGGGTGCCACGGTCGATGCCCCGAGTCCTGAGACCGGCGGCGCATGCAGTGACCCGGGCGGCGAAGTCGCCGTAGCCGACCGAGGTGTAGGCGGGTGGCCCCGACGAGCCCTGCCTCCCGGCCGGATGGATGACGGCCGGCTTGTCGGGGGTACGGATGGCGTGCCGGGCGAGCAGCTCGGCCAGGGACGCGTTCCGGGGCGGCTCGGTCATGGTGCCGGACATCAGCGGGCGGCTCCCTCGGTGTCGCCGGTCAGACGGTAGAGGGACGTCGCCGAGCTCAGGCCCGCGCCGACGGCGAGGAAGAGGATCCGGTCGTGGCCCGTGAGTCGTCCCGAGTCCCGAGCCTGTGCGAAGCCGTAGGTGAGTGCGGAGGTGTGCGGGTCGCCCTTGAGTCCTTCGACGGTCACCGCGGCATCGGATGCCAGGCCCAGGCGCTTGGACAGGCGGGCGGCGAAGTCGTGCGACGGCTGAGAGGTGATCAGCAGTGTGCGGTCCAGGACCGCCGGTGCCCGGGCCGCTTCCGCACCGTACTCGGCTGCCAGCGCGTCGCGCACGGAGTCGACGGCGAGATCGAGCATCCGCTCCACCACGCCGCTGTCGAGGTCGACGGCTATGGTGTTCCGGCCTTCGGAGCCGGCCTCGTGCAGCGGCAGATACCCGTTGACGCCATGGCCGCCCGGCCGCGAACGGTGGCGCACCCGTCCGAAGCCGCGGGCGTCGTCGCTGCGTTCCAGCAGCAGTGCCGCACCGGTGCTCGCATACGGGAACTCGGCCGTCCCCGCTCTGGCCGGGTCCATCGAGGGGTGGGTGTCGGCCGAGACCACCAGCACCCGGCGGGCGCTGCCGGTCGCCAGCAGCGAACCCCCGGCCTGGACGGCGTTGAGCACGCCGCAGGCACCGTTCATCAGGTCGAACGAGAACGCGGCACGCCTGTCGGTGGCGTGCAGGTAGTCCAGGTTGATGCCGATGCGCTTCTGGATCAGCGCGGCGACGGACGGCTCGGAGACGTTGGAGTCGCGGTAGACGCCGACGTTGATCAGCACGTCGACGTCCGCGGGGGTCAGTCCCGCTCGCCGCAGACACGCACTACCGGCGGATGCCGCGTATCCGATCGCGCTGCCGGTCTCGTCGGCCGGGCTGAGCGCCGTCGAGGTGATGACGGTGGCCATGGTCATACCTCCAGGGACGAGACGGTCGCGGACAGGAACCCGGTCACCACGCCGGAGGCGGCGGGCACCATGAGGATCTTCGAGCCCCTGGGTATGCGGCGCTCCTGGAGTGCCTGGTGCAGGACCAGGTAGTGGGATGTGGTCGCGGTGTTGGCGAACTTCTCGACGACCGAGAGCGACTCGGGCATCGGTGTCCCGAAGTTGCTCTCGCCCACGTGGTTCATGAAATCGATGAAGCGACTGCCGACCTGGTGCTGGATCACGAAGTCGTACCCCTCGTCGATGAACCGGCGGCCGTCGTCGGCGAGTCTGTCGCGGTGGAAGGCGGGCCACAGCGAGAGACGGTCCTCGGCGTGCATCTCTCTGTTGTTGGTGTACATGGCCAGATCGCCGGTGTCGTCGCTGGGCATGCCCAGGCACAGGTGGGAGTACTCCGAGCAGGTCATCAGCTCGATGTCGTGGATGACGTCGGCGTCGTCGGTGGCGCGGTCGACGAGGACGGCGACGGCGGAGTCACCGACGGAGAGTGAAGCGAACTGAGGGTCCCGGCTGTCCTCCATCTCGCGCGCGGCGGTGAAGGCGATGGGGGTGATGTGCTCTCCGCTGAGCACCAGACCGCTGCGCACCTCACCCGAGCGGATCATCCGGTCCAGCAGATAGACACCGGTCATCATGCCTGCGCAGGCGTTGGACACATCGAAGTGAATCGCCCTGTCCGCGCCGAGTTCCCCGGCGATGCGGCGGGCGAACGAAGGCTCGAACTGGTGGCGTCGGCCGTCCGTCGTACGGCTGATGGAGCAGGAGATCACGATGTCGATCTCGTCGGCGGCGTGGCGCGACCGGCCGAGGCATGCGCGGGCCGCCGAGACGGCCATGGTGAGGCAGTCCTCGGGGGTGCCGGATGTGTCGTCCGCGACCCGTCGCTCGGCCATTCCGGTAATTTTCAGTAAGTCGAATTCAGGCGCTTTCTCCATGCGGGCGAGGAGTTCCGGCGTACTCATGGAAGCCGATGGCAGATAGGCCCCGATGGACTCCAAGCGACTGGTGTACACAAACATCTCCCGGTGGTTTCTCGTTCACGCGGCGCGGCGTCGCGGTGGATGATGAAACAGACGTCGGAGAATCTTTGTCCGCGTCATGTTCTCGTGCGGTGAAGCCATCGAAAAATTCTGGTTTCACCGTCGGCGGGACGTGGTCCGGCGACAGGAAATCCCGGACGTCGGTGCGCTGCACGCCGACGTTATCGCACCGGTCCGGGTGGTCTCACGCTGCGGGTCTGTGACGATCACCACTCGTCGTCGGCATGGGGTCGCTGTGAGTGATGGCGGAGAATCGGCGTCCGCTTATGGTGGCACGATGGCGGCACATATTCGGAGCGTACGATTCCGTTGAATGCGGAAACTTCTCATGAGGCTGTTGCGGGCCGTTGACCGAACAGTGCCGCAGCCGAAATGCCGTCTCGTCGTTTCCGGTAGATCGACGGCGCGAGAAGAACGGCACCGTGGCCGATTGTTCACGATCGGCCCACGAGTCTGGCTGGATTTCGACCGGGTCGGGTGCCGGCGTCACGACCTGCTTCGGCCGGGGACGAGACGACCGTGGACGAGGCGGAGCAGTGCCGGCCGGCGCAGCGCGGGCAGAAAAGGCAGTCCCCGCATCAGGCGTGTCGCGGCGGTGTCGTGGGCGACGCCGAACTGCGGCGAGGCGAGGAACGGCAGATGCCCGGAGACGTCCATGAGCGGATGGAACCGCCAATGGGTCAGACACGGCAGCTGTAAGTGGTTACATGTACCTGAGGGCCGGTGTGAACCCGTGCCGCAACAGGTGGGAGCGGCGCGCCGGATACAGGGACGGGGGTATCCATGCTGAGTTCCGGCCCCGGGAAACGACCCGTATGGCCGTTCGTGGCGGCGGGCTCGGTTGTCGGTGTGCTGCTCCTGGTCGCCGGGGGCCTGTGGGCGTTCGGCGTGTACAGCATGTCCGTGCCGTCCAGGCCGCTGCTCATCGGCGTCAGGATCGACGGCGCACGCGTCACGGTGAAGGCACCGACGTGCCCCACGGACACGGTGGTGCGGGTCGAGGTGTTCGACGGCGAGTCGACCGAGCCTCTCTGGCAGGCGCGCGAGCCGCGTACCTCCGAGGGGAGGAGCGGCGCCGTCACCCTCTGGGCCGACGACGAGTTCCTGAAACCCGGCTCGGGCACGCGGCCCGAGAAGCTGCCGCGGAGTCTCGACGTCCTCTTCGCCTACGCCGGGACGGGTGACGGAACGGGCGGCGCCATCGACGTCGCCCAGGTCACCTCCACGGAGATCCCCGAGGGCCGGTACTGGACCGAGGACGGGCCGAGGACCGCTCAGGAGATCGACGAGCAGCTGAAGTGCGCTCCGGAGGGGACGACCGCCCCGTAACGGGGATTGTCGGCGTCGACATCAGCGGACGGCCGGAGAGGGGAACTCCCCTCTCCGGCCGTCCGTCCGCGCCCCCTCCGACATGGACGCCGTTCCACTCGGCGAGCCGACGGCAGGTGACCGGCCACCGCCGCGAACGACGCCCCGCGACCGCCTGAAACGCGTGCGATCGACCGCGCCACCTCCGGCTGTTCGCGGGAGGGAACGGGTCAGCGCGGGTTCTGCCGGGCCTTCAGCGGGGTCGTCGGGAGTTCCGGGGCCGGAAGGCGGTCGCCCGGGTAGCCGATGACCTCGCCGAAACGGTCGGACGCGGCCGCCCAGTCCGCGCGGGCCCGGCGGACCTCCTCGTCCGTGCGGGCGACGAAGTTCCACCACATAGCACGGGTTTGCCGTTTCATCCCAGCTCAGGGGCTTGATCGACCATCCGGGGTCAGCAGAAGGTCAGCAAGACGCCCGGGAGTCGACAAACATGGCCACCATCAACCTCGTCCGCGGCATGGGCAGCTTTTCAGCCTGTTCGCCGCCGCCGTCCTCGCCGTCACCCACGCCCGCACCCGCACCGCCGACGGAGCCGGACACGGCCTGGAACTCGCCCCGGCCAGCGGCCGCGAACTCCTGGTCATCCTGCGGATCACCGCACTTCCGCAACCCCGACGCGACCGGGACCACATCCTGCACTGGTCCGCCTGGCGCCGCCATCACCAGCACCAGGCCACCGAGGCCCACCTCCGGTGGAACAACATCACCGCCGCGGCGGCCACGTGACCGAAGCCCGTGGACCAAGACTTACAGCTGCCGTGTCAGACCGGCCGACGACCGGCCGGGACAGGGAATCCGGAGTGGTGCTGAACTGCTCTCGCTCAAGTCGCGGCGGATGTGCGGCGAGTTCGGCCACGCCGGCGGATCGCGTGCTTCAGGGGGAGTGACAGAAGCCAGGTCCCCAGCGCCACCCGAGGGGAGACGGCGAAGGCGATCACCACTGATGCCGCGCAGATCAGGGCGACGGCGCCCTGCTCCGTAACGGTGGTCCAGCCGACACGGTCGGGGATCGGTCGGGCCTGAAGGCGTTCGCGCCGCCAGATGCCGGTGAACAGCGCGAGGTGCAGCAGGCTGATCACAGCGATGGTGGCCGCATAGGAGGACACGGCCAGTGGCTGCTCGCCTCCGTACTCGGACAGCAATGCGGTGGGAAACGGCAGCAGCGCGGCCGCGCCCAGGCCGGCCAGGGTGAGGCGTACCGTGAGGACGTCGGCAAGCCGCACCTGATGGAGGATCTGGCGCTGGTCGCGCCAGAAGGCGCCGAGAACGGCGAAGCTGAGCGCGTATGCACCGAGCTTGGGCCAGACCTGGCTCATCTCGTACCGGAAGCCCGTGGCGTCCAAGCCCTGGGGGATGGAGACATCGAGCACCAGCAGCGTCATGGCGATGGCGTAGATCCCGTCGGAGAGAGCGACCAGCAGTGCAGGGCTCTCCGCGTAAGGCGATTCACATGTGTCGCCCGTACTGCCCGTACCGGTCACAGTCATGACCGCACGCTAGACCGCGATGAGCCCGGTGGCGGGCAATCGCGGCCCGTGTCCTCCGGACACGGACTCGAGGACGATTCCGACGCTTCGCAGGCCGAGCGGATCCGGATGAGCGAAGGCCCGCGCGACTGTTTCCCGTGCCAGACCGAGCGCATCCTCGCCCAGCTCCAGCTCCAGCTCCAGCTCCAGCTCCGGCACCTGGCCGAACCTACTTCCGGGACGACTGGACCGAGCGCAGGGACGAGTCCTCGCGGTGCCGCCGACGGCTCAATGCTCGTCGGGCATCGCGCTGGCCCGGCGTCGACGGGGCCCCAGGCCCCCAGCGCAACCGCCCGCTTCCTTCGATCGACTGTGAGCACGGTGTCGGCCGGACGCCGAGGTGACCACGTGACCGACCGTTGCGGCAGGTGGGCAGCGGACTCATCTTTCACCGACGACCAGGAGGAACGGTGGCGTCGTCCGCTCCGTCGCCCAGCGCTCCGGGGCGGTGGCCCCGGCGCCATGCCGCCGCCGGACGTCGGCCGGCAGCGGTACGGTCTGCCACACACGGGCGAAGCCTGCGTGGCTCAGCATCTCGTGGTAGCTCTCGGCGGGCCAGTACGTGTCCACGATGTCCACCCACGCGCCGTCCGTCCGACGCAGCCGTACCGGTATCTGGTCGCCCGCCCGGTAGGTCCCACCGGGTCGGCCGATCTGGAAGCTGTCGAAGGTCACGCCGACGTGACTGGGGTGGGCGTTGAGGACGGCAAAGCGGCCACCGGGCCGCAGCACCCGGTGCGCCTCGGCCGCCATGGCCTCGGCTTGCTCCCGCCGCGCGATGCAGACGAGCACGAAGCAGGACATCACCGCGTCCGCCGAGGCATGGTCAAGGAACGACAGGTCCCAGCCGAAGGCCTGGTGGAAGGTGATACGGGGTTGGCCGTGTCGGGCGGCCGCGAGGGCCAGCATCCTCGGAGAGATGTCCACCGCGTGCACCTGGAGGCCGTGGTCCTCGGCGGCACGGCGCGCGACCTTCCCGGGGCCGCAGCCCACGTCCACCAGGACCCTTACATCCGGTTGCGCCAAGCGCAGCTGCTCGAACACAAAGGGGTAGCCCCACAGCCACCCGACCGTGTCGTCCCACAGGACGAAGTCGTCGGCAACCTCGGTGGTGTCCCAGACCGTCCGTCGGCCGGATGTGTCCACGAGGACAAGTCAAGCAGACGTCCGCCCCGCAGGCCCGCCGACAGGAAGACATCGGGTGGACGGCAGCCGGCAGCGGCTGTGACTCCTGGCGGAGGGTCGGGCGTCCAGGCTGTCGGACTGCTGGTGAAGAAGCAGAAGCTCGCCATCCACGCGCTGTCCGGGCCGTTCGCCGTCGTGCGGCACGGGGCGGGGGCGGCAGCAAGAGGCGGTCACAGTCGCCGCCGCGCCCCCGCCGTCGCGGCCGCCCGGACAATGTCAGGACGTACAGCACTCCAGTTCCGTCGTGGGATGGCCGGTGCCGGAGAGTGGTTGCCGTGGTGAGGCGTGTCGATCAACGACCCTCGGTATGCCGGTGCCGGTCGTTAGCCTGTTGGTATGGCAAAGCGTGTCACCCCCTGCCGTACGGGCGGCCTGATCCCTTTGGGCGCCGCCGACGCTCTGTGGGCCGGCTTGACGACCGACAGTGCCGTGCCGACGGCTTCCGCGGCGTTCACTTCCTCTCCTGCCGATGCCCGGGCGGGGTACGTCCTGCTCGGCGGTCGTGCGGTGGCGACGGTGCAGGCGAGCGGCGGGCAGTGGAGTGTTCCGGAGATCGAGGTGCGTCGGGCGGCAGCGGAACTGGACGCGGTGGAGATGGACCGCCGGGACCTGGTTCGCGTCGGTCCGTTCCGTGGCGCACCGCAGGGCGACCACATGGAGCGGCAGCCGCTGCGATGGCGCCGGCGCATCATCCGGGAACTGCAGGAGTTGGGCGACCCCGAGCGGGCAGCACGACATGACGGCGGTCGGCCGTACCATCTGGCGGGGATCGACTGGCGGCGGATACTCGTGGAACGAACCGGCGACCGCACGGCGCGTACGTGGTGGCTGCCGCGCGCCGTGGTCAGGCTCCTGGACGCGGCCGAGCACACCGAAGCGCAGTGGCTGCGAGCCGCACGGACCCGTCAGGAAGGCGCAGCCGCCACCGACCCGCCCTCCCGCCACCGGCAGGCCCCAGCCGCCGACGGTCGGCAGACGACGAGCCCTCACTGCCCAACCACCCCACCGCGCGCGTACGACGGGGAACTGCAGGGCCACCTGTACTCGGTGCTCAGCAGGAAACCCGGCATTTCCCGCAAGGTGGCCGGATGGATGTGTGCCGTCTGCCGCACCGCACCTGCCGCCGTACTCGACCACTGCCACGAACACGGCTATGTCCGCGCCCCCGTCTGCCACTCCTGCAACACACAAGAACGCCCCGACCACCTGTACCGCAACGACATCCGCGTGGCCGACCACTACACACCTCTCTTCCACACCCACGCCGTCGACTGGCTCCGCCACTGGCACCGCTGCCCCGGCTGCCGCACCCGCACGACCCTCCCACTGCCACACCTCGCCGCCTGGACCGCCCACACAGCGTGCCGATCACAGCGCCCGACCCACCGGGACCCCCGCGGCTCCCGCGCCCGCAAACCCTGCGGTGTGCTGCGCGTGTCCTGGACGGGTAGTCAGAACGCGCCCCGTTCCTGCCTGCTCACCGTTGCCGTCGACTTCTGCCCGTCCGGTGAGCACCGTGTCTTGGCGCGGGTCCCCTACCGTGAAGCCGCCCATCGGTTCGGCACCTGGCTGGCCGAGACCGCTCCTGCCGTGGCCGCCGCGGCCGGGCCCGACAGCCTGGACGGCCTTCCCACCCGGTTCCGGCCAGTCGTCGCGGACACCAGCAGTGAGGGCCTGGCACTGTTCTGAGCAACAGCGGGCGCCTTCTCAAGCGTCCGGCCGCCGGCTCGAGTCCGTCTGGGAGCAATGCCTGACGCCAGTCACGGCCGGCGGAGACCCTGCCGAAGAGGAGACGCTGACCGAGGCGCCGGAGCCGCCCCCGATGCTGCTTCCGCCCCCGCCCCTCCTGCCCCTCTGGCCTGTGCCGGGCCCCGGCTCCCAGGTCAGGGGGGCGCTCTGCCGTGACCGCAGCGACATGGGCACGCGGTGCCGGCGTGACTTCACCGACAACGGAGGCGGGGGCAGGTCCGCAGTACTAGGATGCGGAACTCGCCTACGACCAGGGCGACATGCCGAAGGGGCGGGGGCCATGGCCTACGGGAGAGTGTTACGAGCGGGGGCACCGGCGGCGCTGTTGGCCGTGCTTGCCCTGGGCGCTACGGCGATCGGCTGTACGAAGGGCGAGCGGGCCCCGAACGGACGCGCCGATCCATCCACCGGAACCACCCCGTCCGTGTCCCCGGGAACGGCCACGCCCGCCCCGGCGCCCACCACGTCCGACCGCCGCAGCGTCGAGGCCGACCCGGCGAAGCTGCCCCGCACGGCGTCCGCCGCGACGGAACTGATCGGCGCCGCGCTGGCGGCACCGGAGGAGTTCGGCCACGGTGTGGTGCGGAGCGCTCCCCACGAGCGAGACCCCGGCTGGTGGCCGGTCCTCGCGGAGAACTGCGTCTGGCAGCGGGCCGGATTGCCCGCCGGCGTGCTGGCCAGCCGGACCCGGGACTACGAACTGCCCGCGGACGGCGGCAAGGGCGCGGTGCGGTTGACCGCCACCGTCACCGTGTATCGCACCACGCACGCCGCCGACTGGGCGAACGCGGAGACCCTGGAGGAGACCATGCGCTGCCCCGACCAGCGGCTGGGCCAACGGGAACGCCTGAAGGCCGTGTTCTCGCAGGCGCACTACTTCGGCGAGGGACAGAACTCCTACGCCGAGGACTCGCTGCTCGAACGGGGCGGATACCTCCGCGACGGACAGGGCGGCCCGTACCCCTACATGTGGTGGCAGGCGCGGATCGGACCGGTGCAGGTGTCCGCCGCCGTGAAGGGTGCGAAGGGCCACTCCGAACAGGAGACCACGGGTCTGTTGGTCAACCCGATGGTGCAGATGATCGCCCGCGTCAAGGCCCGGATCGGCACCACGGCACAGCAGGGGACAGCGAGCCCCCGGGAGCAGGAGACGAAGGGCCGGGATGTGAACGGACAGGGGGCGCGGAGCTGATGGACAGGCTGCTGCCCTCCGACCCGCCGCGCATCGGCGGGTACCGTCTGCTGCGCCGCCTCGGTGCGGGCGGCATGGGCGTGGTGTACGCGGGACGGTCCGCCGGCGGGGACCTGGCCGCGGTCAAGGTGATCCAGCCGCAGTGGGCGGACGAGCCCGGCTTCCGCGCCCGCTTCCGTCGCGAGGTGGAGGCGGCCCGGCGGGTGAGCGACCCCTGGGTGGTGCCTCTGCTCGACGCCGACGTCGAGGCTCGCGCACCGTGGCTGGCGACGGGCTACGTACCGGGACCTTCTCTCGCGGAGGCGGTTGCCGCGTGCGGCCCGATGCCCCCTCGCGCGGTGCGGCTCCTCGGCAAGGCGCTGGCCCGGGCACTGTGTGCCGTGCACGCCGCCGGGCTGGTCCACCGCGACGTGAAGCCCGGAAATGTCCTGCTCGCCCTCGACGGGCCCCGGCTCATCGACTTCGGCATCGCCCGGTTCGCCTCCCCGACGGCGGTCACCGGGGCTGCGGGGGAGCGCACCGATGACGGTGAACCGACCGGCACCGGCGTGGTGGTCGGTACGCCCGGCTTCCTGGCGCCGGAGCAGGCGCGGGCCGCGGAGACCGGCCGGCCGGGCGACGTCTTCTCGCTCGGTTGCGTACTGGCGTACTGCGTGACCGGGCGGTTGCCGTTCGGTACGGGCGCGGTCGAGGCGCAGCTCTACCGGACCGTGCACGACGCCCCGGACCTGGAGGGCATCGTCGACGGCGAGCTGGCGGCACTGCTGGAGCGGTGCCTCGCCAAGGATCCCGCCGCCCGGCCGACCGCCGCCGAGGTGGACGCCTCCCTCGCCGAGGACGCCCCGGACGGAGCGACGCACTGGCTGCCCGACCCCGTGGTCCGCCTGGTCGCCGGGCACTCGGCCGAGGCGCTGGCCCTCCTCGACGCCGAGGCCACCGTCGTCGACCCGTCCCGTGGGCAGCGGGCCGCGCCCGCCCGGCGGCGGGTTCTGGCCTGGGCGGCGGGTGCCACGGTCCTCGCCGCCGGGGGTGGTGCGGCGCTGTGGGCGACCATCGGCCCGGATGACACGGGCGCCGGTAACGCTGCGGCCGGCCGCCCCCGCAGGGTTCTCGGTCTCCAGGCCGACCTGACGGGCCCGGGCAAGGACGAGGGCAAGGCACAGGAGCGCGGAGCGCTGCTGGCCGTCAAGGAGTTCAACGCGCGCGGGGAGCGGCCCTTCACGGCAGTCCTGGAGGTCGCCGACGACCGCGGCGAGGAGGCCCGTGCGGTGACCGTGGCCCGGCGTCTCACCGGCCGCCTCGACATCCTCGCCGTGCTCGGGCCCACGAGCGACCGGACCGCGCTCGCGGTCCAGGGAGTGTACGACGAGGCGGGCCTGCCCCTGCTGAGCGTCTCCACGGGACTGGCCGTCTCGTACAACCTGACGCAGCCTCAATACCACTTCAGGGTCGCCCCGACCTCCCGCGCGACCGTCATCGGCGAGGGGAAGGTGCTCAAGGAGCGCGGCGTCAGGCGCCTCGGGATGCTCTGGGACAGGTCCGGTACGACCGGCGCGTCCGAGACCGCCCTGCTCGGCCAGCGGGTCTTCGCCGAGAACGGGCTCGACGTCCACCCGCGGATCGTTCCGCGCGGTACGACGTCCTTCGGGGACGTCGTCGCCGAGATCCTGGCGCGCGGCGTGGACTCCTTCTTCTTCGCCGGCGCCCCGGCCGGTGCCGTCGCAGTCGTCCGGGAACTGTCCGAGCGCGGATTCGACGGGCTCCGGCTGCTCGGGCATGCGGCGGTGGACGCGGCGTTCCTGCGCGAGGCGGGCGCCGCCGCCGAAGGCTGGCTGACGGTCACCCCCTACCTCGCCCCGACGGCCGGCCCGCTGAAGGACTTCACCGCCGCCCACCAGGATCTCCACGGCCGGACGCCGGACGTCTGGGCGGCGGAGGCGTACGACGCCACCAGGATGGTCCTGGCCCGGCTCACCACCCTGGAGCGGCGGCAGCCCCCAGCGTCCCCGTCCGCACCGGCCTCCTCCGCAGCGGCCTCCGCACCGCCGACGCGTCCCACCCGCGCCCAGGTGGGCGACGCGCTGGCACGCGGCACGTACAAGGGCGTCGTGCGCACCTACGCGTTCCAGGACGACCGCACACTGCACGCCGACGACGGGCAGCCGTATCTGCACGAGATCACCGGCGGCCGGCTGCGCCATGTGAGCGGGTGACCGGATGGGCGCACCACGGGGGCCGCTGAAGCCACTTCGTCCGGAGGACCCCCGTGAGGTCGGCGGTCACCGGCTGCTGGCCCGGCTGGGCGCGGGCGGCATGGGTGTGGTCTATCTGGCGCGGAGCGGCGGCGGGGCGCTCGTCGCCCTGAAGGTGATCCGCGCCGACCGGGTGTCCGACCCGGGCCTGCGCGCGCGTTTCGGGCGCGAGGCGGCGGTGGCGGCCGGACTGACCGGGCCCTGGCTGGTGCCGGTGACATCGGCCGACGCGGAGGCCGCCGAGCCCTGGCTGGCCACCTCTTTCGTGGCGGCCCCGTCGCTGGGGGAGGCGGTCGCCGCGTGCGGGCCGCTGCCCGAGTCCTCCGTACGGGTGCTGGGGGCCCGGCTCGCTGACGCGCTGGCCGAGGTGCACGCGGCCGGGCTGGTCCACCGGGACGTCAAGCCGGCCAACGTCCTGCTCGCCCTTGACGGTCCGCGCCTCATCGACTTCGGCATCGCCCGCCCCACGGGCGCCTCCGCGCTTACCGCACCCGGCGCGATCGTCGGCACGCCCGGCTATGTGCCGCCCGAGCAGGCGGGGGGCAAGGGCGCGGAACCCCTTCCGGCGGGCGACGTGTTCGCGTTGGGCTGTGTGCTGGTGTTCGCTGCGTCGGGTCGCCGGCCCTTCGGGGACGGCGACCCGTACGGCGTCTTCTACCGCACGGTCTTCGAGGGCCCGGACGTGGCCGGCGTCCCCGAAGGGCTGCGCATGCTGGTGATGCGCTGCCTGGCCAAGGAGCCGCGGGACCGACCGACCGCGGCGGCGGTGGCTTACGCTCTCGGCCCGGTGGACGGAGCCGGGGACTGGCTTCCTTCCCCCGTGCTGCGTCTGGTGGCGGAGCGCTCTTCGGTGGCGCTGGACCCCCCGCCCCCGGAGGAGCCCGCCCCTCCCGTGCCCGCGCCTGAGGGCCACAGGCCCGGCCGCCGAGGGGTGCTGTTCGCGGCGGGTGCGGCGGTGGCGGGCGTGACCGCGGGCGGCATTGCGTATCTGGTGAGCCGTCGTCGGCAGACCGGCCGGGCGGGCGCCGCCTCCCCGCCACCCGTGCACACCCTCGCCGTCCAGGCGGACCTGACCGGGCCGGGCCGTACGGACGGAGTCGCAGTGGAGCGTGGCGTCCGGCTGGCGGTGGCGGCGCACAACGCCCGTGCCGGCGCGGCCTATCGGCTCGCCCTCCGGGTGGTCGACGACGGCGGTGCCGCGGAGCGCGCGCGGACGGTGGCCCAAAGCCTCACGGCGGACGGAACGGTTACCGCGGTCATCGGCCCGACGACCGCCGCGGCCGCGGCGGCGGTGGCGGAGCTGTACGAGAGGGCGCGGACGGCGATGCTCCTCGTCAACGTCTCGGACGGCACCACCCTCCACACGTCCCAGCACCGCACCATGGCGGTGACCAGGGCGGGCGAGAACAATTTGCAGGCGGCCCTGATCAGCCACCTCACCCGGGAGGCGAAGGCCACCCGAACCGCTGTGATCGAGGACCGGGCGGCGGGCGCGGCCGGATGGGCGTGGGTGAGCGGACTACGCGCCACCCCGCCCAACGAGGGTACGGTGACGGTGCATTCGGTCGACGCCGGCACGGCCGACTTCGCCCCCGCCGTCCGGGAGGCCCTGGCGGCCGAGCCCCAGGCGGTCGTCCACACCGGTACCTCGCCCGGCCGGGCGGCGGCCTGCGCCCGCGAGCTGGCCCGCCTGGACTTCACCGGCGCGCGGGCAGGCATGTGGCACGTGATGACACCGACCTTCCTCAGCAGAGCGGGCCGGGCAGCGGAGGGCTGGGTGTTCAGCTCCCCCTTCACCGCTGCCGACGCCCCCGGCCTGTCCGACTTCGCCAAGGCCCACCACGACCGCTACGACACGCCCCCGGCCCGTTGGTCGGTCGAGGCGTACGACGCGGTGGGCCTCCTGACGGCCGCCCTCGACACGCTGCCCGCCCCCGACGCCACCGCCGCGACCCTGGCACAGCGTCTGTTCTCGACCACCCACCAGGGCCTGGCCAAACCCCTCGCCTTCGCCCCGGGCGCGACACACGCACTCCAGCTGAGCGACACGTCCCTGTTCCTGTACGAGGCCCGCGACCGGGCCTTCCACTTCCTGGGGCCGTACGGGAGCGCCCCGGCACGATCCGACTGACCGAACATCCCGCGCCGTGCGGTTGCGGCCGCCGCCGAGGCGGTTCGTCAGGGCGTGCCGTGGGAGGACGGCCGGCAGGCGCAGGCAGCGATCACGACCGTGGCCCCGAACGCCCGTTCGTGCCGTGACCCGAGAGCCGCTGAGCAACTGGCAGGCAAGGGAGGTGATCCGGACCCGTCAGGGTGCCAGGGCGGTCCGCCGATGTCACGCGCCTGGCGAGGAGAGACTGCGTGGCGTGCGCTGCCGGGATCGGTGTTCGGCTCGAAGCCCCGGGCTCCGACCGGTCGACCTCCGGGCCACGGTCACGAGCAGCGCCCCACGGCCCCGCCCCGCCGCCGCGGCCGCCTTGGAGACCCCCAGCTCCCCGCGGCCCGGACGGCGGATCCGGAGCCCACCCGCTGGTCCGGTAGCTCGTGGCCACCCGGTGAGCACCATTTGGCGATAATTTGGGGTGGTGTTCTGGCGCCGTTTCGGAATGCGGGAATCCGATTCGGCGAAGAGCGTGCCGCGGTCGATCGGTGGCGCACCCTCTCCGTTCATTGGCCGGAAATATGCCATGGCGTCATGCGCTCGGCCCCGTAGTTCCGGGCGGAACGCACGCAGTGCCCCCGAGATTCGGCGTGTTTTCGCCTGGCGGAGAGTTCGCGGCGTTCTTCGCCGCTGCTCACGACCTCTTGACAAGTGATCAAGTGGGCTGTTGGACTGCCGTGCAGCGATTGGCTCCGGCCAAAGTGACGACGCTTTACTCGTCATGGACGAGGGCGGCATCGCTCCGTTCAGGTAGCCCACTGCACCCGCATCACGCAATGTTTATGCAGGTCGTGGCGCTGCCGGCCTGCTCCGGCGGAGTGACGTCGGGCTCTGACGAGCAGATGTCGAAAAGCGGTTGACGATGCATATCGGCCGTCACTAGCTTGTGTTCGGCCAGGTCACCCCGCCTGGCGGTGCTCACTGAAATACTGCTCGACTTCCTGTGGAGACCATCCCTTTCCGCAGGTCCGTATCTGGTTCATCCATCAGCCGGAGGCAGTGCGTTGTGTACCGTTCCGAAAGTGGCCCGGTGTGTGTTTCCTTCCATGCCGCGCCCAGTTTGTTGCACTTCCGTCCCGCTGGTCCCCGCTGATCTGTCAGCGGCTCTCCAAGTGAACCGCGTGACGTCGCCCGGCAGCCTCTTCTCGTAGAGCGCGCCGAACTTCCCAGTTTCTGCCGCAAGTGCCAGGTGTGCGCGCGGCGATGTGGCTGCGTGCCCTGACACCGAATTCGCACGCCTTGACGCGGACCGTATTGAGCACAGCACCGTCCGCGGGCTTTCATGCTGCCCAAATCATTCGAAAGGTCTATGGCTGAGATGACCACTGCCTCGAAGTTGCCCACCACCACGCGGCGTGTGCTGCCGGTCGGAGAGAACGGCTCGCTCTGGGCCGCCCGGCCGGCGTACGGGATCTTTGAGTTCCGCGGCAAGCAGCTGCGGATCGCGGTCGCCGACCCTTCGGAAGTGCTCTTTCCCACCGACTGCGGTCTGAGCCTCGTCGCGGCCCTCGACGCCGAGGACGGGCCAGATCTCGACGGAGTCAACGCGCTCGACCTCGGGTGCGGATCCGGGCTCTACACGGTCGCGCTGCTCGCTGCCGGGGCCGCACATGTGACCGCCCTCGACATCAACGCGGCCTCGGCCGGCCAGACCGCGGCCAATGTCGAGCGCAACGGCCTGGACACCGCACGCCTCTCGTGTGTCACCGCCGATCTCGCTTCGTACGAGCCGACCGGGAAATTCGATTTGATCGTCACCAATCCGCCGCATCTTCCCTACGACCCCAGCTACGCCGCCGACAACGGCCTGGAGACGGCCCTGGTCGCAGGAGACGACGGCCGGACGCTGTACGACGCGGTCGTGGCACGTGTGGACGATCTGCTCGTGCCCGGCGGGCGGCTGGTCATGGCGCATTCCTCGCTGGCCGACGTACCGCGCACCATTGCGGAACTGGAACTCCGCGGCTACGAGTGGCGAACGCTCGAGGTGTGCGAGATGGACATTCCGCTGCTGGCGTACGCCGAACACAAGAAGACGATGCTGGACCTTCTCGAACGCCTGAGGGACCTGGGAAGAGCTGATTTCGAAGGAGAGCGGTTCAACGTGCACGCCTTGGAGTTCCGACGCGCTGCCTGAAATCGCCGCACAAGCCGATCCACACCGGAAAACAACGAGGGGAACCGGATGACCACTGAGCAGAGCGCGCGACCTGTCGCGGCAGCCGACGTGAACGAACTGCTGGGCCGCCATTTCGCGGAGCAGTTCACGGAGGATCGGATGACCGCGCTACGCACGCAGTTCGAGGCCGAGCACATCGTGCCGCTCCGCCGGCTGTGTCCACCGGAACTCTTCGGCGCCATCAAGGACGAGGCCTGTGTCATCATGGACCGTCATGGCGTCAGCCACGACCTCGTATTCGAGATAACCGACAACACCCCGCGCAGCATGACCACCGTCGGGCAGCCGGTCATCAAGGACGAGGGACCGCTGATCGACGCTTTCTACTTCGCCCCGGAAATTCTGCGACTTGTCGGCGATATCGTCGGTGAGCAGGTGCACACCTGCCCCTACGAGGGCGAGCACTACGTCATCAGCCGGCTCGGGAAGTCGGGTGACACCCACGGCTGGCACTGGGACGACTACACCTACGGCATCATCCTCGTTCTCGAAGCACCTCACTACACGGAGGGTGGGTTCGTCCAGGCGGTGCCCAACACCTCGTGGGACAAGAAGAATCCGGATGTCTACGGCGCGCTGATCAGCAGCCAGGTCCGGTCCTACGCCCTCGAACCGGGCGACGCCTACGTGGTGAAGACGAACACCACGATGCACCGCGTGCACCCCATCCGGGGCGAAGGTCGACGCACCATCGTCAACATGACGCTGGTCAGCACCGAGGACCTGACCAAGTCGCTGACCCACGAGACCAACGACGCCCTCTTCGGCGGTGTCAGGGACACCCGTCATGCGGGCTGAACCGCCGCCGCCCGGCGGAGACACGATGACACGGCCACGCGAGACGATGCGTCGACTGCCGCGCCCCGTCCAGCCCTTCCTGACGTGGGTGACGGGCGTCCCGCTGGCCGGGGACCGGTTGAGGGTCCTCTGGAGACCCACACTCGCGCTGATCGCCGGGGTGGTCCAGACCGCCGTCGGTATCGCCGTCGGAGTGTACGGACTCACCCGGCCCTGGTACCTCCTGCTGCCGTTGGTGCTGCTCTCGTGGCCCACCACGGCCGGCGGGATGCGCAGGCTCGACGTGGTCGTCGTCCACCAGACACTGCACCGCATGTTCACCGCGTCCACCGCGGGGAACCGGGTGGTCAGCGAGCTCGTCACGACGCTGCTGTGGCGGCCCCCGTACGACGGCAACCGTCAGGAGCACCTCACCCACCACGCCTTCCCCTGCTCGCTCAAGGACGGCGACACGCTCTACCTGCGGAGCACCGGGGCCCGGCCCGGCATGACACGGCAGCAGTTCCGCCGCTACCTGCTGCGAGCGGTCCTCTCCCCGGCCCACCACTGGGGGTTCTTCTCCAGTCGGGTCAAGGCCAACTTCCTGACCAGGAAGCCGCTCTACCGGGCCGTCATGGCGTATGCCCACCTCGTGGGCACGGTCGGGTTCCTCGTGCTCACAGGCTGGTGGCTGCAGTGGCTGCTCTTCTGGTTCCTGCCCGTCACGTTCTTCTTCCAGAACCAGACACTCCTCTACACGCTCAGCGAGCACCGGTGGTGGCTGTACGACAACGCCGAGCGCCTTACCAAGGCGCAGCGCGACCAGCTCACCTTCGGCAGGTTCTGCGGCAGACCCGCCCCGGACACCGCGGGCAAGGGGGCCCTCACCCGCTGGGCCGCCTGGACCGGCTGGTGGCTGCGCATGGTCCTGCTCTACGCGCCGTACCGGATGTGGATCCTCGTCGGCGACACCGTGCAGCACGATCTGCACCACGTACGTCCCAAGGTCGACTGGGCCAACTCGTCGTGGATACGCAACGAGGACCTCGCCACCGGCAACGCCGACCGCTACTTCGAGGCGTGGGGCGGCCTGCTCACCCACGTCTACGTCGGCAACAGCGTCCGCGACTGGACCGCAGAGCCGTCCGCCCCGCTCGCCCCGGCCCGAGCGGAGGCGAGCCGGTGACCCGCACGACCGACAACGAGTCCCGCACGACGGCCGCCGGGGCGACCGGCAGGGTCCTCGTGGTGGACAGCACCGGGCGCGGACACGGCATCTGCGAGATGTTCACCCGCACCAATCCGCACGTGGTCGTCCACTACGGTCCCGGCTGCGATGTCATCGACCACCCGCGCATCCTCCCGGCTCCCTCCGTCGACTTGACGGACCCGCGCACCGCAGCCGAATTCCTGGCCGACCACCCGGTCGAGTTCGTCTTCGTGTCCAACATCGACGCCCTGTCGCAGGGGTACGTCGACTTCCTCCGGGCCGCAGGGCACCGCGTGATCGGACCCACGGCCGCAGCGGCCGAACTGGAGTCCAGCAAGGCCCGCGGCAAGGAGTTCTGCCGCGACCACGGCATTCCGGTCGCGGAGTTCGAGGTGTTCACCGACCCGGCGAAGGCCAAGGAGTACGTGACGGCGGTGCCGTACGCGTGCGTCGTCAAGACCGACGGCTTGACCCCTGACGGAGACGGTTCCGTGGTCTGCGACGACGCCGCCGACGCGGTCCGCGCGATCGAACGCTTCGCCGAGCGGGCCGCGCGAACCGGTGAGGACCTGCGGCTGGTCGTCGAGGAGCGGCTGACAGGCCACGAGATATCGGTGTTCGGCCTGCTCGACGGCCAGTCCGCCATGCTGTTCCCGACCGCGATGGACTACAAGCGCACCCTCGAGGACGACGCGGGGAAGAACTGCGACGGCATGGGCTCCATCGCCCCGCACCCCCAGGACAGCTCCGCGCTCCGGGAGCAACTGCGCTCCGTGCTCGTCGACCCGCTGGTGCGCGGTCTGAAGGCGGACGGCCTCGACTTCACCGGCTTCGTCTACATCGGCGCCATGCTGACGTCGCGCGGGCCGGTCGTCATCGAGATCAACGCCAGGTTCGGCGACTCCGAGGCCGAAGTGGTGCTCCCCGGAGTGCGGAGCGACTTCCTCCAGCTGTGCCGGGCAGTTCTCGCCCGCCGGCTGGGCCGGCACCGGCTCGACACCGACGGTCTCGCCCGCTGCTCCGTCGCGCTGGTGCAGGGCTGCCTCGACCCCGAGGACCCCGGCGCCCTCGTCGGCTGGCCCTTCGGCCCCTTCGCCACCGGTCAGGCGGTACTCGGCATGGACCGCGTCGACCCCGAGGAGGCCGTGGTGTTCTGCGCGAACGTGCGCCGCGACGGCTCCGGGACACCGCGCACCACGGGCGGCCGGGTGCTCCACGTCGTGGGTGCCGGCCACACACTGGAACAGGCACGCCGTCGGGCCTACGGGCAGATCGAGCGCATCGCATTCGCCGGCATGCGCTTCCGTACCGACATCGGGGCGGGGGTCGCGGCGCACGTCGCGACCCCGGCCGGGAAGTGAGATGGGCCCATGCCACGCAGAAGAGCGTTCGTGTTCTTCGAGTTGATGAACGCCATGCTGTACACCGCGCAAGCCGTTCAGCGGCGCGGCTTCGACATCGTCGCCCTCAACCACAACCCGCTGTGCTCCGCCGGGCCGTTCGCGGTGCCCGACGGGCTCGTCGACGAGACCGTCCCCATCGCCTCCTGGTCCGACGACGCGGCGGTCGGCGGGGTGCTCAAGGACCTCGCCCAGCGGTACGACGTCGTCGGCACTCACAGCATGTTCGAGCCGACCCTGCCCCACCAGGCCGCGCTCCGGGAGCTCGCCGGTCTGCCGACGACGGACCCGGCCACCCTGTCGCGCATCCTCGACAAGTCACGGGTGCGCGCCGAACTGCACGGCGCGGGGCTCACAGCCCTGCGCTGCGTCCCCCTGGAGGAGGCGCTCGCCTGGGAGAGCTGGCAGTTCTCCGGACCGGCGGTCCTGAAGCCCGCCAACGGAACCGGCAGCGCCCTCTGCTTCGAGGTCGCCACCATCGCCGAACTGCACCAGGCGGCGGCCGCGGCTCGTACGGTCGACGTCGTCAACCCACTGATGCGGGAGTACATCCACGCCCGCGGCGGCTTCCTCGTGGAGGAGAAGGCCGAGGGCGAGCTCCTGTCGGTCGAGTCGATGGTGCACTGCGGCGACGCCGGCTTCGTGACCCTGACCGGCCGGTACGTGCTGGCCGGTGATCCGGTGGTCGAGCAGGGCATGCAGACGCCGTACCACCATCCGCACCTGGACGCCGTCGTCGCCAGGTCCCGGGCGATCCACGAATGTCTGGGGTTCCACCACGGCGGCACGCACCTGGAGTTCATGGTCGCCGACGACGGCACCGCCGAACTCGTCGACTTCAATCCGCGGCCCGGCGGCTTCGCGTCCCCGGTCTCCATCGGCGAGGCGTACGGGGTCGACTACGCCGAAGTGCTCGTCGACGTCGGCTGCGGCATCAGGCCGGATCTGGGCTTCACCCGGCGCCCGCCGCGCTACGCCGTGGAGATGGTCGTCCTGCCGCCGCCGGACGCCACCGAGTTCCGCTCGATCGAGTTCCCCCCGGGCACCCTCGTCGCCCGGGCCACCAAGAACCCGGGGGACCGGCTCAGCGGCCGCTCCGACCAGCTCGACGCGGTCGGCATGTTCATCGTGACCGCCGACACCGCCTCGCAGGCCCACCGAGCCGGCCTGGAGGCCCGGCGGGAGGTCGTGGTCAACGGGGTCCGGCTGGGCGACGGCCCGGCCAACACGGTCGCCTTCTCGCAGTACATCGGCCAGGACCTGCCCGTGCCGGAGCGAGGAAGGTGACGGCCATGACCGTATCGGAGACGGAGGGAAACGTGATCAAGGGTCGAGGCCAGGCCGAGGTGTTCGCGGACCGGGAGTCGGCGGTGCGCTCGTACTCGCGCGCGTTCCCCACGACCTTCGCGACCGCGCACCGCGAGTTCCTGGTGAGCGCCGACGGCACCCGCTACATCGACTTCCTCGCCGGTGCGGGAACGCTGAACTACGGGCACAACCCGGATTTCGCCAAGCGGGCGCTGATCGACTACATCGAACGCGACGGGCTGACACACGGCCTCGACCTGGCGACCACCGCCAAGCAGAGGTTCCTGGAGCTCTTCGAGGAGCATGTGCTCCTGCCCCGTGGCCTGGACCACAAGGTGCAGTTCTGCAGCCCGTCCGGAACCAACGCGGTGGAGGCGGCGCTGAAGATAGCCCGCCTGGCGACCGGACGCAGCAACGTCGTGGCCTTCGGCGGCGGATTCCACGGGGTGAGCACAGGCGCGCTGGCCGCGGGCGGGTCCGTCTTCTACAAGCAGGGCCTGCACCCGATTCTGCCCCGGACCACGCACGTACCGTATCCCGACTCCCCGATGGGGCCCTTCGACAGCCTGGACCTGCTCGACCGGCTCGTGGGCGACACGAGTTCCGGTGTCGAGAAACCGGCCGCGGTGCTGCTGGAGACCGTCCAGTGCGAGGGCGGCGTCTACGTCGCCCCCGATCACTTCCTGGCCGGCCTGCGCCGCTGGTGCGACACCCACAAGGTGCTGCTGATCGTCGACGACATCCAGGTGGGCTGCGGACGCACCGGATCGTTCTTCTCCTTCGAGCAGGCGGGAGTCCGACCGGACCTGATCGCCCTGTCGAAGTCGATCAGCGGTTTCGGCCTCCCGATGGCCCTGCTGCTGATCAGTCCCGAATACGACGTGTGGAAACCCGGTCAGCACAACGGGACGTTCCGCGGCAACCAGCTGGCGTTCGTCACGGCCGCGGAGACCGTGCGCACCTACTGGTCGGACGGTGCCGATCCGGCCTTCGGCGCCGAAGTGCGGCGCAAGGCAGGGCTCGTGGAGGACGTCCTGCAGCGGGAGGTGGCGGCCAGATTCGCCGCACGGGTACGGGGACGAGGCCTCATCCGGGGCATCGACCTGAGCGCCGCCGGCATCTCCGGGACGAAGGTGTCCCGTCGCTGCTTCGAGCGCGGCCTGATCGTGGAGACCTGCGGCCGCGACGGCGAGGTCATCAAGCTCCTCCCCCCGCTGACCGCAGAGGACGGCAGCCTGATGCAGGGCCTCGAAATCCTGGTCGAGGCCCTCTACGACGAGGCGCAGGGCGGTGACCGGCAAGCGACGCCCGTCGCCCCGACCAGGCCGGCCGCGGTGACATCATGACGAGCGAAGGAACTTCCGAAGTGGAAAAGCCCGACACCATCCTGATCATCGGCGGACGGCTGGAGGCCATCCAGAAGGCCAAGGAACTCGGCCTGCGAGTCGTCTTCCTCCAGCACAAGGAGCGGCTGCTGCCCGGTCAGGCGGAAGCGGTGGACGTGCTGCTCCTGGTCGACTACCTGGACTGGAACGTCACCCGGCCGATCGTCCGCGCCGCACACGAGGCGTACGGCTTCACCGCGGTGATGACCCTCGTGGAGCAGGCGACCGAACTGGCCGGGCGCATCAACGACATGCTGGGGCTCGGCGGCACCTCGTACGAAGTGGCCAGGCGCTTCCACGACAAGCTGCGGATGCGCGAGTGGTTGCACCGCACCGGGTTCGAGTCGGTGGGCTGTGCCGAGGTCAAGTCGGCGGAGGAGATCCGCAGGTTCGGCGAGCAACACGGCTTCCCCGTGGTCGTCAAGCCGATGGACGGCACCGCCAGCCGCGGCATCGCCGTGGTCCGCGGCCCGGAGGAGACCGAAGGGGCCTGGGCGGAGCTGACCGGACTGCGAGGCCGCGGCGACCTGCCCATGGCCACCTTCTACCCGGTGGACCGCTTCATCGCCGAGGAGTACATCGACGGCGTCGAGTACAGCGTGGAGAGCTTCTCGTTCGACGGCCACCACATCGTCGTCTCCATCACCGACAAGTTCCACGACGGCTGCGTCGAGATGGGGCACGCCCTGCCGGCGATCCTCGAGGACGAGAAGGAGAACACGATCGTTCGGCACGTGACCGGCTTCCTGACGGCCATGGGCCTCAAGGACGGCGTCGGGCACACCGAGGTCAAGCTCTCCGCCAAGGGCCCCCGGATCATCGAGGGCCACGACCGGGTCGCAGGTGACCGGTTGCTCGACTTCATGGCGGTCACCCACGGGTTCGACATGGAGAAGTACGCATCCGGATGGCCGTTCCGGCGGCTGCCCGCGCTCACCGAGCGCCCCGTCCCGACGCTGGGGGCCGCCACCAAGTGGGTGAACGGAAGGCCCGGGATCGTCGAGGGGGTCGAAGGAGTCGAAGAACTCCGCTCCGAGGCAGGGGTGTTCGGCGTCGATGTCCATGTCCGTCCCGGCGAGGAGATCACGGCGATGACCGACAACTACGGGCGCCACGTCCAGGTCCTGGTGACGGCCGAGACCACGGCCGCCGCGGTCGAACGCATCGACGCCCTGATCGACCGCGTACGGGTCGTCACCCGTCCCGCATCGTCCTGACCCTTCCCGCCCCGCGAGCGACACGAGAGAGAGCCGGGACACGTGGCAACCACCATCGCCCCCGAGTCGATATGGCAGAGATTCGGCGTACCACGACTGAAGGGGAACGGCAGGTTCGTCTCCGCGAGCCTCATCGACAGCCTCGGCACCGGGCTGATCATGGCGTTCACACTGGTCTACTTCACCAGAACCACCGAGGTGTCCGTCACCGCGGTCGGTGCCGCGATGACCCTCGCGCGGCTCCTGGCCCTGCCCACATCGGTGATCGTGGGGCCGCTGATCGACCGGTTCACCGCACGCCGGACAGCCGCCTGGGGCAACCTCGTGTCGGTCGTCGGGTACCTCGGCTTCCTCGTGACCGACTCGGTCTGGCAGATCGTCGTGGTCGTCCTGCTCGTCCAGATCGGCCACACGACGTACTGGACGTCGAGCAGCGGGCTGGTCGTGCTGGCCTCGCCGGAGGACCGGCGCATCGCCTGGTTCGGCTTCATGACGGCTCTGCGCAACACGGCGATGGGCGTCGGCGGCGCACTCGCCGCGTTCGCGTTCGCTCTGGGCGAGGGCGCCGCGCTGCACGCCATCGTCATCGGCAACGCCGCCAGCTACGTCCTGGCCTCGGTTCTGCTACTGGCATGGAGGCCGCCGGAGCACGCGGCGGCGGTGCCGGAGGACACCGGGAGCCCGGACACCGACCCGGAACCGCCCACGCGGAACGCCGGGCAGCAGTCGGGGGCGGGTTACGCGGCGGTGCTGAAGGACGCCTCCTACGCCCTGCTGATCGGCATCAACGCCACGCTGGTCTTCGGACAGATGCTGATCAAAATCCTGCTGGCCATCTACATCGTCGACGTGCTCGGACTGCCGGCCTGGACGGCGGGAGCCCTGATCGTGGTCAACGCGGTACAGGTGTCCCTCACCCAGACACTGGTGGCCAAGCGGACGTCTCGAGCGAGGATGAGCCGGGTCGTCATGCTGGGGTCGGTCCTCAACGCGGCGTCCTTCGGCATGTTCACGGTGATGTACGCGACGCCCGACGTCGTGACCTACGTCGGGCTGTTCCTCGCGATGGTCGTCTTCACGCTCGGCGAGGTCGTCGCCTTCCCCGCCATGGAGAACCTGAGCGTCACGATGGCCCCCAGTCACATCCGTGGCCGCTATCTGGCCACCTACCAGTTGTCCTGGACCGTCGGCGAGATCGCCGCGCCAGGTCTGCTCACCTTCCTGCTGGCCCGCGGTGACGTCCTGCCGATGCTCTTCCTGCTCGGGCTGAGCCTGGTGGCGGTTCCGCTGCTGCTGGCCCTGGAACGTAGGGCACCCACCAAGACGAGCATGGGAGTAAGCGCGTGAAGACGGTCGTAGTGATATCGACGCGTGGGTTCGGCGTGTTCCGCCACGATCTGCTGGTGGAACCGGACCAGGTCCGGTTCGTGGGGATCTTCTCCGAGCAGGACAGCGTCAACGTCTCGGATACCGAGGGCTCCTACTTCCACCGCATCCACGTGGTGCCGTGCGGCCTCGACGACCCCTCGTACACCGAGTCGTCGATCGTGGACCCCGCCGCGACCCGGGCGATCGTGCACGAACTGGCCGGGCAGAGCGGCACCGGCGAACTCACGCTGCACTGCTTCGACGAGCGCAACCTGCTGCTGACCGCCGAACTGCGTGAGGAGCTGGGCCTTCCCGGGCCCACCTACGAGCAGTTGCTGCCCTATCGGGACAAGTGCCTGATGAAGGAGAGGCTGGCCGGCACCGGACTCCGCGTGCCCCGCTTCGGACGGTTCGACGAGCAGGGCTTCCGGGACGACCCGGCGGCCTGCCTGGACCGCATCACCGCGGACGTGGGCATGCCCTTCGTCCTCAAGCCGGTCGACGCGGCCTCGGCAGACGGCGTCTACAAGATCTTCTCCGCCGACGAGTTCTTCGCCCTGCCGCACGACCTGGGCCGCAGCTACGAGTACGAGGAGCACATCGACGGCACCATGTACAGCGTCAACCTGGTCGTCAAGGACGGGCGCACCGTGTTCGGAGGGGTGACCGAGTACTTGGTCAACTCGACCGAGGTGCAGCGCGGCCGGGTGAACGCCGACATCAACCTGATCGACACGGACCCCCGCGTCCCCCGGATGATCGCTTTCGCGGAGACGGTACTCGAAGCCCTCGGCAAGCTGGACGGCGCCAGTCACCTGGAGCTGTTCCACACCGCGGAGGACGAGCTGGTCTTCCTGGAGGTCGGGGCCCGCTTCAAAGGCCTCGCGGGTCTTGCCGCCATGCAGCAGAACTACCAGGTCGCCCTGCTCAACCTCGCCTTCGAGATCGAGGCGGGCCTCAAGAGCCACCCCTGGGACCAGGAGCAGATGTACTGCTTCGACGCCGTGATGCCCAAGCGGCCCGGCATCGTCTCTGAACTGGTGGAGCCCGAGGTGGAGAGCGAAGTCGAGATCAAGTGGAAGGTGACGGTGGGGGAGGAGATCAAGCAGGGCGCCTCACTCATCGACAACGGCGGCACCTTCCTGGTGCGCAACCACGACTACGAGACGCTCTACCGCGACTTCGAACGGCTCGCCACGTACCAGCCGATCCGCTACGAGGACCAGCGTCGCGGGGGCCCTGGAAAGTGATACTCCGCAGACAGGGTGACGACGTCGACGTCGAGTCGGTCCGTTCCGCAGTAAGACACATCATCGAATCGAGACGATTCGACGGCTGGCTGATCGAGATGCCGGATCATGTACTGGTGCAGGTCGCGGCCCCACTCGAAATGCTCGGCTTCCAGCACTACATGACGCCGCCGCAGGACCGTCTGCTGGTCAGGGCGGCCCGGGTGGTGTGGGACGCTGTCGCAGGCCTCCTGGACGACTGCCCGGCCGACCTGGCCGAGGGATTCGCCTCGCTCGGCGCGGCCCTCAGCGCCGCCCCCGCCGTGGCACGCGGCCAGGAGTGGGCCCCATCTCAGCCGCTGCAGCGAAGGACAGGAGTTTCCCCGTGCACTACTCAGGGCTTGAACTCGACCGGGCCGGCGCCCGGCGGGCCGACGCCGCCTGGATCGCCGGGCTGACCGCCCGGCCCGGGACCCGCGTCGTCCCCCTCTGGCGCGACCAGTGCCTGGTCCAGGACGGTTCACCGGTCGAACGCACCGGAAGGATGGCGCGGGCCCTGCTCGAGGCCGCTCCTGAACCCGTGTTCCTGGGACTGGACGGCGACCAGGCCGTATTCGCGGCCGATCTGTCGGAGTTGGCGGAGGACGAGGCGTCCGCCCTGGGCGCCGCCGAGGGCGTTCGGGACGTACGTGCCATGGTGTCCACCCTCACCCTCGCGGAGGCCGGCCTGCTGGCGTATGCCCGGGGCATCCTGCACTGGCACCGCAACCAACGGTTCTGCGGTGCGTGCGGCGGGGTCGCCGCCAGCCGCGACGGCGGCCATCTGCGGGTCTGCCGCGGCTGCGGGAAAATGCTGTTCCCCCGGATCGAGCCGGCCGTGATCGTCCTGGTGGAGTGCGCACAGGAACCCCGGCGCTGCCTGCTGGGCCGACACGCCGGTGCCGGACCGGACAACTTCAGCACCCTGGCCGGCTTCGTCGAGGTCGGCGAGAGCCTGGAGGACGCCGTCCGGCGCGAGGTCCTCGAGGAGGCCGGTGTGGTCGTCAAGGACGTCGTGTACCAGGGCTCCCAGGCGTGGCCGTTTCCCGCCGGGCTCATGGTGGCCTTCCGAGCCGAGGCCGTCGGCGACGAAACCGACGTCGACGGAGCGGAACTGGTCGAGGCGCGCTGGTTCACCACGGCCGAGCTGCGTGACCACATCGACGCCGGAAACGGCTGCCGGCCCGACTCCATCGACAAGTTCCTCATCGAGAGCTGGATCGCGGAAAGAGCGGATGACCACACAGCACAGACAACACGAGCAGCGGCACGGAGAGCATTGGATGGACGGTGAACCACCTCCGGGCAAAGGCGAGTTCTCCCGCGTCCTGGCAACACCCCCCGCACCGCCGCCGGCGGCGCTCGCCTACTTCCGGCAGGCGCGGCTGGCCTGCGAGACGGACCCCTTCGACGTGTACCACGATCTGGCGTCCCGGGCGGGCGGATTCGTGCTGGTGGACGCCCGCACGACGGACGTCTACGACGAGGAGTGCCTGCCCGGTGCGCTGAGCATGCCCCACGAGCGGATGACCGGCGAAGTCCTCCGCATGCTCGATCCCGCGCCGGTCTACGTCACCTACGGATGGGGTCCCGCCTGCAACGCGGGCACCAGAGCCGCCGCCCACCTCGCGGCGGCGGGCTTCCGGGTCAAGGAGATGATCGGCGGCCTCGAGTACTGGAAGCGGCAGAACTATCCCACGACGACGAAGAGGCGTTAGCGGTGTCACACGAGATCAAGCTCGTCATCGACGAGGTCAACGAGATACGAACGCAGCTCGCCAAGGACGCCGATGTCCGCAGCCCGGAGTTCCTGGCGGACCTGCTGCGGCGGCTGGAGTCCTCGGAGCACCTGCGCCGTCAGCCCGTCGTGCGGGCGTTCATGGACGACATACGGCAACAGGGGCCGCAGCCGCGCCTGACGCGCACCAAGGCGCACATCAACACCGAACGCGACAACCATCTGTTCTCGCTGTTCAACGCCTCGTACTTCCCCCGGCTCTCGCTGGACTACCTCACCTATGAGACGCTGCCGACCGATCCGCACCTGGCCCAGCGGTACGGCAGCAACACCATGCCGGTGAACATCACCGCATGCTCGGACGGGTTCAACTCCAGGGTGGTCGTTGCGCTCTTCCCGGAGAACCACATCGACGGCCGACAGGACCCCGACGACCTCATCTTCTATTTCATCAACAAGTTCGTCGCCCGCCACAACCGCGTCACCCGCAAGATGATCGACGAGGTCATGGCGCCCGGCAGCTTCCCGCTCATCCAGGGCGCCGACGACGACCGTGTGCAGGCCGCGTCGTCCTGGTGGGTGCGGCTGCACGAGTTCCACCACAGGCAGGGCGACATGCCGATCCCGGACTACCTGGACGCCAAGAAGCTCAAGCCGCTGGCCGGACTCGAGGAACTCCGCGTCGACGTCTCCGCCATGCTGGTGTGCCTGAACGACCACGATCTCCCCGGCGACCAGGCGCGTGCCGCGTACGAGTACATCCTCGCCGAACGGCTTCTGCGCTACGCCGTCGAAGGGATCCCCCGGCCCAACTACGACGCGGTCGCCTCGCAGGTCCTGTTCAACTACCTCTCCCAGAACGACGGTATCGAACTGAACGGCGACCGCATCCACCTCCGGCCGGAGCTGCCCCGGGTGCTGGCCGGCTTCCTCGGCGAGATCCAGGCCATCGAGCGGCGCATCCGCACGGAGGACGTGTCCGACGTCCGTGCCGGACTGCTGGAGTTCACGAACCGCTACACCGACTACGACGAAGCGGCAGGCGACTACCGCCACATCGCGTTCTTCGCCGAGGTGAAGCAGCGCCTCGGCGTCTGACCGGCGGACCCCCGGTGCCCAGCGGGACCGAAGCCCGGGCCGGCGACTGCACACGTGCGGGAACCGGGCCGGAGTCGGTGTCAGTACGTGCGGGGTGACGTCGTGGGTCCGGTCCCTCGGGGTGCGCTGATGGCGGCGGCGGGGGAGTGCCCGGGAACGGGCACCGCCGGTCTCCCACATGCCCGCCTGGTCCGTGCTCTGGTCGACGAGCCATGACGGGGACGGTGATCGGTGTCGCGAAGGCCGGCCGAGATGATGACGTTGGGACCGTACACCAGGGTGTGCGCGAGCCTTCGGGCCGCCCCGGCGCCCGCTTGGCAGCTGCCCTCGGGATCCGCATGGCCAAGGACGCGCTACTGGACTTGCTCCGCTCGGTTCCGCAGCCGCCGGTCGGTACGGTCAGATCTCTGGGAGTGGACGATTTCGCTCTACGCAAGGGCGACTCCTACGCGACGATCCTGGTTGATCTGGAAGCCCGCCGCCCGGTCGATGTTCTGCCCGGCCCGGACTCCGAGCCCTTGGCCGCCTGGCTGCGCCGGCACCCGGAAGTGGAGGTGATCTGCCGGGACCGGGCCGGCTCCTACGAGGAGGGAGCGAGAACCGGTGCCCCGCAGGCGTTGCAGGTCGCCGACGCCTGGCACCTGTGGCGGAACATCGCCGAGGCGGTGGAGAGGACGGTCGGATCCCACCACGGGTGCATCCGGGCCGCTCTCGCAGAGACTCTGGTCACAGCGGAGGAAACCGTGAGGGACCCGGTCGTGCCGGAGCCGTCTGAGGCGGTGGCCGTGCCGTTCGTCCCACCTGACGGCTTGCTCGACGTCATGGGCCGGCCCCGGGGCCTGGTCGCCCGCACGGCGGAGAGATTCGCCGCGGTCCAGGCACTGCTGGCCAAGGGGCAGTCCCTGGCGGCGATCGGCCGGACACTGCGGCTCGACCACTCCACCGTCCGCCGCTTCGCCCGCGCTGGCAACCTCGAAGAACTCCTGGTCAAAGCCACCGGACGGCTATCCGTGCTGGACGAGCACAAGCCCTACCAGCCCTCCCATTCCCTGGTCAACGGCCTACGACGAGATTTCGACGCCGCCACTGCCGGACTCTCCACATCATGGAGCTCCGGCCAGGTCGAGGGCCACGTCACCCGCGCCAAACTCCTCAAACGCATGGCCTATGGACGAGCCAACCTCGATCTCCTACGCCAACGCGTACTCCTCGGCCCATGACCGTGCGACAGCGCAAGATCCCCGACAGAGCCCTATTGCGCGCACGTCCACAACACCCTTCAGATGTGGGAAGTGAGGCCGGTGACAGGGTCGTGGGAGATCAGCGTCGGCATCCCCGGGTCATACCGGACGGTCTCGCCGTTCAGCAGGGCCCGTCGTTGGCTGGCCGTCGCCACC